>NZ_JAOQJY010000013.1:0-70302 GCF_025567525.1 Gallintestinimicrobium propionicum | reverse complement strand
TGGGTCAACAAACGGCTTTATATCCTCCTTTGTTCCAAAGCGGGCGGTGCCGTATTCCGCATCTCGCCGGAATTTTTTCGCCTGCCTGATCTTTGACTGTATCAGCAGATACACCCCAGCCGCACCGGCAAGGCCCACCAGCAGGTCAATACCTCCCAGCCCCGGCCAGTAGGTTTCAAAGGCTTTGGGGAAGGTATCGAGCATCCCCATGAGCTTTGTCCCGAAGTCTGTGCCGGGGGCGATCCGGTAGGCCGTCCCGATTTTGGAGAAGAACCAGAACACAAAGAGGTACGGCAGGTTTGGGAGTACATATTTTCTGATTTTGTCACTCAACGTCCGTCCTTCACCGCCTCTCTGGTTCGCTGCTTTTCCTTTGCCTGTGTCCTGATCTGCTCCGTGAATTTCCGAAGCTGGCCGAGGATGGAAGCCTTGTCCTGCTCTTTATTCAGCACCTTTGCGCTGTACTTCTGGAAGGCCGCCGTGATAGCGTCCGCCTGATTGGCTTTGAAAAACAGCAGGTAATGACCGGGGCTCACTTTATGGAAAGCGTAGTCCACATGGAACTCCTTCGCGATCCGGTCAAAATCCTTTGGAGCTCCCACATAGGGCATGGCACTTTTGCCGCCATAGTGGTTCATCAGCTTTTTCACGCTCTGGCGTCCCTGCGGGGTCAGCGCCTTCCGGTGGTGCTTTTGCAGCGCCCGAACCACCTTGCCAAGAGCGGCAGCCAGCACTTTTCCTGTGAGCTTCGTTGTCCTGATCGAAAGGGCAACCGTTTTTTGGTTTACTTCTTCCTGCATAAAACCTCCTTTCCGTCGGGGTTCCCGCTATCCGGGAGGCCCCCGTACAGTCTCGGGGAACAGAAAACCTCGGGCCAATGTGGCCCGAGGCTTACCGCTCGGCATCCCTGCCGGACGGAGCTTTCTTTTCCGGCTCCGTCTGGACTTTTTCGCCCTGTTCCCGCATGGTTTGCAAGATAGAGGGCTTCTTTTGAAGCTGGGAGGGCTTTTCGCTGGACAGCGGCTTGATACATTCCAAGCGGTCAGCCGCCCGGATGGCGTTGTCCGTGAGCTGCCTCTGCCATGCGCCCACGCTGGGAGCCCAGCGGAAACCGTTGCTTTTCAGCTCGGCCCGGGTGTCCGCGTCAGGCTTTCCGTCAAAGAACACCTGCAAGCGGTTGTCCTCCCGGTTCATTTCCACACGGCCCCCATCGAACTCCCAGCCGGAAAATTCCTGCTGTGCCTGTTTGGAAAGCTGTTCGATACGGGCCTTTACCCGGCGGATTTCCGCATTGTTGTTGGTAAGCTGGTAGCTTTCAAAGGGCCTCGGATCGCTCCGCCAGCTTGACGCCATGCTTGCTTTCAGCTTTTCGATCTGATCCGGCGACAGCAGCGCACAGCCGTCCAGCTTGCCATGCTTGCGGTAATAGGCGTTGACCTCCTTCATAATGAGCTGGGAGCGTTCCAGTCCGTCCAGCTTCTTCTGGAGCTTTTCAATCGCTGCCGGGTCATCGGCGCTGATCCCGCCCATGCCGGTACTGCGTATCTTATCCAGCAGCCCTTGAATATACCGCCATTCCTCCATGTTGCTGTCCCGGGCCCGGTTCTGTTTTTCCTTCTTTCCCACCGGGAAATTGGCAGGTCCGGCGATCATCACAGAGGGAACCCTTGCGTCAATGGCAAAGCCCTGGTTCATGTTTTCGGCCAGCTTGCGGGCGTAGGTGTCTAACAGATGGTCAATCTTCTCATGGTACATGGGGTCCACCCGGGATTTCTGCTGTTCCGCTATGGCGGCGGCCTTGTCCACCATTGCCCGGTATTCCGCCGTTGCGCTCCCTTCCTTGTAGTCGGAAAAGCTGTTCATTTCCTTTGCCCGGCGGGCGGCTCCTTCATTGATAGGGTAATAGTTGATGGTATGCACCTCCTTCATGCTTCGGGCCATGCTGGCCCGAAGTCTTACCGTTCTTCATGGGAAGGCCCCGCCTTGTCCTTCTTCGGAGCGGGCGGGGCTTCTTGAAACCGTTTGAGTGCAGCGAGAATGGAGTGGACAGGCTCGGCCTTTTCAGGATAGGCAAATATCCGGTGTTCCGGCGGAATGTCCTGCGGCCCGTGGTAATACTCCTTGAAGCCCTCCGGGACTGCCGACACATACCCACCGGGAGCGAATACGCCGCCCTCGTTGATACGCACATCCCGCCCGTATGCTTCATAATCGAAGTAGTTCTGAATGTGCTCCGGTATGTCGATAGTCCCAAGCTCGTCGGCGTAAAGACGGCCCAGCCCTTCATCATCGGAAATATCCGGGTAAAAGCGGTAAAGGTCAAGGTTCTGCGTCAGGTTTATCAAATCCTTCACGCTCCTTGTGTGGTTTCCTAAGACAAGAGCGGCTTCAAAGGTTTCCAGTCCGCCCTTATCCCGTACTTCCAGCAGGGCGTGGCCCAGCTCGTTCAGCTCGTCGATGTTCTCACATTCGTAGAGATGATCGTAGAGCCCCAGCACATCACTGTCAAAGCTGGTAAAGAACACTTCGCTGTACCGTTTCCCGTCTATCCCGATTTTGGCAAGGGCGGCCTGCAACTCCTGTGTCGTCATGGGGAAATGTACCGTTGTCCCTACCTCGATCCCCATTAAGGGGTACAGGGCTGTATTGGTTATATAGGCTTCAAACATAGGCTTATTCCTCCTTTCCGACCCGGTCAGCCAGCACCTCATAGATCCCGGCCATAATGTAATCGGCACAAGGGAGGGCAATCGCATTTCCCAGCGCCTTGTAGCGTTGCAGAGGCCGGATCTCCATGTCGTCCGCCCCGTACTTTGTCCAGCCCTCTGGCAGCCCCATCAGCCGTTCACTTTCTGTTTCCGTCAGAAAACGGATACAGCCGCCCTCCGGGTCGCCCTCATACCAGAAGGCAAAGGGCGTTACATCACTGGCTAAAAGAGTGGGAAAAGGGTCAGTTGGTAATCCGAAGCTGTTTCGGAAGGCCGTTTCTTCCTGCCTTTTTGCCGCTCCCCGCATACGGAAGCACTGAAAGGGGTGGATGACTGGTATCTGCCGCCCTGTTTTAAAAGAAGCTGTTCGATCTCTTTCGGCGGCGGCCCGCCCGCCCTCTCCGCAAGGCGGAGGAAGTGGGAGCATTGGACGGGGCTTAAATAGTATGTCTGCGGCACGTCTGCCTCCAAAATCCGCCACGACGAAAATCCGCTGCCTTCGTGCCAGCCTTCGGGAGCCTGCCCAATACTGGGCGTCCATGAGCCGCCAGCACACATCAGGCGTTCCCCCTCGCACCATTCCGGCGTTTCCCCATCTTCCCGAAGGAGGCATTGGAACTTCGGTGTCCGAGAAGGCGGATAGGACGGCTCTAAAGTCCATCCGGTCATTTGTAGAAAACGCTCCCATGACGTTTTCCCAAACAGCGATAGCTGGATATAGGTTATCAGTAGCATCCCTCATTTCCTGTATGATACGAAACGCCTGATAGAACAGGCTTGATTTTGCCCCAGCAAGGCCGGAGCGGTTGCCGATCAGAGAAAGGTTCTGACAGGGAGAGCCGAAGGTTATCACATGGACCGGCGGGATTTTCCCGCCGTCCACCTTCGTAATATCCCCCAAATGCGCCATATCGGGAAAGTGCCTTTTGGTTATGGAGATGGGTGCTTTTTCAATCTCGCTGGCCCATACCGGACGGATACCGCACCGGGAGGCGGCCAGAGGGAACACGCCAATCCCGTCGAAAAGGCTTCCCAGCTTAATATCCGGCATGGCCCGGGGTGCCGTGTCCCTTTACGGCAAGCACCCCTTCCAGTGTGGTCGCCGCAATGCCCAGCCGCCCGGCAACCGCAATATCGTTTTTCACATCCTCGTCCACAACGCTGCCGCAGACGATCAGGGTATGGGAGCGCCGCAGCATATCCCGGCGCATATCAATCCCGGCCTTATGTTCCTCGGGAACGCTGTCATTCAAAAACAGCGGCAGGTACAAGAGCGGGCAGATCGGGGAAAAGCCCGCCTCATAAGTAAGACGGCAGTAGTGGGCCGCCAGCTCCATATCAACATCCGGCTCGCCGCTCCATGCGGCAGTCAGGTATGCTAAAGGTCGTTTCATTGGTTGAGCCTCCATTTCTGTTTTGGTTTAGGGAAAAGCAAGAGTTCGCCCAACCCCTCCGCCCCTTCCCCCGGGAAGGGGAACGGCTCTGGAGAATTTATATCCCCGTCGCTTGACCGGGAAAAAGCATAACCGGGAGAAATCCGTCAAGGGTGCCTCTGGCACCGCCTGCGGCGGCGCTGCCCTTGACTGATTTTCCCGGCTATGCTACGGAATAACTGGCGACGGGGAATAATTTATATCTCCAGAGCTTCGGGGCGCGGGGCAGAGCCCCGCAATCCTCGGGCCATGCTGACCCGAAGTTTGGGCTTACTTTTCCTGTTCGGTTTTCTTCTCCGGCTTTTCGTGTTCCTTCTGCTGACCCTTCCAGTCGTCCAGCAGCTTGATGATCTGGTCCTTCATTTCCCTCGGCGTAGTTTCCTTGCCGAAATACTTGCTCAGTTCCGCACCTGTCAAAATCACTTTGTCTACCTCCTTTTTGTCCTCCATCATAATGCCGTCGATCACATCCCCGTTGAGCAGCTTCTTTTCGTCCAGCTCACGCATACGCTTTGCCTGCGCCTGTGAAGGCGAGGACTGCTGGCTGTCAATGGCGACGGCGATATAGTTCTGGTTCTTCTTGCCGATATAGGAAAGCTCCACCGCCGTAGTAAAACCCAGCTTTTTTTCATCCATCAGCTTCATCAGGTCTGGAACCAGCTCATTGAGACGGATATACCGCTGCACCTGCTTGACCGCCATCTTATTGCGCTCGGCCACGATCTCGTTGGAGCGTTTGCCAGCGTCCTTCGGGTCAATCTGGCCCGAAGTGCGGGAGCCCTGGTGCTTGATAGCTTCAAGCTGCATTTTCAAGGCTTTGGCCCGCTCACTGGGGAGGATTTCTTCACGCTGGTTCAGATTGTCCTCGACCATCTGGGTGATGGCTTCATCGTCTGTCAGGTTTCGGACGATACAGGGCATATCCGCATATCCGGCAAGCTCACTGGCTTTCTGGCGGCGGTGGCCGGACACGATCTCATAGCCGCCATCCTCACGGGGACGGACGATAGCGGGCTGGGTAACGCCCTTGTCCTTGACGCTGGACACCATAGCCCGCATTTCTTCATCATCCCGAACCTCAAAGGGATGGTTCTTGAAGGCGTGGAGTTCATTCAGCTTGATATAGACGATCTGCTCCTTGCCCCGGCGTGGTGCATCCTGCGGCTTTTCAGGTTTCTTCGGAGTGGGAGCGGTCTGCACCGTTGGAGCCGTTTTTTTCTCCGGCTCCTTTTTGACCGTCTTTTCCGGTTTCTGTGCGGGGGCTTTGGACTTCGGGGCTGCGGCCTTGTCCTTATCTGCTTTCGGGGGACGGCCCCGGCGCTTCGGCTGTTCCGGCTCTTTGGGTTTTTCATCTGCTTTTTTCGGAGCCTCCGGCTGCTTTTCCGGTTTCTCCACTTTTGCCGGGTCAGGCTTTTCCCCGCTGGGAGCTGCCGCCCGTTCCTCGACCTTCTTTTCCTTCATAATTTCAGCGAAGTTATAGACAGAAACCTGTGGGTTCTTTACCTCCGGTTCCGTCTTTTTTTCCGGCTCCGGGGAAACGGAAACCTTCTCCGGCTCTTT
Organism: Gallintestinimicrobium propionicum; assembly: GCF_025567525.1. NCBI lineage: Bacteria > Bacillati > Bacillota > Clostridia > Lachnospirales > Lachnospiraceae > Gallintestinimicrobium > Gallintestinimicrobium propionicum. The sequence continues at coordinate 64,601 of NZ_JAOQJY010000013.1, read as the reverse complement.
TGGGGGAGCGGGAGGCGTTTCCTTGCCCGGCCTGCTATCCGTTACCGGCTGTTCCGGCGTTTTTGTGGTTTTATCATCTGCCATAAGCATTTACCTCCTGTTTTTTGGCATGAAAAAAGGGGCTCAACTTTTCAGTCAAGCCCCCGTGGGAAGTTCCTCCTTTCTCCGCCATGATACAAAAATACCGCCCGTAGTCTCGTTTGGGCGGTACTTTGTGTAAGATTGGCAGTCCATTATTAAGTTTTTTATTATGTTCCCTTTGTACACCGTTGCAACCTGAACAGTATGAAGAGATTTCTACGGATAATTTCATGGAATACAGTAAATCTATGTTTTCGTATTGGACAGAAAATGATTTTGCATCATCATTTCGAAAGATGCTTACATTAGAGCAGTTTCGGAATGAGGAGATGCAGGCATTGTATCAGCAGTATCTTGTGTCCGGTCCGGCAGAATACGTGAAGGATATGTTCGAGAGCATTGGCGTTGTGGAGGCAGATAAAAAAGCAACCATGTTTTATTCCGTCATGTTTTTCTACTATAGTCTGTATGATGGAGCAAAGGATAAAAAAAGGATAAAAGAGCAGTTTGAAAAGAGTATTAGCGGTCTTATATAGGGAAGGTATTAGAGAAAAGGGAGAATTATGCGATTAGAACAATGGGGAGTTGGCAAGGAGCATCATCGTATGGTGATTGGAAAGAGAAAATGAATACCATGAGGTAGAAAATCTGGTAAGGGAGAGTTTCTGGAATGTGTATCGCCCAGGCTGTCTGGAGCATTATGTACTCCATCAGCTTCGCAACGATCCGGCGTTTGTTCCAGAATTGGATTTTGTCATGACATTAGATGGACAGTTGATTGGACAGAACATGTTTATGAAGGCGGTGATTGCAGCCGATGATGGCAGAAGCATTCCCATTATGACTATGGGACCGATCTGTATTGCACCGGAGCTTAAAAGGAAGGGGTATGGAAAGATTTTACTGGATTATTCTTTAGAAAAAGCAAAAGAGCTTGGATGCGGAGCACTATGTTTTGAAGGGAATATTGATTTTTATGGAAAAAGCGGATTCAGACAGGCGAGTGAGTTTGGCATCCGCTATCATGGATTGCCGGAAGGCGAGGATGCATCTTTCGTTCTGTGCGAAGAACTGATGCCGGGATATCTTAATGGAATTACAGGTGAATATGCACCTCCGGCAGGGTATCTGGTAAATGAAAAGGAAGCAGAGGCATTTGATAGAGAGTTTCCGTATATGGAGAAGAAAAAACTTCCGGGACAGATTTTCTAAAATGTAGCAAACTTCATCAAATCTTTATTTTTCCCTGATAGATTATATTTCAGTAAGAAATGAAATATAGAAGGAAGGATAGTAAAGATGGAAATGATGTTGCAGACACAAAATCTATGTAAATATTTTAGAAAACAGAAAGCGGTAAATAATGTTTCGCTTAATATCGAAAAGGGACAGATTTATGGACTGCTTGGACCGAATGGTGCGGGAAAATCTACCACATTGAAAATGTTGACCGGTATGATGAAACCCACTGCAGGAAAGATTTACTTTGATGGAAAACTTTGGGATAGGAAAGATTTATCAAAAATAGGAGCGTTAATTGAGAATCCGCCTATTTATGAAAATCTTTCCGCCAGAGAGAATTTGAAGGTAAGACAATTATTGCTTGGTACAGATGAAAACAGAATTGATGAGGTCTTGCAGATTGTATCACTTACAAATACCGGAAAGAAGAAAGCAGGACAGTTTTCTTTGGGAATGAAGCAAAGACTAGGCATTGCAATGGCATTGCTTGGAGAACCGGAACTTTTGATATTGGATGAACCTACGAATGGATTAGATCCAATAGGAATCGAGGAATTACGAGAGCTGATTCGGTCTTTTCCGGAACAGGGAATCACTGTAATTCTCTCCAGTCATATTCTCTCGGAGGTACAGTTACTTGCAGATAAAGTCGGGATTATTTCAGGTGGAATCTTAGGATACGAAGGAGCATTAAAGCAGGGAGATAATCTTGAAGATTTGTTTATGAATGTGGTAAGAAAAAACCGGAAAGAAGGTGAAATCCATGGTTAATATTATAAAAGCAGAACATCAAAAAGCCAAAAGAACCATGCGAAAAAAGTTTATCTGGGGATTTCCTCTTCTTACATTTGTCATGGCATTTATATTTACTCTTGGGATGACAAATGCTTATGCAGAAAGTGTTTGGAACTGGTGGTATACACTTTTGCTGCCGGGGATGATTGCTCTATTTTGTTATCTTTCTGTAGCGCAGGAGAAAAAGATAAAATACTATCATTTAACGACTATTCCCACAGACAGAAAGAAATTGTTGCTGGGGAAAATTATTTATATTGGGTGCATGATTCTGTTTTCCAATGTGATTGTGTTTGCAGGAGCAACGCTTGGAGGCTTTCTTCTAACGACACATGTTCCGGTGAAAGGAGCGTTGATTGCAGTATTGTTTCTGACGTTTTCTGAGTTATGGGAGATTCCGGTAGCTTTGTTTTTAAGCGAACGCTTTGGAATGATTGTAAACCTGTTCGTCTGCCTGTTTATTACCGTCAGCGGTGTGGTAATATCACAAACCAGGATCTGGTATGTACTTGTCTCTGCAATCCCTATGCGAATGATGTGTCCGTTACTTCATATTTTACCGAATGGACTTGCCGCAGAAGCAGGGAATCCTTTTTTGGATACGGGAGTCATTGTTCCGGGAATCTGCCTCTCAATGATCTGGTTTGTTCTTGCAACGCTTTTGTTTTTGAAATGGTTTGAGAAAAGAGAGGTGAAATAGGATGCTTGGAAGGTCGTTGAATGCAGACTTGCGAAAGATGAAAGGAACATCTGTGATTCTGGCACACTTACTGATTCCGATTATAACCAGCGTTATATTTTTAATATATTACTTTTTTTCACCATGGAATGAAAATATGAAAGTGATTGCATTTTATCAGGCAATAGGAGCAGGACTTCCGGTACTTATTGGAATTTTTACAGCAAGTGTGATGGAACAGGAACAAAATGCAGGTGATTTTCAAAATCTGTTGTCTTTACCGGATAAACCTGCAGCATTTTTATCGAAACTGTTGATGCTACTGGTTTTGTGTCTGTGCTCTATCCTATTGACAGCAATCATATTCGGAATTGGATTTGGAAGAATCGCATCAAGCGATATCGAAATCATGAAAAGATGTATATTTGCAGCATTGCTGCTGTGGGGAAGCAGTGTTCCACTTTATCTGTGGCAGCTGATTCTGGCTTTTCAGTTTGGAAAAGGGGTATCCATTGGAGCAGGGATTATATCAGGACTAATTAGTGCATTGATGCTTACCGGACTTGGAGATTATGTGTGGAAATATGTATTTGTCTGCTGGACGGGTAGAGTACCATATACTTATCTGCAATCTGTATTGGGAGAAACTAGTGTAGGTGAATGGTTGTCATTCATACCAGGTTGCTTAATATTTACAGGGATTAGTATGGTATACTATTTTTGGTGGGTAAACCACTGGGAAGGAAACAGAATATCGGAATAGAATCGAGGGAAACTATGGCAAAAATACTGGCAGTTGATGATGAACCGGCAATTTTGGAAATGATAGAAAGCATTTTGAATAAGGATGGACATCTGGTTACCAAAGTAAGTAATCCACTGAAAATTAATATGGAAGAATTACATCGTTATGACCTGATTTTACTGGACATTATGATGCCTGGAATTGATGGCTTCGAATTATGCAAAAGAATCAGGGCACTTGTGGATTGTCCGATTTTGTTTCTTACGGCAAAAACGGAGGAAAACAGTCTGGTAAACGGACTTTCTTTAGGAGCAGATGATTATATTTCAAAGCCATTTGGAGTGATGGAACTTCGGGCAAGGATCAATGCACATCTTAGAAGAGAGCACAGGGAACATTCTGTCCGGATGGTTTTAGGGAGAGTCTGCATTCAGATGTCTCAAAAGAAACTGTTGATGGATGATAAAGAACTTCCGTTTACGAAAGCAGAGTACGAAATCTGTGAATTTCTGGCTAAAAACAGAGGACAGGTTTTCTCGAAGGAACAGATATTGGAAGCGGTCTTTGACTTTGACAATGAGAGTAATGACAGTACTATAATCACGCATATCAAAAATATAAGAGCAAAATTTGCGGATTATGATTATATGCCGATAAAAACAGTCTGGGGGATTGGATATAAATGGGAAGAGTAAAGAGAAGCAATGCACTCAGCAGGATTTTTATGAGATATGTACTGGTCATGCTTGGATCATTAGTTGGTTTGGTGATTGTTGCTTGGCTGCTGCTGTGCCTTTTGATTAGTGTGGGCTGTATTTATCCGGCGAATTATGCAGAGCAAAAGATTAATGAAGCATATGATACGATTTTACGTGCGGATAAAGTAACTGCTGAGATGATTCCTGCACTTTGTGATTATGTAATCTTTTCAGAGAATGGAGAGAAAATAGGTGGAGATCTGTCAGAACAATACGAACAGATAGCATGGAATGTTGCAAAGTACGGAAACGCATCCGGGAAATATTTTTATAAAGTAATTGTAAGGGAAAATGAATATGTTGTATTGCAATATCGCCTGACACCTCAATATCATTCAGCTTTTTTGAGGGAGCATTTTATAGGACCACAGAATGTGATGAGTATTATGTCTGTGATTGGTGCAATAGCGATTATCATCATTCCGTCCATACGTTTTGGAAAAAGAATCAAAAGGCAGATGCAGCCTGTATTAGACGCAATCGGACAAATAAAGGATCAAAATCTGGAATATGAGACATCCTGTTCCGGTATCAAAGAGTTTGATGACTGTTTATCGGCAATCGATGATATGCGGGATGCATTGCGAGAATCTTTAGAAAAGCAGTGGAAAACAGAGCAGGAAAAGAACCGACAGATGTCTGCTTTGGCGCATGATATTAAAACACCTCTTACGATTGTACGGGGAAATGCAGAACTACTTTCAGAGACTGAACTGACCACAGAACAGAAGAATAATATCACTTATGTTTTGAACGGCACAACACAGATACAAAGTTATGTAAAACAGTTGATAGATGTCACAAAATCATGGAATTGCAGTGATGTTATCTATACAACGGTGAGGTTAGAAGATTTTCTCGCAGATATAAAGGAACAGGCACTCGGACTGGCAGAAATCTATCACCAGAAAATAGATTGGAAGGCGGGACAAAGTGATAAAAAGGTAACGATTGCTTATGATCCAATGTTTCGGGCTGTCATGAATGTGATTCAGAATGCCGTGGAGCATACAAAAGAAAATGGAATCATCTATATTGGTGCAAAGGAGCAGGATGGTCAGCTGACATTCATTGTGGAGGATAGCGGATCAGGATTTACAAAAGAAGCATTATTGCATGGCACAGAGCAGTTTTTTATGGATGACACAAGTAGAAATGGCGAAGTACATTATGGGATTGGGCTATTTTTTGCAAAAACTGTGGCTGAAAAATATGGCGGAGGGATTAAACTTTCAAATTCTGAAAATACAGGTGGGGCGAGGGTAGAAATATTTTTCCTGAGTAGTCAAGAAACAAGCTAAATTCGCTTTATAAGCATTTTTCATCCAAAGATGAAATTGTGGAAGCAATGTATCAGTTCCTCAGAGAACAGTCCAAGAAAAATGCCAATATAAAGCCTGTGGATTTCAGCCAGCTTTTTCAAGGGAAAACTGCATACGAAGTATTGCAGGGAGTGGTGCAGGGTTATGTCAATATGAATCATCAGGAAAAACTGCTTACATTTTATAAGGTTATATACTCTGAGCGTAGCATTCAGCCGATGGCAGCCAGAATCGTTGCGGAAGAAACTGAGAGAATGATTATTGCAACAAAACAGCTATTTTATGCAATGGTGATACACAAGCTGCTTCATTTTGAAAATGCAGATATGAGTGCGGTCAGCTTTGCAATGGCATCACGTCAAGGCAGGATGAAGAAGGTATTGTATGCAAGACAAAGATTGATGTTTGTGTAGGGACAGGATTTGGTTATAGTTGCAAGGGGGATAAGTAAGATCCGACCTATTTATATACCTTGCCTTCAAAGCAGACGGCAGCCGGTGCAGTTGATATATTGTCCCACGTAATGGAGCAGTACTTCCAACCGAATGACGAGGCATATATCACAGATGTGCTCAGTGAAGCAGTAATGAAAACCGTAATAAAATATGCCCGCAAGGCCATGGATGAGCCGGAAAATTACGAGGCGCGTTCCAATCTGATGTGGTCATCCACAGTAGCGCTGAATCATCTGCTTACCGTCGGAAAAGGTGGTGCGTGGAGTGTTCATCCGATTGAGCATGTGATCAGTGCCTATTACGACATCACACACGGAGTAGGCCTGGCGGTACTGACGCCGGCATGGATGAGCTATGTATTATCGGACACGACGGCACCCCGTCTTGCAAGATTTGCAAGAGAAGTATTTGGCGTAGAAGAGGCTGATAACCGGAAAGCGGCAGAGCTTGGAATCCAAAAGGTCAGAGCCTTCAATCAGTCACTTGAAATGCCGGCAACTCGTTCTGAGGCGGGCGTACCGGAAGATTTATTTGATGAAATGGCATCAGAAGCGGTAAGGACAAGCACAATTGCCTCAAAGGCATACGTCAAGCTGGAGAGTTCTGATGTAAAGCAGATATTATTAAACTGCAAATAAGGAAGATAGTAATCCGGCATTCTTTTGATTTGGATGTAATGGAAGAAAAAAATAATATGAAATGTGAGATAGAGCGTATGGAAATAAACTATACGTTCTATTTTTGCCTTTTTGAGATAAGGGATTAAATAACGATTGACATGACAATCTGATTTTAATCCTTTGTTCGTTTTTTGAAAAAGATCGGGTGGAACTTTTGAAGCTGATGTGGCATAATCTTAGTTAGATTAAATCAACAATAGAATGCACGCTCTGCGAGCATTCTATTGTCAAAAATAAAAGTAGAGGAGTGTAGAGTTATGACGATTTTAAATCAGTTGAACAGCGCGCCCATGTACCTCATTTGCGGCGGGATCATTGCATTTGTGGCAGTCGTCTGTGTGATTTTCCTCATCAGAGCTTATCGAGCGGGCAAGGCATTGGGAATGGATGAAACAAAAATGAAACGGACCATTATTTCAAGTGCAACCTTTTCGGTACTGCCGAGTATTGGAATTTTGCTGGGAGTCATTGCACTTTCCGGAAGTCTGGGAACACCGTGGCCGTGGCTTCGTCTTTCCGTGATTGGAGCGCTTCATTATGAGACACAGGTAGCGCAGGCAGCAGCGGAGCAGGTGGGAATGACGACACTTTCTGCATCTGAAATGACAGCAACGTCATTTTCTACGATTGCTCTGTTGATGAGTATCTGTATTATGTGGGGCATGGTATTATCGATTTTCTTAAATAAGAAGTATACACAGAAGCTCACGAAGAATTCCTCCTCCGGCAAGTCGGGAACGGCCGGTTTTGCAGATCTTGCGATGACAGCAATGTTCATTGGACTTGTAAGTACCTACATTGGCCGTTACATCGGAGGCTTCATTTCTGAAAATGGTCTGTTTACCTTTCATGGTGATATCATTCCGCTTGTGGTTATGGTGGTTTCTGCACTGGTAATGGGAATCTTCGTATTTCTGTCTGAAAAGAAAAAGCTTGGCTGGGTAGACAGCTTTTCCATTGCGGGAAGTATGATTGCCGGTATGACAGCCGCTGTGATTGTCGGGCTGATCTGATAAGATAGATGAAGAAAAGCAGATACATAGAAGTGGATCACAATTTTAAGAAAGGGACAGGAGAATTATGGAAGAAAATAAAACAAGTACGTGGGAAGAATACCGGAAACGCACGCATGTAATCGGAAGAGTAGTAAGTGCCGTGACACTGGTTATGCTGGTAGGGGCACCGTTTTTGATGGGAAAAATTTTAGGAGCTTATCCGGATCTTGGAGCGGTGGCAAGAGCTTTTTTGTCCGTAGGACTGGTATGGCTGGTGAGCAGTGTGGCAGAGTTTTTGATCTACACACCGATGCTGGGTTCCGGTGGCGGATACCTTGCATTTATTACCGGTAATCTGATTAATATGAAGATTCCGTGTGCAGTCAATGCGCGTGATATGGTTGGAGCGAAGACCGGAACACCGGAAAATGAAATCATTTCTACGATTTCCATTGCAACCTCATCCCTTGTTACGATTCTGGTTTTGGCAGTCGGCGTCCTTTTAATGGTTCCGCTGCAGCCGGTTTTACAGAGTGAAGTATTGCAGCCGGCGTTTGAAAACGTGGTTCCGGCGTTATTTGGAGCGATGGCATATAAATATTACCGTAAGAATATGCATATCGCTGTATTCCCGCTTGTGTTGATGAGTGCGCTGTTTATTTTTGCGCCGGGACTGATCGGATCAACCAGCTTTATGATTATCCCGTCTGGTGCAGTTGCCATTCTGGTAGCGTGGATTTTCTTTAAGAAGGGAAAGAAGGAGAGGAAATCATGAAAAATGCAGGATTAGTTTTACTGGGAATCCTTTTGATCATCATTTTATTGTTGCTGATTGCAATAGTCCGGACGCTTTTGATGCCGAAGAAAACTTCAAATTATAAGCCGGATGCAGATGAAAAAGAGGCACTTCGGCTTGCCGAAAAGCTTTCTAAGATGGTACAGTGTGACACGACCTCACATGCCGGAGAGACGGAAATAGAGAAATATCTCGGATTTCATAAGGTTTTAGAGGAGCTTTTCCCGTTGGTACATAAAGAGCTTCAGAAAACCGAAATAGACGGAAATCTGTTATATTATTGGAAGGGAAAATCCTCCGAAAAGCCGATCCTTCTGATGAGTCATCAGGATGTCGTTCCGGCAGAGGGAGAGTGGATTCACGCTCCTTTTTCCGGAGATATTGCAGATGGTAAGGTATGGGGACGGGGCACGGCGGATACGAAGTGTACGGTAATGGCTTTTCTGGAGGCCGTGGAAGAACTGCTTGCGGAAGGCTTTGTGCCGCCGACGGACGTGTATCTGGCATCCTCCTGTACCGAAGAATGGGCAGGAGACGGAGCACCGAAGCTTGTAAAGGAACTGCAGCGAAGAGGAATCCGGCTGTTCCTTCTGTGTGACGAGGGTGGAGCTATCATTACGGAACCCGTTGGAGGAATTCCTGGAAACTTTGCAATGGTGGGTGTCTTTGAGAAGGGCAAAGCCGATGTGAAGTTTACTGCAAAAAGTAATGGAGGACACGCCAGCGCGCCGTCTAAGGGAACACCGATTGCACGCCTTTGTGCTTTTGTAACCGAAGTAGAGAAGCATTCACCGTTCCAAAAGAAGATGCTTCCGGAGGTTTCTGCCATGTTTACTTCTCTGGCACCATATGCCTCTTTCGGGTTAAAGCTGGTGCTTGGAAATATGTGGCTGTTTAAGCCGCTCTTAAAAGTGGTACTTCCGAAGATCAGTGCACAGGCAGGAGCTATGCTGCAGACGACAATTGCATTTACCATGCAGTCCGGTTCCGATGCATATAATGTGATTCCGCAGGAAGCAACCCTTGGAGCCAATATGCGTTTTATTCCTCATCAGGGAGAAAAGGAAAGTCTTGAAATTATCAGGAATCTGGCTTCCAAATACGGTTTAGAGACGGAAATTATCCATTCCAATGACTATACAAAGCCCGTAGATATCCATGGTGAGGGGTATCGTCTGATGGAACAGGTAATTGCACAGACCTTTCCGGGACTGCCATCCAGCCCTTATGTAATGACCGGGGCTACCGATGCACAGTTCTATAGTCCGGTATGTGACAACTGCATCCGCTTTGCACCTGTGGTCTTCGGACCGGAGCAGATGAAGGGCATGCATGGTCTGAACGAGTGCATAGAATATAACTGCCTGCCCGGCGCGGTGCAATTCTATAAGAATCTGATCTGCGCAGAGAAGTAGTTCAAGAAAGAGAGATATGACCAATTTAAAACACTGGACAAGGTGGTTCAAAAAAAAGATACCAGGTAAAAAGCTGTCCCCTAAAACAGGAAAAACAGAAGCTGGATATACCTATATCATGAGCGATCTGCACGGCTGCTTTGACGAGCTGAATGCGATGCTTGCAAAGATCGGCTTTTCGGATCAGGATAAGCTGATCCTGGCGGGAGATTATATTGACCGTGGAAGTCAAAACTATGAAATGTTATGCTGGATGGAGCAGGTTCCTCAAAATATTCTGCTGCTGCGCGGCAATCATGAGGAAGAGTTTTTATGTTATCTGGAGCTGCTTTTGGCAGTGCAGGAGAAGCGGCAGCTTGTGATCGATGAAAGCAGCAGCAAAGATCTGGAGCATCTCTATCAGGAGACAAAGAACCTGATAGAACAGCATAACCGACAGACAGAGCAAATCCGGGTGTTCGATCATTATGGGACGCTGGAGGAGCTGATCACAGAACAGTGTATTTCCATGGCAGATCTGCGGCGGTGGGCAGTCAGGATGGAAGCAATGCCCTATTTTTGCAGATTTTCCCTGCCGGAGAGGGAATGTGTAGTGGTACATGCCGGATATCTGGAGCAGTTCCCGACAGCTGGTCTGACCGGAAAATATACCTGTGTCGAAGATTTTTATCTCCGCGCGCGGGAAGATGCGTATCTGGCAGGGGGAATCGAAAACGGGATGATCGTTGCGGGGCATACGCCGACGCTGTCCAAGGATTACATGATGTATAACGGCGGTCTGGTTTACCAGCATTATGATCCGCAGAAGAACTGTCTGTATTATGATATCGACTGCGGCTGCTCTTACCGTACTGTTCGGGCAAACGCGCGGCTGGCGTGCCTGTGTGCGGAAACAGGAGCGATTTATTACTTGTAAAAAACGTTCAAATAGTATAAAATCGGAAACGATAGGACTGCGAACAAAGGAGAACGGTAAAATGGCACTGAATAAAAAGCCTGTCACCGGTATGAAAGATATTCTGCCTGCAGAAATGCAGCTGCGGGATTACTGCATCAACGTGATTAAGGAAACCTACGGAAAATTTGGATTTACTTCTATTGAAACACCCTGTGTGGAATCCATTGGCAACTTAAACAGCAAGCAGGGTGGCGAAAATGAAAAACTGATTTTTAAAATTTTAAAACGCGGCGAGAAATTAAATCTTGCGGAAGCAAAAGAGGAGATGGATCTGGTAGACGGCGGTCTGCGTTATGACCTGACGGTTCCGCTGGTTCGTTTTTATGCAAATCATGCAAACGAGCTTCCGTCCCCGTTTAAGGCGCTTCAGATCGGCAATGTATGGAGAGCTGACCGTCCGCAGAGAGGTCGGTACCGTCAGTTTATGCAGTGTGATATTGATATTCTGGGCGAGCCTTCCAATCTGGCGGAGATCGAGCTGATTCTGGCAACGACTACGACCCTTGGCAAGCTCGGCTTTCAGGATTTCGTCATCCGCATCAATGAAAGAAGAATCTTAAAGGCAATGGCAGCCTACAGCGGCTTTGCAGAAGAAGATTATGATACCGTATTTATCATTCTGGACAAGATGGATAAGATCGGCGCAGATGGTGTAAAGGCTGAGTTGGTAGAGAGCGGTTTCGCAGCAGAAGCGGCTGACAAATATATGTCTCTGTTTGATGAGCTGACCGCAAACGGAAACAGCGTAGCATGGCTGGCAGAAAAGCTGGGGGATTTCCTCGAGCCTGAGGTTTCCCAGAACCTTTCCGAGATCATTGACAGCGTCCGCGCCACAAAAGCGTCTGAATTTGAGATCACCTTTGATCCGACTCTGGTGCGCGGTATGTCCTACTATACCGGAACCATTTTCGAAATTGCCATCCCTCAGTTTGGAGGAAGCTGCGGAGGCGGCGGTCGTTACGACAAGATGGTAGGCAAATTTACCGGAAAAGACGTTCCGGCGTGCGGATTTTCCATCGGCTTTGAGCGCATCATCCTGCTGATGATGGAAAACGGATTCCAGATTCCCGGACAGCCGAAAAAGATCGCATACCTGATCGAAAAAGGTGTATCCGGCGACCGCCTTTGCGAAGTGATCGCACAGGCGCAGGAAGCGAGAAAGAACGGCGATCAGATTCTGGTTGCGCGCATGAACAAAAACAAGAAGTTCCAGAAGGAACAGCTGACCAAAGAAGGGTACACGGATTTCGTAGAGTTTTATAAAAATCCGATCGAGAAACAATAGAATGCAGGCTCTGCGAGCATTCTGTTGTCGTGAATCATTGCGTCAAAGCGCTGCGTGCCTGTTTGAGACAGCATTGGATGATTTAAGAAAATCTTAGGAAATTTTTCTGAAAAGAAACCGTTCCCTGTGATATCCTGACGAGTATGGCAAACTGCCGGACAGGATATAAGGGAGCGGTTTTTTATATGACAAAAGAAAAAAGAAATTCGGAACCGGAGCTGAAATTGTGGGATAGCCCGGTGACGACGAAAAAATATACGAAGAACAGAAAAACAGGACAACTGGATCTTTTATGGGGCGAAGAACGGCCGCTGTTCGATGACTGGGATAACCGTATGGAGCAAAAAACGGCGCGTGCGCGGGATTGCCAGAGCTACAGCGACTTGCCGGCACGCCGTTCATCCGCTACGCAGTACGAACCGTCCATCCGCCGTCGTGCTGCTGTACAATATGAAGCTCCTGCCAGGCGCCGCCCTGTACCGCCTGCTGCGAACAGGAAAAGGAGCTGCCGTCGTCGAACCCGCCTGCAGAAAGAATTGCAAAGCATTGCGGTTTATATTGCTGCGTTGCTGTTTTTAGTGCTGGCGGCGTTTGCGGTTTGGAAATTCGTCAGCATTTCGAAGAATCAGAGTACGGAAACCGGGGCGATTTCCCGGATTACCCAGATTCTGGAACAAAAAAAGTGCGAGAAACCGCCGATGGAAGAAGCACTCCTGACACCGAATCCATACTCCAGACCGCAGGATGCGCTTTCGACGGTTACGCAGCTGTATGTGCATTATACGGCGAATCCTGGGACATCTGCACGGCAGAACCGGGACTATTTCGAAGGACTGGCACAGACCGGGCTGACATCAGCTTCCGCACATTTTGTGATCGGATATGAGGGCGAGATTGTCCAGTGTATTCCGTTAAATGAGATGGCATATGCGGTGATTGGGGAAAACGACCACTCGATTTCCATTGAATGCTGCTATTTGGACCAGGACGGAAAATTTACGGATGCAACCTATCAGTCCCTGCTAAAGCTTTTGGGCTGGCTGATGGAGGAATACAATCTGGATGTTTCGGATGTAAAACGCCATTATGATGCGGGCGGAAAGCTCTGTCCGCTGTATTATGCGGAGCATGAGGATGCCTGGGAACAGTTAAAGCAGGATCTTTCCGACTATATTAGTGGGGAAAAAGTCTAAAAAAAGGTTTTCTATGAAAACGGTTTGTGCTAAAATAAACGCGACAAAAAAATCGCACAGACATAATAGCGGGTAAGGAGAAAAAATGAGCATCAGAATCGGAATTTTAGGATACGGAAATCTGGGCAGAGGCGTAGAGAGCGCAATCGCCCATAATGAGGATATGGAGTTGGTCGGAGTATTTACCAGAAGAAATCCGGAAAACGTAAAGGTACGCACTGCAGGCGTAAAGGTGCTGGAAGCTTCTGAGCTGGAGCATATGCAGGATCAGATCGACGTGCTGGTTCTTTGCGGCGGAAGCGCGACGGATCTGCCGGCTCAGACCCCCAAATATGCAGCGGATTACAACGTTGTAGACAGCTTTGATACCCACGCAAGAATCCCGGAGCATTTCGCAGACGTTGACGCTGCTGCAAAAAAAGGCGGAAAAATCGGCATTATTTCCTGCGGCTGGGATCCTGGAATGTTCTCCTTAAACCGCTTATATGCAAACTGTATTCTGCCGGAAGGACAGGATTATACCTTCTGGGGCAAGGGCGTCAGTCAGGGTCATTCCGATGCGGTTCGCCGGATTGAGGGCGTAAAGGATGCCAGACAGTATACCATTCCGGTACCGGAGGCACTCGATGCGGTCAGAAGCGGCAAAAATCCTGAACTGACCACCAGACAGAAGCATACGAGAGAGTGCTTTGTTGTTGCCAAAGAGGGCGCAGATCTTGCAAAGATCGAAGAAGAGATCAAGACCATGCCGAACTATTTTGCAGACTATGATACAACCGTACATTTCATTTCTGAGGAAGAGATGAAGAGAGATCACAGCGGACTTCCCCACGGCGGCTGTGTCATTCGCACCGGCGTGACCGGAATGGACAACGAGCATAAGCATGTGATCGAATACAACTTAAAGCTCGATTCCAATCCGGAATTTACCGGTTCTGTTATCGTAGCTTATGCAAGAGCCGCTTATCGCATGAGCAAAGAGGGCATGAGCGGCTGTAAGACTGTATTTGATATCGCTCCGGCTTATCTTTCTTCCAGAAGTGCAGAAGACCTGCGCGCACATCTGCTGTAAAACGTAGCTCGAAAGGCTTTTTATCAGCGGCAGGGAAGGGAATAAAATTCCACTTTGCCGCAGGATGCTTTTCGTAGACAGAAAGGAACGACCGGATGGTTCAAAACGGAAAAGTAAAAATTTATCTGGCGGATATCCGGCCGCTCTTTGATGAGACGATGCAGAAAAAGGCGCTCGCACAGCTGGATGAGGTTCGCAGACAAAAAGCATTGTCGTGCAGACAGACAAAACAGCGTGCGGCAAGTCTGACGGCAGGTCTTTTGGCAGAAGAGGCGAAACGCAGAAACGGATTTGACGGCTGCCCGGTGTGTTATACCAAAAACGGGCAGCCGTATCTTTTTATACAGGATGGGAGACGGGCATTTTTGAGCCTTTCCCATTCGGGAGATTATGCGGTGTGCGCTTTTTCTGACTGCCCGGTGGGCGTGGATCTTCAGCAAAGAACAAAGATCCGGCGCAGCGTTTTGCAGAAGTTTTATCTACAGGAACAGCTGGAGGCCTGGAAGAAACAGTTTGACAAGAAGGAAGAACTGTTCTTGTCAGAAGCAGAGACGGAGCGATTTTTACGGGAATGGACAGTCAAGGAAAGCTATGTCAAGCTGACCGGAACCGGGCTTTCGAGAGATTTGCGTGCACTGATGGTAGACTGGAACCAAAACAGGGTCGAGGAAGCAGACCGACCCGGTTGGGGATCGAGGTTTTGTGAATACCCGGTTTTGGAGGATTATTTTTTATCCGCCTGCAGCTGCCCGGAAGAGGTGTGATGGTTTCTGTGCGGATATTGCCCGGGAAAGCCTTGAAACGCCGGAAGTTTTTATAAAAAATTTCTCTTATCGGAAAGTTTTTAGCTGACGGGGAATATACATGGGACGTGAAGAAATGCAAAGCACTGTCTGCCGCCTGGCAGGCGGTATGCAGCAGGAGGCATGTCCATGGAAAAAAAGAAAACCGGAATTTCACAAACCGGTGCGCGGATGCCGGTTGTTTTGTTAAAAAGCCTGTTGGTGTCGTATCTTATGGCCGGGGCGCTGTTATTACTTCTGGCACTGTTGCTGTATCGGATGCAGCTTTCCGCACAGGCAGTGTCGATCGGAATTCTTGTAATTTATGCGGTGACAGCGGGACTTTCCGGTTGGCTTGCCGGAAAAGGAATGCAGGATCGGCGCTTTTTATGGGGACTTTTGACCGGGAGTCTGTATTTTTGTGTGCTGGCAGCTTTGACTTTGATAGTCAATCACGGTCTTCAGGATGTCGGTAATCACTTTTTTACTACACTGATGATCTGCAGCGGCGCAGGAATGCTGGGCGGGATGCTCAGCTGACGCCGGGAGAAGGGCAAAGACGCGGTTCATGACAATAGAATGTTCGCGGAGCGTGCATTCTATTGTATTGCGAATGGCGCGGGTAAACGGTAACATGAGTTCTGCCGCTTTGCAGCTCATTTTAAAAAAAACACTTCCCCTATAGAAGAATCTATGCTATAATAAATTAAATTTCGAAAAGACGGCGCCTTTTTCGGCGTGACACATAAGGAGGTTATGTGAGATGAAGCACATCAAGACATTAACAACAAGAAACCTGAAGGAATCCATGAAGAAGGGCGGATGCGGCGAGTGTCAGACATCCTGCCAGTCCGCATGTAAGACATCCTGCACGGTTGGCAATCAGAGCTGCGAGAAGATGAAATAAGCAGACGACGCGACGAGATATAAGCAGCGATGCATATCGCTGCTTATTATGCGTTTAAGAGGAATACGAGAAACGAAAGGATTTTGGAAAGTGATACACCAGTATAAGAACAACGGCTACAATATCGTTATGGACGTCAACAGCGGCAGCGTGCATATTGTAGACGATGTGGTTTATGATGTAATCCCTCTGGCGGAACAGCTTGTTTCCGGCGGCATTCGGGATGTGGATACCGTGACAGCAGCAGTGGAAGCCTGTCAGAAGCTGACCTACAGCCACGACGAGGTGCGTGAGGCGGTAGAGGAGATTCTGGAGCTGGCGCAGGATAATGTCCTGTTTACAGAAGACATCTATGAAAAATATATCGGCAATTTCAAACAGCGCCAGACTGTAGTCAAGGCATTGTGCCTGCACATTGCCCATGACTGTAACCTCGCCTGTCAGTACTGCTTTGCAGAAGAGGGCGAATATCATGGCAGAAGAGCGCTGATGAGCTTTGAAGTCGGCAAGAAGGCGCTGGATTTCCTGGTAGCCAACTCCGGCAGCAGAGTAAATCTTGAGGTAGACTTTTTCGGCGGAGAACCGCTGATGAACTGGCAGGTTGTTAAGGATCTGGTTGCATATGGCAGAAGCCTGGAGGAGCCTCATAACAAAAAATTCCGCTTTACCCTGACGACCAACGGCGTGCTTTTAAATGATGAAATTATGGAATTTCTGAATAAAGAGATGAGCAATGTCGTTTTGAGTATCGACGGTCGGAAAGAGGTACATGACAGAATGCGTCCGTTTAGGGGTGGGCAGGGCAGCTATGATCTGATTGTACCGAAGTTCCAGAAGCTGGCAGAAAGCCGTCATCAGACCAATTATTATGTACGCGGTACCTTTACGCATAATAATCTGGATTTTTCCGAGGATGTCAAGCATCTGGCAGACCTTGGCTTTGAGCAGATCTCGGTAGAGCCGGTTGTGACAGATCCCAAAGAGCCCTATGCGCTGCGTCCGGAAGATGTTCCGCAGCTGCTTGAGGAATATGACAAGCTGGCAGTCGAGCTGTTAAAGCGTCAGAAAGAGGGCAGAGGCGTCAACTTCTTCCACTTTATGATCGATTTAAGCGGCGGCCCGTGTGTGGCAAAGCGCCTTTCCGGCTGCGGCTCGGGTACAGAGTATCTGGCGGTAACACCATGGGGCGATTTTTATCCCTGCCATCAGTTCGTCGGCAACGAGAAGTTCCTGATGGGCAACGTGGACGAAGGCATTGTGCGTCCTGACATCGTGGACGAGTTCAAATGCTGTAATGTTTACGCCAAAGAAAAGTGCAGAAGCTGTTTTGCAAAATTTTACTGCAGCGGCGGCTGTGCTGCCAATTCCTATAATTGTCACGGAAAGATCGACGATGTGTACGAGCTTGGCTGTGAGCTTCAGAAAAAGCGCGTGGAATGCGCGATTATGATAAAAGCGGCACTGGCCGACGAAGAAGAATAAGGAGTACGCAAAATGAGCAAGAAGAAAGGCATCATTACACTTGTCTGTGTAATCGCGTTTCTGCTGGCAGGTACCTGGACTGCGGTATTCGGACTGGATAGCGCAAAGACAGGCTCTGCTGCAAATATTAAGCAGGGACTTGATCTGGCAGGCGGCGTAAGCATCACCTATCAGGTGGTGGGAGACGAAGCACCCAGCTCGGAGGATATGGCAGATACCATATATAAGCTCCAGCAGCGTGTAGACAATTATTCCACAGAGGCGCAGGTATATCAGGAGGGCTCCGACCGGATCAATATTGAAATTCCCGGAGTAACTGACGCAAATGCGATTCTGGAAGAACTGGGTAAGCCCGGTTCCTTAACCTTCCTGGATAAGGACGGTAAGGAAGTATTAAGCGGTACGGATGTAGCAGATGCACAGGCAGCCTATCAGACCAATAGTATGAATAATCAGGAGCCTGTTGTATCTCTGACTATGACTGCAGATGGAACCAAAAAGTTCGCTGATGCGACAAAGGCAGCATATCCGAACCATGATGTTATTTACATCGTTTATGACAATCAGGTGATCAGCGCACCGTCTGTACAGGCGGAGATCACAGACGGCAAGGCAGTCATCAATGGCATGAGCTCCTTTGAAGAGGCGGAAAACCTCGCTTCTACCATCCGTATCGGCGGTTTGAAGCTGGAGCTGGAGGAGCTGCGTTCCAACGTAGTAGGCGCACAGCTCGGATCTGCAGCGGTCCGTACGAGCCTGATTGCCGGTGCAATTGGTCTTGCGATTGTTATTGTTTTCATGATCGCTGTTTACTGGATTCCCGGTGTTGCAAGCTCCATCGCACTGTGCATTTACACGGTGCTGGTTGTTCTGCTGCTGAATGGCTTTGATGTTACCCTGACCCTGTCCGGTATCGCAGGTATCATCCTGTCGATCGGTATGGCGGTCGATGCAAACGTCATTATTTTTGCCAGAATCCGGGAAGAAATCGCAACTGGCAAAACTGTAAAATCTGCGATTCAGATCGGTTTTAAGAAAGCACTGTCCGCGATTATCGACGGCAACGTAACGACGCTGATCGCAGCTGTTGTACTGTACTTTATGGGTACCGGTACCGTCAAGGGCTTTGCCCAGACCCTGGCGCTCGGTATCGTCGTTTCCCTGTTCACTGCGCTGGTTGTAACCAAGCTGATCCTGAACGCATTTTATGCGATGGGTATCCGTAATGAGAAATTCTATGGCCGTGCAAAAGAGACAAAGGTAATCGATTTCCTGGGCAAAAAGAAGATTTTCTTCATCCTGTCTGCAGTTGTCATCATTGCGGGCTTTGTGACGATGGGCGTGCATAAGGGCAATGGCGGCGATGCGTTAAACTACAGCCTGGAGTTCAAGGGCGGTACTTCTACCAGTGTAGAGTTTAACGAAGATATGAGCATCGAAGAGCTGGATGAAAAGGTCGTTCCGATCATCGAGGAAATCAGCAAGGATGCAAACGTACAGACCCAGAAGGTGCAGGGCTCCAATCAGGTTATTTTCAAATCTGCAACGCTGGATGTTTCCCAGAGAGAAGAATTAAATTCCAGACTGGAAGAGGAATTTGGTGTAGATCCGGAAAAGATCACAGCAGAGACCATCAGCTCTACCATCAGCTCTGAAATGCGTACCGGCGCAGTATCTGCGGTTGTGGTATCTACCGTGTTGATGCTTCTGTATGTATGGTTCCGTTTCAAGGATGTCAGATTCGGTGCCAGCAGTGTAGCAGCACTGGTACACGACGTACTGGTTGTACTTGCGTTCTATGCGGCGGCAAGAGTTTCTGTCGGCAATACTTTCATTGCATGCATGCTGACGATTGTCGGTTATTCGATCAATGCGACCATCGTTATCTTCGACCGTATCCGTGAGAACATGACCTCTTATAAGACAAAGGAAGAGCTTGCGGCGATTGTAAACCGCAGTATTTCCCAGACACTGTCCAGAAGTATTTTCACATCCCTGACGACCTTTATTATGGTTGCAGTGCTGTACATCCTGGGCGTGTCCAGTATCAAAGAGTTTGCACTGCCCCTGATGGTCGGCATAGCATGCGGTACTTATTCCTCCATCTGCCTGGCGAGCGCGTTCTGGTATCTGCTGCGCACCAGAGTAGGCGGAAAGAAAGCAGAGAAGAATAAAAAGGCAGCAAAATAATGGCAAAATGGTACGTTGCCGCAAAAAAGGCGGATTTTAATGGCATCGGGCAGAGATTTTCCATCAGCCCGGTGCTGGCCCGCGTCATACGAAACCGGGACATCGAAGGAGATGAAGCAATTGAAAAGTATCTCCACGGCACGATCCGGGATCTGTATGATCCGGCACTTTTAAAAGGAAGCCGCGAGGCGGTGCTGCTGCTGAAAGATAAAATCAAAGGACAGATGCCGGTTCGTGTCATCGGAGATTATGATGCGGACGGCATCTGTTCTTCTTATATCTTGAAGCGCGGTCTGGAAGCCTGCGGCGCGGTGGTGGATACGATGATTCCACACCGCATGAAGGATGGTTATGGTTTAAACGAACATCTGGTAGACGAAGCTTACGCAGATGGGATCGACACGATTCTGACCTGCGATAACGGCATTGCAGCGTATGCACAGATTGAGCAGGCAAAAAAATACGGAATGACTGTGATTATTACGGATCACCATGAAATTCCATATGAGGAAGAACCCCTTGCAGAGCCGGATCCGGAAACAGGAGAGACATCCAGACGGCGGTATAAAATTCCGCCTGCGGATGTGGTCATCGACCCGAAGCAGCCGGGAGACACTTATCCGTTCCAGGAGATCTGTGGTGCGGTCGTTGCATTTAAGCTGATGCAGCTTTTATTTGCAGAGTTCGGCTTTGACGGGATTTCAACAGATTTAACATCCGGAAAAAGAAGCCTGTTGGATGAACTGCTGGAATTTGCGGCGTTTGCAACGATTTGCGACGTTATGCCGTTGCGGGAGGAAAACCGGATTTTGGTGCGGCACGGGCTGGAGCTGATGAAACAGACACAGAATGTCGGATTGCATGCGCTGATGGAGGTCAACCAGATTTTACCCTGGCAGGATGGAAAGCTGGGGGCATTTCATATCGGCTTTGTGCTCGGTCCGTGCCTGAACGCCTCCGGGCGTCTGGACAGCGCGCAGCGCGCGATGGAGCTTTTGGACAGCAAAACAAGAGAAGCTGCGGTAGCGCAGGCAGCATTTTTGAAGCAGTTAAACGACAGCCGGAAAGAAATGACAGAGGAATATGTCAAAATAGCGGTAGAGATGATCGAATCCGGCCCCTTAAAGGACGACCGTGTTCTGGTTGTTTTCCTGCCGGACTGCCATGAGAGCATCGCCGGTATCATCGCAGGAAGAATCCGGGAACGCTATTATCGCCCGACCTTTGTGCTGACCCGAGGCGAAGAGGGCGTAAAAGGCAGCGCGCGTTCGATTGAAGGTTATCATATTTATGAAGAAATGACGAAATGCAGCAGTTTTTTCACCAAATATGGCGGGCATAAGATGGCGGCGGGGCTTTCCATGCGGGAAGAGGATGTGGAGCCGTTCCGTCAGAAGATCAATGAAATATGTACGCTGACGGAGGACGATCTGCAGGAAAAAATCCATATCGATGTTCCAATGCCGGTATCCTATGTATCGTTTAGGCTGGTGGAGGAGCTGGAATTGCTGGAGCCCTTTGGAACAGGCAATTCGAAGCCGGTATTTGCACAAAAAGATCTGAAGTTTGTTTCGGCTCGTGCACTCGGCAAAGCAGGAAATGTGCTTCGTTTTACGGTGGAGGACAGCGAGCAAAAACGCTGGGAGATGATGTATTTTGGCGGAAAGGACAATTTCGAAGCCTATGCGGCGGAAAAATACGGACAGACTGCGCTGGACGGACTGTACAGCGGAAAAGGCAGTCCTCTGTATTTTGACGTCGTGTATTATCCGGGCGTCAATACCTGGCAGGGAAATACGAAGCTGCAGCTTGTGATGCAGCAGTACCGGTAACAGAGCCGCGCGATGGTGGCGAAAAGCTGATATTTTTTGACAACGCGAAATGGATTTTAGACGCAGTTTATAACTTTTAAGAAGCTTTTTAGAAACTGTACACAAAATGCTCACAATTTTCGGGTATCATAGATTTCAGATAGTAGAACAACTCACTATCTCCCCCCTCATAAGAAAGTGAAAGCTCTGCATGAAAAATGCAGAGCTTTTCACTTTCTTTTTTTTATGCTACACTAAAACAAAAGTCTGTTTTATGACATATGGGATATTTTGTATGGCAGGCAGGAGAAAAATCAGAAAGCAGGGAGAGGCAAGATGCGCTCTGAATGGATAAAAAAGGCGGCTGCAGCATTGCTGGCAGCCCTTTTATTGGAACTGATACCGTATCAGTTCTCGTTCTGGACGACGGTGACAAAAAAAACAGAGGATCTGACTGCGCGGGCGGAAATTCTCGCGGGTTATACGGCGATCGAGGAGCTGGATCAGGACGTGGCGAACGACGCTGCGGCAGCAGATAGCGGTGAGGACGTGGCGGACAGCGCTACGACGGCAGCAGGCGATCAGACCACGGAAGGCGGCAGCGCACTGTACCTGCTTGACGGCAGTTATCTGGATGACGCGGGCTATCTGCACGTCCCGGACGGCAGCCTGACGCTGCGGGTAAAAAATTATAAAGGCTCGCTGCAACGGATTTTTTTGAATCTGGATTTTTTGTACAATCAGCCTGTTCTGGCAGAGGTATTTGCACGGGACGAGGGAAACAGCTATCCTTATAGTCTGGGCGACGGGCGAATTTTGCTGCAGTCGGTTCCGGAAAATCGGTATTTAAAGGTGTATCCGTATGGACAGGTGTCGGATTTCTATATCCGCATCCAGACGGCGGACGCCTCTGGAAATGCTGCCGCAGGAAGCTATGGCGAGCTGGTTGTAAAATATCATGGTTTGTCTGCAAATGGAACGATTCCGTTCCACTTTCGAGCGGGACGCTTTGTGGTTTTGTGGGCGGCTGTGTTTGGAATGCTTTTGCTGAAAAAAGACAGCAGGCTGCATCAGATCAGCTTTGACGCGCAGGATGCGCGCGGTCGTCAAAAGCGGTTTGTAGTCGTATTGGGGTTTACAGCAATATTGCTGGCAGGGGCATTTTTCTTCGTCCGCATCAATCCGGCATGTCGACAGAACTTGGCAGTGCATCACGCACAGTACCAGGAGCTGGCGGAAGCACTTTCGGAGGGGAAGGTCAGTGTCGGGGATGCAGAAGAAGCGCTTTTAGCAATGAAAAATCCCTATGATACCATCGCACTGCAGGCGGCGGGAATCGGCTATCGGGCGGACTATGCCTATTACAATGGGAAATATTATGTGTATTTCGGTATTGTCCCAGTGCTGCTATTGTATTTGCCCTATTATCTGCTGACGGGGGGCGCACTGCAAAACTATGTGGCGGTATTTGTCTTTTTTGCAGGATTTATCATTGCGGCGGCTGGGTTTGTCTATGAACTGATGAAACGGTATTTTAAGGAGCAGCCCTTTTACCTGTGGGCGGTAGGAACCGGGATGCTCGTCGGAAGCTATTCGATGTTTTATCTGTTAATTCGACCGGATCTTTACCATGTGCCGATTGTTGCGTCCGCGATGTTTGCAACAGGGGGACTCTGGCTGTATCTGGCAGGGCTGAACCGTCCGAAAAAAGCGGTGGGGCTGTATGCGTTTGGCTCTTTCTGTATGGCTCTCACGGCAGGATGTCGGCCCCAGTTTATCCTGTTTGCAGTACTGGCGGTTGTTTTGTTCTGGGAGAGGGTCTTTGTAAAAAGAGAGCTGTTTTCAAAGAAGGGATGGAGACAGACAGCTGCGCTTGTTGTGCCCTATGTGCTGATTGCGGCCGGACTGATGGCGTATAATGTGCTGCGGTTTGGCTCCCCCTTTGATTTTGGTGCGTCCTATAGCATGACGAGCAACGATATGACACACCGCGGCACGAATTTGGAGCGGATTTTGTATGGAATCTGGTATTTCCTGTTCGAGCCGATGCAGCTGGAAGGAAAGTTTCCGTATTTGCAGAGCGCGTCGATTGCGACGGATTATCTCGGAAAACTGGTAACGGAAAGCTGGTTTGGCGGGATTTTCGCCTGCAGTATGCTGACCTGGGGGATTTTTTTGCTCGGCAGACTCAAAAAAAACGGTGTACTTTCCAAAGAACTGACGTGGTTTTGCTGCGTTTCTCTTGCAGCAGCGCTTGTGATTGGCTGTGTGGATGCAAACGGCGCGGGAATTTTGATCCGCTATGGCTGCGACGTGTCCTTTGGCATCTTTTTGGCGGCGGTTGTGGCAGTGCTTGGGGCAGCGAAAGCGGCGCGGCAGAAAAAGGTCTATGGCCTGTATGTTGCCTGGCTGAAGGCAGCGATTTTCTTTCAGGCAGCGGTGCTGTTTCTGATTTTGGTCAATAAGGACGGCAGCATCAACCTGCAGACCGGAAACCCGGCGTTATATGAAACGATCCGGGCAGCATTGCGATTTTAAAACCTGAATTTTTCTGCATTTGAAAGGAATAAATGAAAGAAGAAAACAATGACTCAGAGAAAAGCTTTTCTTACGAAGGAACAGAGCCTGATGCTGCGCGGAATTGCCATTTTCCTGGTTCTGATTAGCCATTATGCAGTGTGGATTGGGGAGATATTTCACAGCGATCTGCTGGAATATGGGCTGGGCAGGTTCGGTGTTTACGGTGTGGATTTATTTTTTGCAGTGTCCGGCTACGGACTGGTCAAAAGTGTTGGAAAAAAGAGAATCAACGGAACATTTTTGTGGAAACGTTTTAAAACTGTCTATTTACCGTATCTTCTGATTGTGGGACTGATTGCGGTCTATGACGGTGGAATTTCGGGAATGACAGGATGGGTTTCGTTCCTGACCGGGGCAGAGTATTGGTATATCCGAAATATTCTGATCTTTTATCTGGCGTTTTACGTTGTTTACCGGCTTTCTGACAGATCGTGGGTGCGGATGCTTTTGATGGCACTCTGCCTGACGGCGTATTCCGGACTGCTGATCTGGCAGGGACGCGCGCTGTTCTGGTACATTTCCAATGTTACATTTTTGTTTGGAATGTTGCTTGCGCAGTACGAAAGGCAGCTGTTAAAGGCGGCGGGGTTTTTGTATCCGTTACAGCTTCTGGCACTGGCGGTCGGAATGTATTTTGTCGTCAAAACGGGGCTGGAAGGCTATACCGTGATCCATCCGCTGGAAGAAAAAATCCGCAGCGGTCTGCTTGCAGGGCTGATCTGGACGTATCTGATGGTGCAGGGCTGCGCATTTTTGCATGAGAAAATCCGGTGGTTGGAAGCAGTGGGCAGCTTTTCGCTGGAGCTGTATCTGTGCCATATGTTTGTGTTTTACCGCGTTGTCAATGACTGGCTGCCGCAGCAGGAAAATGTTGTGCAGATCGTGGCTGCCGCCACAATTGCAGTTGCGCTTGCCTGGGTAATCCATATGCTGTTTGATCTTTTATGGAAAGCAGCGGCTGCGCTGAGTGGGAGATGAGTGTGGAAGGAATTATGCTTACTTATCATAAAACAACAGAAGAAGAAAAATATGTGATTACGGAGTGGAAATATCCTGGAGAATATGCAGTGTATGATTCTACACCGTATGAGGAACAGAAAAAAAGAGGCTTTGGGTTTGCCAATCCTTCGAACCATTTTTACTCTTTTTATGACGAAATGGCGCTGGTCGGTTTTATCAATTTATACGAAGAGGAAACAGAAATCTTTTTCGGAATCGGCGTAAATCCTGACTGCTGCGGCGAAGGCTATGGGCAGCAGATGACGAAAACTGCCTGTGAAATATCGAAAGAACTGTTTGGAAAAAAGCCACTGTATCTGGAGGTCCGGACATGGAATAAAAGAGCGGTCAGCTGCTATCAAAAGGCGGGCTTTGTGATTAAAGGTGAGCCGATCCGTCAGACGACGTCAGCCGGGGAAGGTGTATTTTATCATATGGTGCAGGAGATGGAATAAGCTTCTGGGACAGATTTATGCCATAGCAACAAAATCGCTTTTGCTTTTCGTCGATATTTGGTATGATGGATATACAATGCAGAAGACATAAAAACCACCAGTCCTGCACTCAGGGCAGAAATGAGAGGGAGCATGAAAAAAAGAAATAAAAAAACGGCAAAAATTCTGGCTGTAGTTCTGGCGGCAGCGCTTGGGGTATGCGTGCCGGAGACGACGCTGCGGGCGGCAGAGACACTGACATCCGTACAGATTCAGATGCCGGGCTTTGTGGTGGAGCAGTTCAGTGCGCCGAGACTGATGAATGTGACAAAAAATGCTGTTGTTCGGACGCTGCCGGACAATAACGCAGCAAAGCTTACGTCCGTGACGGCAGGAAATACCGTTTGGGGCTGGGGCCAGACCAACACCGGTTGGTATTTTGTACAGGTTGGCAGCCAGATTGGCTATGTCCGCTATGAAGCGGCAACGTATGCGACGCAGGATCAGATCGCTGTAGCGCAGGCTCAGGCGGCCGCAGCAGCGCAACAAGCCGCAGCAGCGCAGGCTCAGGCGGCCCAGCAGGCGCAGATCGCGGCAGCAGCCGCAAATCAGCCGTCAGTGGCGGCAGGAATCGTCTTCATTGGGGATTCCCGGATGGTGACGCTCAAGGATGCGGTAGAGCGCAACTTGGGCAGCTGCGCGGCAGCAGTCGTTGCCAAAAACGGAAGCCGGCACGAATGGCTGCACGACACTGGGATCCCGCAGGCGGACAAGATCATCGGCAAAGGCAGCAGAGTTATCATCAACATGGGTGTCAACGATCTTTCCGATGCGGATAAATATGCAAAGGATGTCAATTACTGGGCGGCAGTCTGGAGTGCAAGGGGCGCGCAGATTTATTATGCGTCTGTCAATCCGGTCTGGGCAAACAGTTATGGGATGACGGAAGAACGCGTAAAATTGTTCAACGACCGCTTAAAAGGACAGCTGATTCCGCAGATTATCTGGCTGGACAGCCACGATTACCTGATGGGCGTCGGCGTCCATGCGTCGGACGGCGTACACTATAAGGACGATACCAATCTCGTACTGTATCAGTATTACCTGAGCATGATCGGCGCGATTTAAACAGTTATTTATAAAAAGGCGTGTGGAAACGATTGTTTAGTTTCACATGCCTTTTTTGTAAAACTGCCATATAATCGAAAATTATAGAGAAAAACACCTGTGTTTCACGTTCTAAAGGATAATTTTAGGACACATAATAATTTACCAACACAACCAGCTTATCTGTAATAAAACGGAAAGGATAAAAAAGCTATGAAATTTATATATGCTACATATAACCAACGCTGCAATAGCATTGATATAACCACTTTTGATAATATGCTTTTACGAATTGACTGTAATAAGGCAGAGGATGGATTGAAGACTACACCTAATTCACAGTGTGCATTGAATGCTCTTGCCATTGACACCCCTATGGAGTATGCCCGGTTGGTCCTGGATAACGAGATGCAGGCTTGGATGGATGCTGAAGATTGTTTAGATGTGTGGTAAATCAATCGTGAAAAATTTGGATGAATTAAGGATGAATATGTGGTAGAATAACCCATATGGTAGACTTGTTCAAAAGATTATCAAATCGGCATTTATGGAGGTATGAATATATGGCAGGTGCGTATTACAAACCTTGCAAGGAATTTGACATTTGCAATGAGCTGATTGAAAAGTATTGGGAAACAAAACAATATGACAAATGCTTTGAAGGTCATTTGGTATTGGCGGAGCAGGGCTATCCCCTTGCTGAATGTCAAATAGGCTATTTCTATTACGAGGGACTTGGTGTTGAAAAGGACTTGGAAAAAGCACTATATTGGACTCGCCGTGCCGCAGAGCATGGTGATAGAGATGGACAATACAATTTGGCAGAGTTTTATGAAGATGCAATCGGAGTGGAAAGAGATATCGAACAGGCTAAGCATTGGTATCGACTTGCTGCATTGCAAAACGATGATTTGGCAATCGAGAAATGCAAAGAACTTGGAATTGCATTGTAATTACGCATCGCAATATAATCAACAGTTCGTCAACTTCAAGTTTGTCGAACACATGAAAATTTGAAGTTTCGTAAGGATTTTTAAAACTGTCTCATTGTATGGTTTCGTTTATTAAGATATGATTGGCTTGGAGGTGATACATTATGGCAAATGAAGATAAAAAAGATTTTAATGCTATGCTTATGGATAGTAAGGATATGCCAAAAGTTTAAATCATAACAGATGAAAAGAGCATCGAAAAATATGGTGGAGATAAAATGTATTTTGCCCCACCTATTGACTACGACAAAGTAATGCAACTTGTACCTTGTGGAAAATTACTTACAGTAGGTACAATAAGGGAATTCTTTGCTAAACAAAATGGTGCTGATTTTACAGAGCCAATTACAGCTGGAATTTTTGTTTCGATAGTTGCATGGGCTAGTTATCAGCGTGCAGAAGATAAAACCCCTTATTGGAGAACATTAAATGCAAAGGGGGAATTAAATGCAAAGTATCCAGGAGGCGTTGAGGCACAAAAGGAGATGCTTGAAAAAGAGGGACATATCGTAATTCAAAAAGGTAGAACCAATATTAAGTATTATGTTAATGACTACGAAAAAGCATTATTTACATTGTAATAGATAATGTGAAATTTCCGAGTTTGTCAAAGCAACAGCTTTCGCCATTCTCTTTTCTACAAACTGGAATTGTCTAAAATAGTAAAGCCGTACCGCTTGCTATTTTTTCTTTTACTGCTGAAACAGTATCTTTGATTGAATGCGTAGTTGTATCTATAACATTTAATTCATAGATTCCTAAATTGGAAAATTGCTTCCACATTGTTTCAACTAATTCAATATTTGTTTCTCTGTCTAACTTTGAGCGTTCGATAGCTCGCTTCATAGTTTCTTCTTTACTTGCCCTTAAAACCGATATAGTGTACTTCATAATGCTCTTGAACAATGTTGAGCCACGGCTCTAAAAACCACGGTCCTACAATGCCATCTACAATTACATCATATCCACCACGAGCATATCGCTTCGCAGCTTCTAAAAACGCTTCAATGACAATCAAATTTTGCTCATTTGATTCTGGCAAATGCGGTGGTATTGCCCCTTTACTCAAATAATGATAAAAGTCATCTGTGTGCATATGCACAGACTTTTCCAAATCTGATTCTTTTGCAACAGCAGATGCCGTTGTAGTTTTTCCTGTCCCCGGCGCACCTGTGATTACAATAATTCTACCTTGATTCATCTATATTTTACCTCCACAACTTCAGATTTGTTAAATTCATATCCACATTATAGCAAAAAAATAACGACACTGTATATCACTTTCGTAACATACAATGTCGTTACTTTTATTTCCTTCGATACACTAAACAAAACATATTCCTGTATACGATAATATCATATACAGAGTTCGACTTGTTTAGCTTTAGTGGACTAGACGGGAGTCGAACCCGTGTCCAAAAGCCCATTCCCTGTCCTTCTACTATCATAGTCTGTCTATTTGCCGCCGGTCTTGCTCCGGCACGTTCCCTCCTGAATCCGGGAGCAGACACCCTGATCCATTCGGTAGCTTCATGATACGCCTGCAGGGACAAAGCTTAACCTGCATCGTTTCTCACATAGTTGATGCCCGGGTCTTAAAGTGTGAGTGCTCTAAGTCGGACAGCTGCCATTAGGCAGCGTATGCTAATTCGTTGTTAGCGTTTGTATTTAATTTGTGATTTGACGCATCACCTGCGGATAGCTTCTCCAGCTGCAAGACCCCTGTCGAAACCTTGACTAGCCCTTGATCAGAATTATTATAAAGGTTTACAGACGGCATGTCAATGCCTTTGCTGCTTCGATTTAACGCATATTTATACCTTTTTCCCCATAAAATAATATTACGAATGAAATGCTGCGTGTGAACTTGTAACGTTCCAGCAAGAATTGTTTGTACGGATCAGGAGGTCAGATGGCAAAAAAGAAAAGCAATCCGGAGTGCCGTCGCAGTTTGACAGACCGATCGGAGCTGCAAAAGTTTGTGCTGCATTTGCTGCAGGGCGCGATGATCGGGATCGGGGCAGTGCTTCCGGGAATTTCAGGCGGTGTTTTAAGCGTAGTGTTTGGCATTTACGAACCGATTATGGCATTTTTGTCAAACCCCAGGGAGGCACTTTCACAATACGGCAGACTTTTGCTTCCGGTGCTCTTGGGGGCAGCGGGCGGATTTTTGCTCTCTGCGCGTGCGATCGGATTTTTCCTGACACGCTATGAAGTTTTGTCGGTGTGCCTGTTTGTCGGGCTGATCGTCGGAATGCTGCCGTCGATGTTTCGGGAGGCAGGAGAAAAAGGAAGGAGCAGGTGGGATCTGTATACGCTGGCGGGGGCGTTTTTTACGGTGCTGATCCTTTTGAGTCTCGTGCGTCGGATCAGCGTTTCGATTCCGCAGGGGCTTTTTGGAAATCTGTTCTGCGGCTTTTGTGTGGCGCTCAGCATTATTGTGCCCGGAATGAGTTTTTCTGCACTTTTGATGCCGCTTGGGCTCTATACGCCGTTTATGGAAGACGTCGGAGCAGTGTACCTGCCTGCGGTTGTTCCGGCGGTGCTGAGCGCAGGCGTGACGATGGTGCTTCTGGCAAAACAGATCACGCGGCTTTTGGAACGACATTACTCGGTTGTGTTTCATGGGATCATCGGGATTGTTTTGGCGGCGACGCTGGTGATTGTGCCGTTTTCTGCGTTTGGAAATCCGAAAACGTCGGCAGTGAGCCTGCTTTGCCTGACGGCAGGCGCCGGGACTGCACTACTGTTTTCCATGCTGGAGGAAATGTAACGAGCGACGCTGTGGGGCGGCAGCCAGTTTTTTTCCGTATAGGAAGCGCAGCGTGCGGCGTATGTTGACTGAGGATGGGCGGTGCGCAGCATTGTGGAAAACGGGATGTCGAAGGAAAGTTTATCCTTTTTTAATATTTAATTCCCGACTGGTATATTGCATTTTGGGCGGAATGCAGTAAGATAGACTGGTATCAGAAGAGAAAGCCGCAAACCTGGCGGCGGAATGAGAGGCAGCATGAAAAACAATTGGAAAAATAAAATGATGCAGTTTATGCAGGGACGCTACGGGGCAGATCAGATGGGACAGATGCTTTCGGCAGTCAGCATGGTGTTTCTGATCATTTCCCTGTTTTCCAGAAATCAGGCATGGTTCTTGCTGGCGGTGATCGGAATCGTCTACAATTATTTCCGGATGTTTTCCAAAAATATTTCAAAGCGCTACGCGGAAAACCAGAAATATCTGAAGATGACGGCGGGAATCCGGAGAAAGCTTGCTTCCTGGAAATCCCAGCTTGCACAGCGCAAAATTTACCATATTTACAGATGCCCTGGCTGCAAACAGAAAATCCGTGTGCCCAGGGGGCGCGGCAAAATTGAAATCCGCTGTCCTAAATGCAATACCAGATTTGTAAAGAAGAGTTAAGAAGCCTATGTTTGGATATATTATCGTAAATAAACAAGAATTGAAATTTCGGGAATTTGACGTATATCAGTCCTATTATTGCGGGCTTTGCCAGAGCCTGAAAGAACGCTTCGGCAGACGCGGACAGCTGACGTTAAGCTACGACATGACGTTTGTTGCGCTGCTTTTGTCTGCGCTGTATGACGAGCCGGTGGAAAGCTCCACCTGCAAATGCGTGGCGCATCCGTTTGAAGCGCATGCGACGAGTCGGAGCGTGTTTACCGATTACGCGGCGGATATGAATCTATTACTGTCTTATTATAAATGTCTGGACGACTGGACGGACGAACGCAAATGGAAAGGGCGTCTGCGGGCGGCAGCGCTGCGCGGCCGTGACAAAATGGTGGAAGCGCGCTATCCGGAGAAAGCGGAGCATATTTATACCTTGTTGGAGCACATCCATCTGTACGAAAAGGCGCAGGAGCCTGACGTGGATCTGGCGAGCGGCTGTTTTGGCGAAATTATGGGCGAAATCCTCGCCTGTCGGAAGGATGAATGGGAAGACGACCTGCGCAGGATGGGATTTTTCCTCGGAAAGTTTATTTATCTGATGGATGCCTACGAGGATATGGAAAAGGACGAAAAAGACGGCAATTACAACGTATTTTTACTGCGCAGGAAGAAGCTTTCCGATGACGAAGCATTCGAACAGGAAGCCTATCAGATTCTGCAGATGATGATGGCGGAGTGCTCCAGAATATTTGAAAAGCTTCCGATACTGGAGCATGCGGAAATTTTACGCAACATCCTGTATTCCGGCGTATGGTGCCGTTATGAGATGATACAGAAAAAGAGGAAACAAAAGGATGCGTGACCCTTATCAGGTACTTGGCGTGTCTCAGGATGCGTCGGAGGAAGAAATCAAAAAGGCATATCGGAAACTGAGCCGGATGTATCATCCGGATGCCAATATCAACAATCCGAACAAGGCGCAGGCGGAAGAAAAATTTAAAGAAATCCAGCAGGCGTACCAGCAGATCATGAAGCAGCGCGAGCAGGGCAGCAGCCCTTACGGCAATCAGGGCTATGGCTACGGGAACAACGGCTATGGAAATGGCGGGAATGCACAGAATGGCTACGGAGGTTATAGTGATTTTGGCGGGTTCGATGATTTTTTCGGCGGCTTTGGCTTTGGCGGCTTTAGTTCAGCGGGCGGCTATGGACAGAATGGCTATGGACGGTCAAACGCCGGTGCGGATGACGAAGAATCCGTTTATTTCAGGGCTGCGCTTAACTATATCAGCAGTGGACATTATAAAGAAGCGTTGAATGTGCTGAACAATATTCCGCAGCACAGCGCGCAGTGGTATTATTACAGCTCCATCGCAAATCAGGGACTTGGAAATAATGCGGCGGCGCTGGAACAGGCGAAAAAGGCGACGGAGATGGAACCGCAGAACGCAGAATACGCAGGCTGGCGGCAGCGGATGGAGTCCGGCGGCAGCTGGTATACCGGACGACAGACGCAGTATGGTGGAATGCCGGTATCCAGTGGCAGCGGATTTTGCTGGAAGCTGTGTCTGGCAAACCTGATCTGCAACCTCTGCTGTGGAGGCGGGGGATTATGCTGCGGCGGTATGCCGGCAGGATATCATTTATGACAATAGAATGCTGCAGAGCGTGCATTCTATTGTTGAGAAAGGAGATACTTTATGCAGACAATTGTGATTTACTCCAGTCAGACAGGAAATACCAGAAAGCTTGCAACACAGATTTTTGCGGCGATTCCTGGCGATTCCAAGGACTTAAAAAATATTGACGAATATCGGGAAAAGGACGCGGAGCTTTATTTTGTCGGTTTTTGGGTGGATCGAGGCGACTGTGACGAAAAGACAGTAGAACTGCTTTCAGGTCTGCATGGCAAAAAGATCGCCCTGTTCGGAACCTGCGGGATGGGAAACGATCCTGCCTATTACCAGAAGGTGATCGACCGGGTAAAAACATGGATTCCGGAAGATAATGAATATATGGATGCATTTCTCTGCCAGGGTAAGATGCCGATTCAGGTGCGCAGACGCTACGAGGAAATGGCAAAGAGCGGACAAAATACCGAACAGATTCAGGCTATGATCCGAAATTTCGACCGGGCGATGCTGCATCCGGATCGGGCAGATGAGGCAGCGGCAGCAGATTTTGCGGTACAGGTCTGGAAACGGATCGGATCATGACGTGCAATCCAATGTGCAGCGCCGTTTGGTGCCACAAAATAGAAGGATCATTTTTTTACATGTAAAATGCAAAAATCCCCATTGCTTTTGAAATTGTCTGTGGTATATACTACACAGAGTAATTTACAAAGGGAAGGGGATTTTTTATGGTAAAGGATATGACAGAAGGCAAGCCCGGAAGACTGATTCTGGAATTTGCTATCCCTCTTTTACTGGGAAATTTATTCCAGCAGTTTTACAGTCTGGTGGATACTGCGATCGTTGGAAAGTTTCTGGGCGTGGATCAGCTGGCGGCGGTAGGCTCCACCGGCTCGATCAACTTTTTGATTATCGGGTTCTGTATGGGAATCTGCAGCGGTTTTGCGATTCCGATTGCGCAGAGGTTTGGAGCAAAGGACGAGAGCGGAATGCGCCGCTGTGTAGCCAACAGTGCATGGGTATCTGTGATCTTTGCAGTGGTGCTCACGATCGTGACGGTGCTTCTGTGCAGAAATATCCTGCAGTGGATGCGGACACCGGAAAATATCATCGACGATGCATGGATGTATATCGTCATCATTTTTGCGGGAATTCCTGTGACAATTCTCTACAATCTGACTTCAGCGATTATCCGTGCGATGGGAGATTCCAAAACACCGGTTTATTTTCTGGTGATGTCGGCACTGTTAAATATTGTACTCGATCTGTTCTGTATTCTGGTACTGAAAATGGGTGTTGCGGGCGCAGCGCTGGCAACCGTGATTTCTCAGGCAATTTCCGGTATCTGTTGTCTGGTCTATATGATCCGCAAATACGAGATTTTGCGGATGCAGGGAACAGAAGGAAAGGCTGACCCGGAACTGATGCTTCGTCTGGCAGGAATGGGTGTTCCGATGGGATTGCAGTATTCCGTTACGGCGATCGGCAGCGTTATTTTGCAGAGCGCGGTCAATACGCTCGGTTCCACTGCGGTTGCAGCGGTTACGGCTTCCGGAAGAATCAGCGGATTTTTCGTTTGCCCGTCCGATGCGCTGGGCGCAACGATGGCGACCTGGGCAGGGCAGAACATGGGCGCGAAGAAGCCGAAGCGAATCCGCGAAGGACTTCGGATGGCAAATATTTACGGGATCGTGTATGCACTTATTGCATTCGGTATCCTGGCAGTTGCCGGTAAGTATATGGCGCTTTTATTTGTGGACGGAACCGATCCGGAGCTGATGGACCGGATTCAGCAGATGCTTCTGATCAACAGCGGAAGCTATACGTTCCTGATTCTTGTCAACAACGTCCGCTTCCTGATTCAGGGAATCGGCTTCAGCACGCTGGCCATTTTCTCCGGCGTGAGTGAAATGATCGCCCGCGGTATCGCAGGCGTCGTGCTTGTTCCGGTGTTCGGATTTCTGGGCGTGTGCTTTGCAAACCCGCTGGCATGGCTGTTTGCAGATCTGTTCCTGATTCCGGCGTATCTGTATGTTATGCGGCGGGTGGAAGATTTCTTTGCCGGAAAACGGGAGCATCTGTAAGCGGTTTGGGGATACCTGTACAAAGGTCAAACAACCTCCTGTAAACAAGCTTACATCGGAGTTCTGACTTTTTGCCCTTGGTATCGCAAGTTCACATTTCTGACATATTTTTCTGCTACACTGCGGATAGATGAGTGATGATGGTTGCCGCGCTGCGGCAGATGAGGAGGATATATGGACAGACAGAAGATTCTTGTGGTAGACGATGAGAACAGAATGCGCAAACTCGTAAAAGACTTTTTGCAGAGAGAAAATTTTGAGGTACTGGAAGCAGGAGACGGAAGCGAGGCACTGGATGTCTTTTTTGCCCATCAGGATATCGCTCTGATGATTCTGGATGTGATGATGCCGAAGATGGACGGCTGGCAGGTATGCCGGGAGATCAGATCCTATTCCAAAGTGCCGATTATCATGCTGACGGCGAGAAGCGATGAAAAGGATGAACTGCAGGGCTTTGATCTGGGCGTGGATGAATACATTTCCAAGCCGTTCAGCCCGAAGATTCTGGTAGCGAGAGTAGAGGCGATTCTGCGCCGCACCGGCAAAAGCGCACAGGAAAATGAGGTGCTGGACGTTGGAGGAATCCATCTGGACAAAGCGGCGCATATGGTGGAGATCGACGGCAGGAATGTTGATTTAAGCTATAAGGAATTCGAACTGCTGACCTATTTTATGGAAAACAGAGGAATCGCTCTTTCAAGAGAAAAGATACTGAATAACGTATGGAATTATGACTATTTCGGCGATGCCCGCACGATCGACACACATGTAAAAAAGCTGCGCAGCAAGCTGGGAGATAAAGGCGAACTGATCAAGACGATCTGGGGAATGGGGTATAAGCTCGATGCATAAAAAAGAGAAAAAGACCGCAAAGCGGACGTCCATCCGCAAACAGTTTGCAGGGATTTTTATCGGTTTGATGGCGGGGACGATTCTGCTTTGCTGGTTTTTAAACAGCGGGTTTTTGCAGAAATATTATATCTCGAATAAAAAAGCAGTTCTGATGCGGATGTATGAGGAACTGGGAGAGGCGGTCGCAAACGACGAGATTGATACGGACGAATATCAGCTTTCTCTCCAGCAGCAGTGCTCGAAGTATAATTTGTCTCTGCTCGTGCTTAATGCGAATTCCGAGGTGGTTGCGGACTCCGGCGGCGGTTCTGAATTTTTGAAGCAGCAGCTTTTACAGCATCTGTTTGCATTAAGCGGCGAGAAGTACGAGATTATGGAAAACGGCAATAATTATATTGTCGCACGCGTTTCAGACAGTCGGGCGCAAATGGAATATATAGAAAGCTGGGGCATTCTGACGGGCGGATACTTTTTTATTGTAAGAAGTGCGCTGGAAGGAATCCGGGACAGTGCGAAAATTGCGAATACGTTCCTTGCAAGCGTCGGTATTTTCTCAGCAATTATCAGCGGTATTGTGATCTGGATTGTTTCCCGCAGGGTGACGACGCCGATTCTTCAGCTGGCGGACATTTCGGAACGAATGTGCCATCTGGATTTTGAAGCCCGTTACAGCGGAAACAGCAAAAACGAAATCGGCATTCTCGGCGAGAATATCAATCAGCTTTCCGATACGCTGGAGCATACGATTTCAGAGTTGAAAACGGCGAACAATGAATTAAAAAAGGACATCCAGAAAAAAGAAGAGATCGACCAGATGCGTCGGGAGTTTCTGTCGAACGTTTCCCATGAGTTAAAAACGCCGATCGCACTGATCCAGGGCTATGCGGAGGGACTTTTGGAGGACGTCAATTCCGATCCGGAGAGCCGGAAATTTTACTGCGACGTCATTGTGGACGAAGCGGCGAAGATGAACAACATGGTCAAAAAGCTTCTGACGCTCAACCAGCTCGAATCCGGCAACGATGTTGTTTCGATGGAGCGCTTTGATATCACGGCACTTGTGCACAATTATCTGCAGTCCGCAGATCTTCTTGCGAAGCAGAACGGCATTTTCGTCCATATGGATCAGACGAAGGAGATCTATGTCTGGGGCGATGAATTCAAGATCGAAGAAGTCCTGATGAACTATTTTTCCAATGCAGTCAACCATTGCGAAAAAGAAAAGGTTGTCGAGGTAAAGATCGAGGAAATGGACGGACATGCCAGAGTTTCGGTGTTCAATACCGGTATGCCGATCCCGGAGGATTCCCTGCCGCATCTGTGGGAGAAGTTTTACAAGGTGGACAAGGCGAGAACGAGGGAATACGGCGGAAGCGGTATCGGACTGTCGATCGTCAAGGCAATTATGGAGTCGATGAACCAGAAATACGGCGTAATCAATTACGAAAACGGCGTTAGGTTCTGGTTTGAACTGGAGCTTGCCGGGGAAGAATCGGAGATTACCCCTGCAATTTCTGAAAAAAACAGTTGAAATATGAGGTTTTTTAGGATACACTTGTATAGTATTGAAACCGTGATTATTTAGGAGGAAGATTTTATATGATTTCTGCAGGTGATTTCAGAAACGGCGTTACCATTGAGTTTGAGGGCAATATTTACCAGATTATTGAGTTCCAGCACGTTAAACCTGGTAAAGGCGCTGCTTTCGTTAGAACCAAGTTAAAGAATATTAAGAGCGGCGGTGTTGTTGAGAAGACTTTCCGTCCTACTGAGAAATGTCCTACTGCCCGTATCGAGAGAAGAGATATGCAGTACCTGTACAACGACGGCGATCTGTATACTTTCATGGATATGGAAACCTATGACCAGATCTCTCTGAACCAGGATGCCATCGGCGATGCTCTGAAGTTCGTAAAAGAGAATGAAGTCTGCAAGATCTGTTCTCATAACGGCAGCGTATTCGCAGTGGAGCCCCCTCTGTTCGTAGAGCTGGCAATTACTGAGACCGAGCCTGGCTTCAAGGGCGATACCGCTACTGGCGCAAATAAGCCTGCTACCGTTGAGACCGGCGCACAGGTTTATGTACCGCTGTTCGTAAACGAAGGCGATGTCATCAAGATCGACACCAGAACCGGTGAATATCTGTCCAGAGTATAAATTCTGGCAATATTGGACAGACTGGTTTATCGACAGGCTGCAGCTTCTTTATACAGGAAGCAGCTTTCGAAATCTGAAACAATAGAATGCATGTTCTACGAACTTTCTGTTGTCAGGAATGGAAAATACAGGGCGCATGGAAAAGGGTAACAGCTTTTGCATGTGCCTTTTTGTGTATAGAATTTTTGCGTATAAGAAATGAAATTGCCCATACGATGCAAAATACTCTGTGGGGATCCTGCTGCGGCAGAGTGAAATTCTAAAAAAAGTATGAAATTCCACTTTCATAAACCTGATATGAAAATGAAAGAAATAACGAGAAAATAAAAGAAAATAAAAGAAAATAGAACATGAACGGCGCTCAGCTGTGTTGCATAATCGACCGAAGAAACATAATATACATATAGTGTTTAGCACTCAGGACAAATGAGTGCTAACAGTAAATACGAAAGTATGAATTTTCATATAAGGAGGCAGTTATCATGAAGTTAGTACCGTTAGGTGACAGAGTTGTATTAAAGCAGCTGGTTGCAGAAGAGACAACCAAATCCGGAATTGTTCTTCCTGGACAGAATAAAGAGAAGCCCCAGCAGGCAGAAGTCATTGCAGTTGGCCCCGGCGGAGTGGTGGACGGCAAAGAAGTGAAAATGGAAGTTAAGGTTGGCGATCAGGTCATTTACTCCAAGTACGCAGGTACTGATGTGAAACTGGATGACGAAGAATATATCGTTGTAAAGCAGTCAGACATTCTGGCAGTAATCGAAGCGTAAGTTTAAACTTGAATTAGGAGGCTGATTTATTATGGCAAAGGAAATTAAATACGGCGCAGAAGCGCGTGCAGCACTGGAAGCCGGCGTTGATAAGCTGGCAAATACCGTCAGAGTAACCCTTGGACCCAAGGGACGTAACGTAGCACTGGATAAATCCTACGGTGCTCCGCTGATCACCAACGATGGTGTGACCATCGCAAAAGAGATCGAGCTGGAAGATGCATTCGAGAACATGGGTGCACAGCTGGTAAAAGAAGTTGCAACAAAGACCAATGACGTTGCAGGTGACGGCACCACAACCGCAACTGTTCTGGCACAGGCAATGATCGGCGCTGGCATGAGCAACCTGGCAGCAGGTGCAAATCCGATCATTTTAAGAAAAGGTATGCAGAAGGCAACCGAGTGTGCCGTAGATTCCATTCAGAAGATGAGCCAGAAGGTCAACGGTAAGAACCACATTGCAAGAGTTGCAGCGATTTCTGCAGCAAGCGATGAAGTTGGTCAGATGGTTGCAGATGCGATGGAAAAGGTTTCCAACGATGGCGTTATCACTATCGAGGAAAGCAAGACCATGAAGACAGAGCTGGATCTGGTAGAAGGTATGCAGTTTGACAGAGGTTATATCTCTGCATACATGGCTACTGATATGGATAAGATGGAAGCAGTTCTGGACAATCCGTATATCCTGATTACCGATAAGAAGATTTCTAACATTCAGGAGATCCTGCCTTTACTGGAGCAGATCGTTCAATCCGGCGCAAAGCTGCTGATCATCGCTGAGGATGTAGAGGGCGAGGCTCTGACCACCCTGATCGTTAACAAGCTGCGCGGCACTTTCAATGTAGTAGCTGTTAAAGCGCCTGGCTATGGCGACAGAAGAAAGGCTATGCTGGAGGATATTGCAATCCTGACCGGCGGACAGGTGATCAGCTCCGAACTCGGTCTGGAATTAAAAGAGACCACAATGGATATGCTCGGCCGTGCAAAATCTGTTAAGGTTCAGAAAGAGAACACCATCATTGTTGACGGGGAAGGTGACAAGGCTGCAATCGCAGCGAGAGTTGCACAGATCAAGAAGCAGATCGAAGAGACCACTTCTGATTTCGACAGAGAAAAGCTGCAGGAGAGACTTGCCAAGCTGGCTGGCGGCGTAGCAGTGATCCGTGTCGGCGCTGCAACGGAAACCGAGATGAAAGAAGCAAAACTGCGTATGGAAGACGCTCTGGCAGCTACCCGTGCAGCAGTAGAAGAAGGTATCATCGCAGGCGGCGGTTCTGCATATATCCACGCTGCAAAGGATGTAGAAGCTTTGGCAAATACACTGGAAGGCGATGAGAAGACCGGCGCGAAGATTGTACTGAAGGCTCTGGAAGCTCCTCTGTACTATATCGCAGCAAACGCAGGCCTGGAAGGCAGCGTTATCATCAACAAGGTAAAAGAGTCCCCGATCGGCTTCGGTTTTGATGCCCTGAATGAGACTTATGTAAATATGATCGACGCAGGTATTCTGGACCCTGCAAAGGTTACCAGAAGCGCTCTGCAGAACGCAACCAGCGTTGCAAGCACATTGCTGACAACCGAATCCGTTGTTGCAAGCATTAAGGAAGACACTCCTGCAATGCCCGCCGGCGGTGCAGGCGGCATGGGTATGATGTAAGCTGCACAAACTTTTATAAGAAACATGAAAAACTGCTGCCGGCAGGTTTTGCCGGCGGCAGTTTTTTGTGTCCGGAGCTGGTTTGCCCAGTTCGCCCGCGTCACATCATTCGCAAAAAACGCAGCTTCGTAGCTTTTTCGCTGCTGCGCGGCTCCTTTTTGCTCATGAAATGGCGCTCCCTTCGTAGAGCTCTATAAGCATCTTTTCATGCAAGCATGAAATCTGCTTGTGGAGATCTACGAGTGAACTGTGTCCTTCATTTTATACAAAGATTTGAGAAATTTGCCTTGTCTCGAATGGGGAAAATGTTATAATTTATCTATCAGACATCGAGAACGAAAACGTGAAAATCAGAAAATGAAAGGAGAAGCAGAATGTCTTATATTGACATCATCAAAGAAAAAGCCAGATCGGACAGAAAGACGATCGTACTTCCGGAGACGAATGACAAGAGAACGCTGATCGCAGCATCCCATATTATCGAAGAGGGGATTGCCAACATTATTATGGTTGGCAATGAAGAAAAGATCATGGATGGTGCAGGATGGCTGGAAGTTGATCTGACCGGTGTGCGCGTGATCGATCCTACGAAATGTGAGAAGTTGGACGAATACGTTCAGTTATTATACGAAACGAGAAAGCATAAGGGAATGACGCCCGAAAAGGCACGTCAGATTCTGCTGACCGATAACATGACCTTTGGTGTTATCATGGTAAAAGCAAATGATGCAGATGGAATGGTGGC
Source organism: Gallintestinimicrobium propionicum (assembly GCF_025567525.1). Taxonomy (NCBI): domain Bacteria; kingdom Bacillati; phylum Bacillota; class Clostridia; order Lachnospirales; family Lachnospiraceae; genus Gallintestinimicrobium; species Gallintestinimicrobium propionicum. Next base: position 23,538 of record NZ_JAOQJY010000013.1, on the reverse strand, counting down.
GGGTGCATGCCATGCAACCGCAGATACCCTGCGTCCGGCGCTGCAGATTTTAAAGACCGCACCCGGTGTAAAGCTGGTATCCGGTTTCTTTATTCTGGATGTACCCAACTGTGAATACGGCGAGCACGGTACGTTCCTGTTTGCAGATTGTGGCCTGAATCAGGATCCGACCGCTGAAGAGCTTGCAGCGATTGCAGACACCAGTGCAAAGAGCTTTAAGACCCTTGTCGGCGCAAAACCGATTATCGCGATGCTGTCCCATTCCACCAAGGGAAGCGCAAAGCATCCTCTGGTAGATAAGGTTGTAAAAGCGGTAGAAATTGCACACGAACAGTATCCCGGACTGACATTGGACGGTGAACTGCAGACTGACGCAGCGATTGTGCCCTCTGTTGCAAAATCCAAAGCGCCTGGCAGCGAAGTTGCAGGTAAGGCAAACGTTCTGATCTTCCCGAACCTGGACTGCGGCAATATCGGCTACAAGCTGGTACAGAGACTGGCAAAGGCGGAAGCCTATGGGCCAATGCTGCAGGGTATTGCAAAGCCCGTAAACGACCTGTCCAGAGGCTGTTCCTGGGAAGACATCGTCGGAGTAGTAGCATTAACTGCTGTTCAGGCACAGCTCATGTAACGCGCGCAAGTGAGTCAGCATGCTTGCATGATTGAAGAACGGCGAAGTTACCGAGTGAGCTATGCTCACGACATAATTGATACAATAGAAAAATAAACGCCGCCCGTATAGGGCGGCATTTGTTTTTTTGCATCATTAACGAACGGGCAGCCTGCGCAGCAGGAAGTAAAGTGTGCCGGTGCGAGCCCGTGAGTCTAACAGCCTGCTGGGAATAAAATTGTGCAAACCGTCTCGGTTTTAGTTGTAAATTGGGATGGTTTTTGTTATTATGGAGAGGTGAGATTCAAATAACACGAACGGGGGTATACAAAAATGAAAATTCTTGTCATAAATTGCGGAAGTTCTTCGCTGAAATTCCAGTTAATCGATTCGGAAACAGAAGAATTGACAGCGAAAGGATTATGTGAGAGAATTGGTATCGCTGGCAGCCGGATCAGCTACACACTGACCGGTCATGAAAAGCGTAAATGGGACGCTCCGATGGCAGATCATAAGGATGCTGTCCGTCTGATGCTGCAGACACTGACGAATCCGGAAGACGGCGCGGTAAAAGAACTGTCCGAGATCGGTGCAGTCGGACACCGTGTTGTACACGGCGGCGAGCATTTTTCAGAAGCAACCCTGATCACACCGCAGGTAAAAGAAGCGATTATGGAATGTACCGTACTGGCGCCTCTTCATAATCCGGCGAACCTGCAGGGAATTGAAGATTGTGAGTTACAGCTGCCGGGTGTTCCTCAGGTAGCGGTATTTGATACTGCCTTTCATCAGACGATGGATGAAGAGGCTTATTTATATGCGATTCCTTACCGTTATTACAAACAGTTTGGAATCAGAAGATACGGTTTCCACGGCACGAGCCACCAGTACGTTTCCAGACGTGCGGCGGATATCCTGGGCAAGCCGTATGAATCGTTAAAACTGATTATCTGCCACCTTGGAAACGGTGCGTCCGTATCTGCGATCAAGGACGGCAGATGTATAGATACCTCCATGGGACTGACTCCGCTGGAAGGTCTGATTATGGGCACCAGAAGCGGTGATGTAGATCCGGGTGTACTGGAAATGATGGCAGGTAAGGATGGTAAGAACATCCACGAAGTAGTGAGAATTTTGAACAAGGAATCCGGTGTGCTTGGACTTTCAGATGGTTTTTCCTCTGATTTCAGAGATCTGGAAGACGCTTATCTGGAAGGAAATAATCCGGCTGCGACAAGGGCGATCAAAGCGTTTGTCCTTCGGGTTGCAAAATATATCGGTGCATATGCGGCAGAATTAAATGGTGCGGATGCGATCTGCTTTACAGCGGGAATCGGCGAAAACAGCCCGGTTATCCGTGAGCTGATCTGCAGCCCGTATCTGGAACATCTTGGCGTAGAGCTGGATAAGGAAGCCAACAATATCCGGGGCAAGGAGAGAATCGTTTCGACGCCATCTGCAAAGACCAAAGTGCTCGTGATTCCGACAAATGAAGAACTGGAGATCGCCAGACATACCCTTGCGATTGTAAAGGGCAAATAAGGCGTCCAGTCAGAAAATAAAGGACGGGATCAGGAAAAATGTCAGGAATTGAAATCGGAAATTTAGAAAGTTTGCATACCTTAGTATTCAGCAGTCTGGAATTTCTGTTTCGATATCTGCCGCTTTTCCTGATCCTTTTTTATGCGGTTCCGAAGCGGTTTCGGATGTTTGTGCTGTTTGCGTTTAGTTTGATTTTGTATGCCCTCGGGGATCCTGCGCATGTGCTGATTTTGCTCGGAATGTCGGTTGTCAACTGGCTGTTCGGGTACGGTCTGGCGACGGAGCCGGATGCAGACGGCAAAAGAAGGTCGGGGCTTCATAGAAAAAAGGAGCATCCGGGTGTGAGGGGGCTTCGCAGGAAAACCATAAACTGGAGCGAACTGCAGATTTTCGAGGAAACCGTAGATCAGAGGAAAGAGGAGCCCTATAGAAACACGGCCAGCCCCCAAACTGTCAAGAAGCGCAAATTCTGGCTGGCTGTCAGCGTTTTGTGCAACGCGTCGCTTCTGATCTTTTTCAAGCTTTCCAATGTGTTCGAGGAAAATATGCTGCTTCCGGTGGGAATTAGTTTTTATACGTTTAAAAGCATTTCCTATTTGATTGATGTGTACAGAAGCGGGCACGCGGAGCGTTCTTTTCTCCGGTTTGGCGCATATTTGTGTTGTTTCCCGCAGATCGTTTCGGGACCGATTATGCGATATAGCGAGATGGAACAGGCGCAGCAGTTTGGCGTCTGGAAGGCGGCAAGGGCAGAAGACGGGCTGAAATATATCATTGCCGGACTGGGCATGAAGGTGCTGCTGGCGGATCGGCTGGGCTTTTTGTGGAACGATATCCAGACGATCGGCTTTGAAAGCATTTCGACACCGCTTGCATGGCTGGGTGCGGCAGCCTATTCGATGGAGCTCTATTTTGATTTCGCGGGGTATTCCCTGATTGCAGTCGGAATCGGCAGGATGATCGGGCTTCCGGCGATCAAAAACTTTGACCAGCCGTATTCGTCCCGCTCTGTCAGCGAATTTTACCGTCGCTGGCACATGACGCTCGGCTCGTGGTTTCGGGACTATCTCTATATCCCGCTGGGAGGCAACCGGAAGGGAACGCTGCGCACGGTATTCAACCTATTGCTCGTATGGGCGGTGACCGGCTTCTGGCATGGCGGCGGACTGCATTTTATCCTGTGGGGGATGATTTTGGGATTACTGGTCGTGATAGAAAAGCTGTGGATCGGAAAATGGCTGAAAAAGAGCAAAATTTTATCCCATGTATATGTACTGTTCGTGATTCCACTGACCTGGATGGTGTTTGCAATTCCGACCCTGCCGGAAATCGGCGTTTATTTCGCACGGCTGTTCCCGTTCTTTGGCGTGGGCAGCGCAGTCAATCCCGGGGATTTCGCAAAAGAACTGACGCTGTTTATCCCGGAGCTTGTCGGCGGCGTTTTGCTTTGCATCCCGCAGGTTTACCGGTGGTGTGAAAAACACAGGAAAAATGTGATAGTAGTCGCTGCACTGTTTGTTGTTTTCTGGTACAGCGTATATCGGATGGCGAATGCGGCGAACAACCCGTTCATGTATGCGAACTTTTAAAAAAGATAGGATTGTGTGCGGGTTCATTGGCGCGGCAGCACCTGCAGAATGGAGAAAATATGAGCTTTTGGAAAAAATGTCCACTGTTGGCCGCAGTGATCGTCAGCGGACTGGTGATAGAGGGAGCCGGGGTTGCCAATGGGGTAAAATCCGGCGAAATAGAAAATCCGGCGAGCTGGAAGCAGCCTGCGTTGGCGACTGTTTTTATAGATTTAAAACAGGGCGTTTATCCGTGGAGTGACAGGAGCGTACAGACGGCGGCGATGGATGCTGCAGATGTGCAAAAAGACAGAATAACGGAGGAAACCGGCGGGCAGGCGAATGAAGAAAACGGGGGAGAAAAAGCCGGACAGATGGAGAATGCTGACCGGGATGCAGATCATAAAAACGGAACCGGAGACGAAAATGAGGCAGGCGTAAGCGGAAATGCTGTGCCAGGTAAGGCGGCAGAAGAGAAGCAGGAAGCAGAGGAGGAGCCGCTTGAATTTACCCATGTGGACAAGGAGTATTTTGCGGATGCCGTGTTTATCGGGGATTCCCGGACACAGGGACTCTACGAGTACAGCAACCTGGCAGATGTGGCGACCTTTTACAGCAAGACATCTCTGACGGTCTATAATTTATTTGAAAAACCGAAGGATTTTATCCGGGAAGGCGATGAAAAGCTGACGCTGGAGCAGGCACTTTCCAGACACCAGTTCAAAAAAGTCTATCTGATGATCGGCATCAACGAAATGGGCACGGGAACGCCGGAATCATTTTTTGAAGCCTATGCGAGGGCGGTATATAAGATTCGGGAGCTGCAGCCGGACGCGATTATTTTCGTGCAGGGAATCATGCGCGTGGCGGGGCAGAAAAACGCTTCCGATCCAGTATTTAATAACACAAACATCAATATCCGCAATGTGGAAATCGAAACACTCGCAAACGGAAAGGATATTTTTTATATTGACGTCAACGAAGCGGTTTGCGATGAAAACGGCAATTTATACGCGGATTGGACATTTGACCAGATCCACCTGAAAGCGAAATATTATCAGGTCTGGGAGAATTTCTTGATGGAACACGGAATCGTAAAAAAGTAAGCGGAAAGAATTAGTGAAAATTATCTTGACAAAGGCAAAAGGCGTCTGTATAATCGTATGAGTATGGACGAAGTCCGTTTGGATTTTGCCATGTCGTTAGGAGTATGCTATGTTAGTGAATGTGACAGATGTTTTTACATCCGAAGGCAAAGTTCTTACGCAGGAGTTTGCGTGGGAGACTGCAGAGATTACACATGATGGAAGCTCTTATCCGGTAAAGAGCAGCAGTAAGCTTTTGCTGAAGCTGACGAATACCGCGCAGGGCGAAGCACTTGTGGAAGCGAAACTGCAGTTTGTGGCAGGAATTCCCTGTGACAGATGCTTGGAAGAAGTAGAAGTTCCGTTTGATCTTTCCATCGTACAAAAGCTGGTGGCACCTGACCGTGCTGATCAGGATGCTTTGGAAGAGCAGGAAGCTTTTATGGAAGGTTACTCGCTGAATATAGATAGTCTGATCGATAATGAGATTACGACAAGCTGGCCTATGAAGGTGTTGTGCAGACCAGACTGCAAGGGACTGTGTCCTGTCTGCGGGAAGGATTTGAACACGGGAGCATGCGGCTGCGATACTTTTGTTCCCGATCCGAGGATGGCGGCAATCATGGATGTCTTTAACGCGAATAAGGAGGTGTAACGATGTCTATCTGTCCTAAGAATAAGTCTTCCAAGTCCAGAAGAGATAAGAGACGGGCAAATTGGAAAATGAGCGCACCCACTCTGGTGAAGTGCAGCAAATGCGGCGCACTGATGATGCCTCACAGAGTCTGCAAGGCCTGCGGTTCTTACAACAAGCGCGAAATCGTTAAGGTTGAGGCTTAAATAATAGAATCACACTCTGTGAGATTCTATTGTCATGAACAATAGAATACACGTTTTGTGGACATTCTATTGTTATGAATAACAGACGAGCAAACAAAAGGGCTTCCGGAATCTTCCGGGAGCCTCATTTTTTTGCCTGAAAACGTCAGGAAAATTGACTTTTCTACGGTATTTTAGTATAGTAAAAGATGTTACAGTTCACCCACACCATTTGCAAAGAGGCACGAACGAACTGTAACAAAAACAAGAAAGGGCAGGTACTTTAAGATGGCAGAGCTGGTCAAAGTTGCTGTGGACGCGATGGGCGGAGACAACGCGCCGACAGAGATTATAAAAGGTGTTGTAGAGGCAGTTCATGCAGATGAACGCGTGAAGGTTTTTCTGGTAGGACAGGAGGACGTTGTGAAAAAGGAACTCGCAGCCTATTCCTATCCGGCAGAGCGGATTGAAGTCGTACACGCTTCCGAAGTGATCGAGACGGGCGAGCCTCCGGTCAATGCGATCCGCGGCAAAAAGGATTCCTCCATTGTAAAAGGTTTAGGTCTGGTGAAAAACGGCGAATGCGACGCGTTTGTATCTGCGGGAAGCACCGGCGCGGTTTTAGTTGGCGGACAGGTGTTAGTCGGCAGGGCAAAGGGCGTGGAGCGTCCGCCTCTGGCTCCGCTTATCCCGACAGAAAATGGCTGTTCTTTGCTGATTGACTGTGGCGCAAACGTGGATGCAAGACCTTCCCAGCTGGTGCAGTTTGCAAGAATGGGGTCGATCTACATGGAAAATGTCATGGGAGTAAAGAACCCGACAGTTGCCATCGTCAATATCGGTGTGGAAGAAGAAAAAGGCAATGCGCTGGTAAAAGAAACCTATCCGATGCTGAAAGAATGCAAAGATATCAATTTTATCGGAAGTATCGAAGCACGTGATATCCCGGCAGGAAAGGCAGACGTCGTTGTGTGTGAAGCGTTTGTCGGTAATGTAATCCTGAAATTATACGAGGGTGTCGGCGCAACCCTGATCAAAAAAGTAAAGGGCGGCATGATGACAAACCTGCGTTCAAAGATTGGCGCACTTTTGGTAAAACCTGCACTGAAGCAGACCCTAAAGGCATTTGATCTGGAAGAGTATGGCGGCGCGCCGCTGCTTGGCTTGAAGGGACTTGTTGTAAAGACCCACGGAAGCTCCAAATCAGTAGAAATTAAAAATACGATTCTGCAGTGCATTACGTTCCAGGAGCAGGATGTTGTTGGGAAAATTACAGCCAGCATTGCAGCTGCAAAGGAAGAAGGATAAGGGGTATGGAGTTTGAAAAGCTGAAACAGATCGTGGCAGAGATTTTGAGCGTAGATCCGCGGGAACTGACGGAAGAGACGAATTTTATCGACGATCTGTGTGCGGATTCCCTGGATCTTTACCAGGTCATTCAGGAAATTGAAGAGACGTTTGAAATTGCAATACCAGAAGAAGAGGCAGAAAAGATCAAAACCGTCGGAGAAGCGGTAGAGCTGATCAGAAAGACAAGGAACGAGTGAACAATATGACTGAGGAATATACGATAGGTGAACTGGAAAAAAAGATTGGATATCAGTTCCGGGATAAGAGTCTGTTAAAACAGGCTCTTACTCACAGCTCTTTTGCCAATGAACAGAGAATCAACAAATTAAAGGACTACGAGCGGCTGGAGTTTTTGGGAGATGCTGTGCTGGAGCTGATTTCCAGCGATTTTCTTTTCCATGAGAATCCGCAGATGCCGGAAGGAAAGCTTACGAAGCTGCGTTCCTCGATGGTCTGTGAGCCAGCGCTTGCGTACTGCGCACGGGATATCGAGCTGGGACGCTACATGTTGCTTGGAAAGGGCGAGGAGGCGACCGGTGGACGCAACCGCGATTCGATTACCTCGGACGTGATGGAGGCGGTGATCGGCGCACTGTATTTGGACGGCGGTTTTGACGCGGCACATGATTTTATCCATCGCTTTATTTTATCCGATCTGGAAAATAAAATTCTGTTCTATGACAGTAAGACGGTGCTGCAGGAAATTCTGCAGGCAGAAGGCGATGGGGAGTTTTCTTACGAACTGAAAGGAGAAGAGGGACCAGATCACAACAAGTCGTTCTGGGTTGATGCAGTCAGAAACGGGGAAGTGATCGGCAGCGGACATGGCCGCACCAAAAAGGCGGCGGAGCAGCAGGCGGCTTATGAAGCAATCCTGAAGCTTCGGAAGCGCTAAGGAGCCTATAATATATGTATTTAAAGAGTATAGAAGTACACGGGTTTAAATCCTTTGCCAATAAAATCCTGTTTCAGTTCCATAACGGAATCACCGGTATTGTCGGACCAAACGGCAGCGGAAAGAGTAATGTTGCAGACGCTGTGCGCTGGGTGCTGGGCGAGCAGCGAATCAAACAGCTGCGCGGCGCAACGATGCAGGACGTTATTTTTTCCGGTACCGAATTGAGAAAACCGCTGGGCTATGCCTATGTGGCGATTACGCTGGACAACAGCGACCATCAGCTGGCAATCGACTATGATGAAGTGACGGTGGCGAGGCGCCTGTACCGTTCCGGCGAAAGTGAATATCTGATCAACGGGACACCGTGTCGTTTAAAAGACGTCAATGAGCTGTTTTACGACACCGGTATCGGGAAAGAAGGCTATTCGATCATCGGACAGGGTCAGATCGACAAGATTTTGAGCGGCCGTCCGGAAGAGCGCCGGGAGCTGTTTGATGAAGCTGCAGGAATCGTAAAATTTAAGCGCCGCAAGGACGCTTCTGTAAAAAAACTGGAATCCGAGCAGCAGAACCTCGTGCGCGTCAACGATATTTTGTCCGAGCTGGAAAAACAGGTCGAACCGCTGGGCAAACAGGCGGAAAAGGCACGGGTTTATTTAAAACACCGGGAAACATTGAAAGCGCTGGACGTTAACGTGTTTTTGCTGGAAAGTGAAAGAACGCGGACACAGCTTTCCGATACAGAAGAAAAATACCGGATTGCGGACGGAGATTTAAAGGATACGACGACCCGATATGAGGGCATTAAGGAAGAATATGACCGGATTGCGGCGCAGATCGAAGCACTGGAACGGCAGATGGAGCAGGCACGGGCACAGCTGACAGATACGTCCGTCCTGCGCGGAAAGCTGGAGGGTGAAATCGCTGTCCTGCAGGAAAAAATCCGTTCCATCCGGGGCAATGAAGCGCATTTACAGAGCAGAAAAGAGACGCTGCGCAAGGAGATTGACGCACGAATCGCTGATAAAGAAAAGCTGCTGCAGCAGCGAAACGAGATTCAAAAACGGCTCGAAAAGCTGCAGGAAGAGCGCAACAGCGCCGCTGCAGAACTGGAAAAAATCCAGAGCCGGGTTGCAGGTTTAAACCAGTCGATCGAAGATGCCAAAAACGCGATTATCGATGCGCTGAATGATCGTGCGGCGATCAAGACGAAGATGGGGCGCCAGGATACGATGCTGGAACAGGCTCAGATTCGGAGGGCAGAGTTGAATTCCCGCCTGCTGCGCGTCAAGTCTGACGAGGTACAGCAGGAAGAGAGCATTAAAAGTCTGGAAGAAGCCTTTAACACAGTGACGCAGGAAATTGCGTCGAGGAAGGAAACCCAGACGGTGATGGAGGCGAAGTTAAACGAATTTCGGGAGACGATCGCCAAAATGGATCAGGCGCTGCGGGATGCACAGGTGCAGTATCATCAGGACAAAACGAGACTGGAAGCGGTCAGCAACCTGACAGAACGCTATGAAGGCTACGGCGGCAGCATCCGCCGCGTCATGGAGCAGAAAGATAAAAATCCCGGCATTATCGGTGTTGTCGCGGACATCATTAAAGTAGAGAAAAAATACGAAACTGCCATTGAGACGGCCCTTGGCGGCAGCATCCAGAATATTGTAACGGATAACGAAGAGACCGCCAAAGGGATGATTTCGTTTTTAAAGCAGACCAAAAGCGGACGCGCGACTTTTTTACCGTTAAACAGCATCAAAAACGCGCAGGAATTCCGGCAGAAAGAAGCCTTAAAGGAGCCTGGGGTTTTAGGACTTGCACATACGCTGGTACATACGGATGAAAAATACAGCGATGTCGCAAAATCGCTGCTCGGCAGAATCGTAGTCGTCGATCACGTCGATCATGCAACGCAGCTCGCCCGGAAATTCCACTATTCGCTGCGGATTGTGACGCTGGAGGGCGAATCCTTATCCCCCGGCGGTTCGATCAGCGGCGGCGCGTTTAAAAACAGCAGCAACCTTCTGGGACGCAGACGCGAGATGGAAGAGCTGGAATGGAAGGTAAAGGAGCATGCCAAAGCGGTAGATGAACTGCTCGTTTCGATCGAAGACCTCAAAAAAGACCGGAACGAATGCCGGACAGAGCTGGAAAAGAGCCGCGCTGAGCTGCAAAACGCCTTTATCCGCCAGAATACTGCCCGCCTGAATATAGAAGCGGCTCAGGAGAAAAAGGATCAGACGAAAGCAGGCGTGGAAGACCTCAAAAAAGAAGAGATCGAAATCGAAACCCAGGTGCTGCAGATCCGAAAAGAAAAGGAAGAGACAAAGCAGGAGCTGGAACGTTCCGAGGCTCTGGAAGGCGAGAAAAACGAACAGATCGAAGGCTTTACGAAGGAGCTGGAAGAGGCGCGCAGGCAGGAAGCTGCGCAGACCGCCGTATTGAATGAAAAAGAACTGGATGTGGAAAAAATCCGGCAGCAGTTCGGATTTTATCAGGCAAACGAAGACCGTATCGCCGGAGAAATCGCACGGTATGAGGGCGAGCTGGAAGAGGTTAAAAAGAGCCTGACAGACGGTGTGGCAGACGCCGCCGGGAAAGAAGAAAGCATCAAAAAGCTGCAGGAGACCATCGAATCCTCCAAAACGACGCAGTCGGATACACAGGATAAGCTGAATGCAGACAGCAAAAAGCGGGAAGAACTCACAGAGCGGCAGAAAGGCTTTTTCACGGAGCGCGAAGAGCTGTCCGCACGGATGAGCGCGCTGGACAAAGAGGTTTACCGCTTAAATGCCCAGAAGGAAAAGCTGGAAGAGTCCATGGAGAATCAGGTCAATTACATGTGGAATGAGTATGAACTGACCCTCCGGGATGCAGCGCAGCTTCGGGATGAGACGATGAACGACCTTGCTGAGATGAAAAAGCAGACGCAGACGGTTAAGGAAGCGATCCGCAGACTGGGCGATGTCAATGTCAACGCCATCGAAGATTATAAAAATCTGATGGAGCGTTACACGTTTTTGAAGGCACAGCATGACGATCTGGTGGAAGCGGAGAAAACGCTGGAACGCATCATCGTCGAGCTGGATGAGGCGATGCGCAGGCAGTTTAAGGAGAAGTTCACAGAGATCAGCAGGGAGTTTGACAAGGTATTTAAAGAGCTCTTCGGCGGCGGAAAGGGTACGTTGGAGCTGATGGAGGACGAGGATATCCTGGAAGCAGGCATCCGGATTATCGCGCAGCCGCCCGGTAAGAAGCTGCAGAACATGATGCAGCTTTCCGGTGGGGAAAAGGCGTTGACGGCAATTGCGCTATTATTTGCCATCCAGAACTTAAAACCGTCACCGTTCTGTCTGCTGGACGAAATCGAGGCGGCATTGGATGACAGCAACGTCGGAAGATTTGCCCACTACCTGCATAAGCTGACCGCCCATACGCAGTTTATCGTCATTACCCACAGACGCGGCACGATGGAAGCGGCGGACCGGCTTTACGGAATCACGATGCAGGAAAAAGGCGTATCGACGCTTGTAAGCGTCAACCTGATAGATAAAGATCTGACCTGATGGTAATCAGGATAAAAAGGAGGTAAGCGGATGGCAGAAGAAAAGAAAAGCTTTTTTGCCAGACTGCGGGAGGGACTGACCAAGACCCGCAACAATATTGTCAAAGGATTTGACTCCGTTTTTTCCGGATATTCCGTCATTGACGACGAATTTTATGAAGAGCTGGAAGAGACGATGATTATGGGCGACCTGGGCGGTCGGGCGACAGAAGAGATTCTGGACCGATTAAAAGAACAGGTCAATGACCAGGGAATCTGTGATCCGCAGGACTGCCGGGAGATCTTAATCGACAGCATCCGGGAGCAGATGCATGTCGGCAAGACAGCTTATGATTTTGAAAAAGAGCAGTCCGTTGTCATGGTGATCGGCGTAAACGGTGTCGGCAAGACGACTTCGATTGGAAAACTCGCTTCCAAGTTAAAGAAGCAGGGACGCAAGGTCTTAATCGCGGCGGCGGATACGTTCCGTGCGGCAGCTGGCGATCAGCTGGAGGAATGGGCGAACCGCGCAGGTGTCGATATGATCGGCGGCGTAGAGGGCTCTGATCCGGCGAGCGTTATTTACGACGCGGTCAATGCGGCAAAAGCACGTCATGTGGACGTTCTTTTATGCGATACGGCGGGACGTCTCCACAATAAGAAAAACCTGATGGAAGAGCTGCGCAAGATGAACCGGATTATCGACCGGGAATTTCCCGGTGTCCATCGCGAAAATCTGGTTGTACTGGACGGCACGACTGGACAGAACGCGCTGGTACAGGCACGGGAATTTGCGCAGGTTATGGATCTGACCGGTATTATCCTGACCAAAATGGATGGAACCGCCAAGGGCGGTATTGCGGTAGCAATTCAGTCAGAACTGCACGTACCGGTAAAATATATCGGTGTCGGGGAGAAAATCGAGGATCTGCAGAAGTTTGATCCGGATCAGTTTGTGAATGCACTGTTTGATACAGAGAAGGATGAGGTTTACTAAAATGGAAGAAGAAAAGATGCTGACATTGGAAAAATTTGAAGAGGCTTCCGAAGTAGTGCGCAGAGTAACGCTGGAGACAAAACTTGTATACAGTGATTATTTCAGCCAGCAGACCGGTGCAAAGGTATTTTTTAAGCCGGAAAACCTGCAGTTCACCGGTGCATACAAGGTAAGAGGCGCTTATTATAAGATGAGCACTCTGACCGAGGAAGAGCGTGCAAAAGGCGTTATCACTGCCTCTGCGGGCAACCATGCGCAGGGCGTTGCTTATGCTGCGAAGTGTTATGGCGCGAAAGCTACAATTGTAATGCCGACAACCACGCCTCTGATCAAGGTAAACCGTACCAAAGGATACGGCGCAGAAGTTGTTCTTTACGGAGATGTATATGATGAAGCATGCGCAAAGGCTTACGAGCTGGCGGAAGAGCATGGATATACTTTCGTACATCCCTTCGATGACCTTACCGTTGCAACAGGTCAGGGAACCATTGCGATGGAAATCGTCAAAGAGCTTCCCCTTGTGGATTATATCCTCGTTCCCATCGGCGGCGGCGGACTGGCAACCGGCGTTTCCACGCTGGCGAAGCTGTTAAATCCGAAGATCAAGGTGATCGGCGTAGAGCCTGCAAATGCAAACTGCATGCAGGAATCCATCAAAAATGGCAAGGTGACGACGCTTCCTTCTGTCAACACGATTGCAGACGGCACCGCAGTAAAGACGCCCGGCACGAAAATTTTTCCGTATATCCAGAAGAATCTTGACGATATCATTACAGTAGAGGATGCAGAGCTTGTCGGTGCATTTCTGGATATGGTTGAAAATCACAAGCTGATCGTGGAAAACTCCGGTCTGCTGACCGTTGCAGCGTTAAAGCACCTCGACCTGAAGGGAAAGAAGGTCGTTTCGATCTTAAGCGGCGGCAACATGGACGTGATCACCATGTCCTCCGTCGTACAGCAGGGTCTGATTTTGAGAGACCGTATCTTTACGGTTTCCGTTCTGCTTCCGGACAAGCCGGGCGAACTGAGCAAGGTAGCTGCCGTCGTTGCAAAAGAGCACGGCAATGTTATCAAGCTGTCCCACAACCAGTTTGTTTCTATTAACAGAAGCGCTGCAGTAGAGCTGCGTATTACGATGGAGAGCTTTGGTACAGAGCATAAGCAGGAAATCATTTCTGCACTGGAAAAAGAGGGATATCGTCCGAAGGTCGTACAGACAAATATGTAACGGATCTGAAAGGCTGCGGTTTAAAGGAAAAACAATAGAATGCACGCTCTGCGAGCATTCTATTGTCATAAACAACGAGCCATCCGAAACGGATTGAACTGTTTCGGATGGCTCGTTTTGTCTTACTACAGCTTAAAAAAACAATTGCAAATCGGTTCTGTGACGGCGTAGTTTAAGCGCAAGCCAGAACTTGCATCACCACTGCGAACGGATAAATGCTTTCAACTCATCTGCCTGTCTGTTTAAAACTTCCTGATCCCGCAGCTGCGGTGCACTTGGATCACAATGTACTTTCCCGAGTGAATGAAACAGGACGAAATCGGAAAGCGCAGCCTGAAATTCTTTTAAAATTTCCTGATATTCAGACAAATGAGCAACATTGTGCTGTTCATAAGGGTCTTTTTTGAGATCATATAAAACCGCATTTTTAAAGCTGCCGCGTACGAGCAGTTTGTAGGAATCGGAACGGAACATATAACCAATACTGGGGGATTGCTCTGTCCCGTATTGTCCTTCTGAAAAAACATAGTTCCGCCGCTTTTTCCTGAGGAGGGAAAGCCCCTGCATGGATGCGGGAACCGGCTGATTGCAGGCATCCAGAATGGTAACTGCAACATCGATGTTTTCTGAAAGAGAGGGATCGATATTGCCGCAAAACTGCTGCTGGGGATATTTGATCAGCAGCGGGATTTTTGCCAGTGGATCATAGAGGTGATTGCATTTCAAAATCATGTGGTGATATCCAAGATATTCGCCGTGGTCACTGGTAAAAACAATAATGGTATTGTCATATAATCCCTTTTCTTTCAGCTTTTGTATAATGGAACCAATTCCGTCATCGATTTCGGTGATCATTCCGTAGTAGGCAGCCATAATAGAACGCATTTCTGATTCTGTGATAGTCGAATAATCAACCGGCGTTCCGTTAGCCTGTGTATCAAAAGGAATTGGCTGATCCAGATAGCCGGGCAAAAGATGAAGCGTGTCCGGATTGTACATCGTGCTATAGGGAGCGGGAGGATCAAAAGGATGATGCGGGTTGATATAGCCTATCATAAGAAGCTCCGGCTGTTTTGGATCCCATGCATCAATTTGTGATAAAGCATTTTGAGTAATCCATTCACTGGAGTAAAATTCCAGATCAAGATCCGATTCGCTGCATTGACACATGTCATAAAGATGACTGGTTGGAGACTGACGAAACAGATCGGATTGATGATGCAAATCAAAACGGTCAATTTTACCATGTTCCATCAAGAAACGGTGGTAATCATCTTCAAAACGTCCGATTCCATTTTGCTCGGCAAGCTGCATTTCGGAAAAACCGATATTCTGATAAGTGGGAGTCATATGCATTTTTCCGACAGCTGAGGTATGATAACCACTTTTCTGCAATTGTTTTGGAAAGGTTGGATAACCATTAGGAAGTGTGGAGTGATTATCCCATGCGCCGTGCTGATGTACGTACAGGCTGCTGAAAAACGAATAACGGGACGGCGTGCAGATCGGATATACCGTGTAATGATTCTGATAGGTTACGCTATCCTGCGCCAATGCATCAATATTGGGCGTGTGGACGTCCGGATTGCCATAGCAGCCCAGACAATCCTGTCGAAGCTGGTCGAGATGAAGGATCAGGATGTTCGGTTGGTTCATATAAGTGTCCTTTCTGGAGGCATGGGATTTCTGACAGCAGGACACGTTTTGTGGTTCTGCTGAAAGGATGTACCTCACGAATACGCATATCGGTTTGAGAATATAGTCCATGATAATGCAAAGAAGTGCTTTTTAAAATGGATTTTCTTGCCCGATGCGAGGTTTTAGTAGTCAGACAGCACGAACTGTGGTAAGATAGAACAAGCAACAGAAAGGATGGTAGCAATTATGCTGGAATTTAAATATGATACACAGCTCCTGATTGAAGGAGAAAATCTGGATGAGGATGAGATCAGCGAATATTTCACCGAGCATTTCAAGGGAGACTGCCTGCTGGCGGTCGGTGACGATGAGCTGATCAAAATTCATTTTCACACCAACGAGCCCTGGAAAGTGCTGGAATACTGCGCGTCCCTCGGCGAGATCTACGACATTGTAGTAGAAGATATGGATCGTCAGTCCAGAGGTCTGAAGGGCTGAGAAGAAAGAGAGAATTGTCCGTTTTTTAACAAAAAACGGACAATTTTTTTGTAAAAAATATTCCTTGCGCCCATTCCTGAATCTGATATATTGGTAATGGAAGGCATTTCACACAACAACCGAAAAAGGAGAGGGACATGAAGAGTTGTATCAGTACTTACAGCTTTGAAAGGCTGTATCAGGACGGGGGATTTACACGCTTTGATGCCATCGACAAGACAAAGGAATATGGCTGCCAGGGGGTAGAGCTGGTGTTGGATGATAAAACACCGGACGGCAGCACACCTATGGAGTATGCGAAGGCATTGTATGCGCATGCAAAGGAGCAGGGACTGGAGGTTCCAATCTACACGACGGGAGCAAATTTCTTCGTGAAGGAGCCGGAAAAGGAGCTGGAACGGCTCTGCAGGCATATCGATATTGCGGCAGAATGCAAGATCCCACTGCTGCGCCACGACGTCGCATGGGGCTATTATGAGGGCTATACGGGGATCAAAAGCTACAAAAAGGTCATCGAAGCGGTTGCACCGTTTGTGCGTCAGGCAGCAGAATATGCCAGGGAGCGCGGTGTGAAGACCTGCAGCGAAAACCACGGCTATCTGTTACAGGACAGCGCGAGAATGCTGGAGCTGTTTGCGGCGGTCGATCATCCCAATTACGGATTTCTGTGCGATATGGGCAATTTTACAGTTGTGGATGAGGACTGTGCGACGGCAGTATCGGCACTTTCGGACTATATCGTGCACGTTCACGCGAAGGACATGCTGGTGCGCTCCGGCATGAATTTTGACCCGGGCAAAGGCTATAACCTTTCCAGAGGCGGCAATTACTGGCGAGGCACGATTTTCGGACATGGAAATGTGCCGACGTTCCAGATCCTTTCCGCAATCCGCAAATCCGGCTACGATGGCTATGTTTCTCTGGAGTTTGAGGGAATGGAGCCTGTTCTGGAGGGTGTTGAGATCGGAACACAAAATCTGCAGCATATGATCAAAGTAATCGGGGAGGGACAGAGATATGTATGATTTTTCTATTGGCGTAATGCTGGAATCGTTTAAGCTTCCAATTCCGGAGGCGATCAAAAAAGCAAAGGAGCTAGGCGCAGAGGGCATTCAGGTCTATGCGACTTATGGAGAGCTTTCTCCCCACAATTTGGTCGGTGCAAAGCGAAAAGAATTCCTGGACATGGTAAAGTCCAACGGACTTGTGATTTCCGCTTTATGCGGCGATCTCGGAAAAGGCTTCCACGATCCTGCAAAGAATCCGGAGCTGATCGAGGAGTCGAAGCGGATATTAGACCTTGCAAAGGAGCTGGAAACCAACGTTGTGACAACTCATATCGGTGTTGTTCCGTCTGATCCGGCGAATGAACGTTATCAGATCATGCAGGAGGCATGCTTTAAGCTTGCACAGTATGCGGATTCCCTGGATGCACATTTTGCAATTGAAACAGGACCGGAAGAGTCTGCAGTTCTGAAAAAGTTCCTGGATGGTCTGCATTCCACCGGTGTTGCAGTCAATATGGACCCTGCAAACCTCGTCATGGTGACGGGGGACGATCCGGTGCAGGCGGTATACAACCTGAAGGATTACATCGTCCATACCCATGCAAAGGACGGCAGACGCAACTATTACAGAGCTCCCGAAGAGGTTTATGGACTGGTAGAGGCAGAGATGCTGGCAAGCCCGTCCTTTACAGAGTTGCCTCTCGGAACCGGAAATGTGGACTTTGCGGCATACTTAAAAGCGCTGGATGAAATCGGCTATCACGGCTTTTTGACAGTGGAAAGAGAGGTGGGAGATACGCCGGAAAAGGATATTCAGACGGCAGTGGAGTTTTTACAGAAGCTGATCCACTAAATAACAGATAACAAAAATGAAACACTCCTGTGACGTATTCGGAGACGGTCAGGATCATGGCAGTCCGGGAAGCCTGTCTGAAAGCCTCCCGCCAGCCGGGTATCTGGATCGAGGTATAAAGAACATATTGGAAAAGAAGCTAAATGGAGAGCCGGTCTGAGCTGCCTGACAGAAGCTCCCGGTATTTGGCTGGTGTTGTATGATAATATTTTTTGAAGGCTTTACAAAAGGAAGAATCATCAGAAAAATGTAACACCTGGCTGATCCTTGCAATTGTAAAATCCTGAGCGAGCATTTTGGCAGCGGTTTCAAACCGGCGCTGTGTATAGTAATCCTTGATGGACAGGTTCATGGACTGGGAAAATATTTTGGATAAATAGGCATAGCTGTATCCAAGTGCCTGACTGACATCGGAAAGCTTTTTGATATCGGTTAAGTTTGTATCGATATAATTGCAGATCTCATATGCAAGCGGATTGGATGCGTGCAGCTCAAGGGTATTCGTATAGCTTCTGGCGCGATAATTGGAAAGATCGCGGTAGGTATGGACAATGATCTGCAGGATACAGGATTCCAACATTTCCATGGAGAACAGCGTAGGTGCGGAAATCTCGTTTAAAGCAAGGGTAAAACAGTCAAATAGCTTGAAGTGATCTTCTGCGATGGGATTTTCAAGATGTTCAAAAAAATTGTAGAGTGGAAGATATTTTTCAAAATCAGGATGTTCCTTACAAAAGGAAAAACCGAGACACATGTAGCGCAGGGGATCATCCTTAGAGGAACGGACAGCATGAAGATCATGATCATTTACCAAAAAAACGGTATTGGGAGTGACTTCATACGGAACATTGTTTCGTTCGTAAATTCCATGACCGGATACAATATAAGAGATTTCTAAGCAGATCTGCTGATGAGGAGGACATTGATAGTCAGAGGAGCAGGACAGGTCACAGACCTGAAAAACCTGAAACAAACCCAGATTCAGGGCCTTGTCCAGAAACTCCATGCTCAGATGATATTTTTTCTTATATCTGTTAGAGTCTGACTGGTCAAAAAAATGGGTTGCTCGTGCCATGATCAAGGTCCTCTCTTTGTTTAAAATATCTATTTTAATAAACTAAATTATACACGTTTTACAAATGGCTTGTCAATGAATGAATAAATGTCGGTAAAATTACAACAATTCAAGGAGTGAGAGAAGGAGAAAAGGAGGATGGACAAGAGAGAAATTATCGACATCAAAGGACTTCCGGTATATCTTCAGGCGGATGTTGTAGTCTGTGGCGGTGGAACAGCAGGTGTATTTGCAGCAGTTGCGGCGGCAAAGGAGGGTGTCTCTGTATTGCTGGTGGAAGCACTGGGAGGACTTGGAGGCAGTGCAGTGAACGGGCTTGTGCTGCCAATGATGAGTGTGCACATGAAGGAAGAACCCAGATGTTCCTATCTGCATCAGGATATGATGAAGCATCTGGAAGCATATCTGCCGGACAGAATCAATGAAAACAGCTTTGATCCGCTGATCCTGGGAGCAGTTTTGGAGCAGATGTGTACAGAAAATGGGGTAGATATTCTGCTGGATGCCGTTTTATGCGATGTGGCGACAGACGGAGGAGCTATTCGCGATATTGCGGTGATGTGTCAGGGCGGAATCCGCAGAATCAGCGGCAAGGTATTTAGCGATTGTACGGGAGATGGAATTCTATCCGTTCTGGCAGGAGCAGAATATGAAGCCGGGGCGCCTGAAAGTAAGATCAATCAGCCGATGTCTTTACGTTATCTGCTGGGCGGTGTGGATAAAAAGAAACTGGGACAGTTCTTTGACAGCTTAAAGGATCCAAACACAGCACAGTCCGGAAAGGATGGAAAGAATCTGTATGCAGATGTGACCAATAAGCGGGTCAGCGGTCTGACTCCATTTTTTGAAAAGGCGATCGAAGCAGGTGAGCTCGTTTATGAGGATATGGTTTACTGGCAGCTGTTCGATGTTCCGGGAAGAACAGACGGAGTGGCACTCAACAATCCGGAATTTTTTGAATATACGGATGCCTGTGATCCAAAACAATTGACGCAGATCCATCTGAAGGGAAAGCAGGTCATCTTAAGACAGCTTAACTTTTATAAAAAATATTTTCCCGGATGTGAAAATGCCTATGTTTCCAATATTTCTGCTATGGTCGGTGTACGGGAGAGTCGCCGGATTCTGGGTGAATATGAGCTGACCGGCGAGGACCTGCTGGAACAAAAAAAGTTCGAGGATGCCATCAGCCAGGCAAATTATCCGGTAGATGTGCATGGTATGAAGGAGCTGTATCGGGATGACAGACCCCATGGAGATACAAATAAACCGTGGTATGAAATTCCCTTCCGATGTCTGGTGGTGAAAGGGTTTGACAATTTGTTGACTGCGGGACGATGTATCAGCTCGGATTTTATTGCGCAATCTGCAGTTCGGATCCAGATCTGCTGTCACAGTACAGGAGAAGCAGCCGGTATTGCAGCTGCCATGTCGATTCAAAACGCTGTTTCTGTCAAAAAAATAAAGGGACAGGAAGTACGGGCAAGAATGCAGGAGCTTGGAGCAGCTTTTGTGTGATGCCTTGATTCATTGAAAATGCAAATAGGAGGAACTGAAAATGAAAAAAGTGATGGTTGGAATTATCGGCTGCGGAACAATTGCCAATAGTGCACATATTCCGGCATATTTAAAAAATGAGGACGTAGAGATCAAATATTTCTGCGATATTATTCCGGAGCGCGCAAAGGCAGCAGTAGAAAAATATGGCTGCGGCATTGCAGTGGAGGATTATCATAGGGTATTGGAAGATCCGGAAGTGGAAGCAATCTCTGTTTGTACGCCCAATCGGATGCATACAATTATTGCGATCGACGCGATGCGTGCGGGCAAGCATGTACTCTGTGAAAAGCCTGCAGCAAGAACCTATCCGGAAGCGTTGGAAATGCAGAAGGTACAGCATGAAACGGGAATGACCTTGAATATCGGCGTCGTGAACCGGTTTAACGATATGGTAAACTTGATTCGGGAGTATATTCAGGACGGACGTTTGGGCGAGGTATATCATGTTTATCTGAGTTTTCGTGCATTTCGTTCGATTCCGGGACTTGGCGGTGCGTTTACAACGAAAGAAATTGCAGGCGGTGGTTCTTTGATTGACTGGGGTGTACATTATCTCGATCTTGTCATGTATTGTTTAAATGATCCCAAGCCCCTTACGGTGTCCGGCGAAACATTTTGCAAGCTCGGGAAAAATATGGAAGGTTATGTGTACCGGGATATGTGGGCTGGTCCTCCGAAGTATGACGGTGTTTATGATGTGGATGATTCTGTGACGGCGCTGGTTCGGACAGAAGGCCCGGTCTTTACCGTACACGGTGCATGGGCGCAGAACATTGACGAGAATGAACAGTTTATAGACTTTATGGGTGATAAGGGCGGTATTCGGCTGACGTATGGAGGAGAGTTCACCCTTTACACGACAGAACACGGAGCATTAGTCAAATATGTACCGGAAGCAAAGACCAGAAATATGTTTGAAACGGAAATCAATTCGTTTGTGCGCTGTATCCGTACCGGGGAAAAGCTGCCGTCCCACATTGACACAGCAGTGCTTACCTCCAGGATTATGCAGGCGATTTATGATTCCGCTGCAACACACAGGGAAGTAGTGCTGGAGTCATAAAATTCGGACGGCAGTGGAGTTTTTACAGAAGCTGATATTCTTTATAAATTATATAAGGAAATGTAAGAAGCGAAAAGAGAAAAAGCTTTTTTTGAAAGTAGGAGAGTATGAAACTTTTTCTGTAAAATAATGTTTATAAGGTTCTTCTATGATACAATAAATATCATTAGGAGGGCCTTTTATTATGGCAAGACAAAAGAAACCTGTACATCGTGTACAAATGACAGAAGGAAAACGAAACATCATCCATCAGCTCCTGGAAGAGTACGATATCCAGTCTGCAGAAGACATTCAGGATGCGCTCAAGGATCTTTTAGGCGGCACCATTAAGGAAATGATGGAAGCTGAAATGGATGATCATCTTGGTTACGAAAAATCCGAACGCTCAGATAATGATGATTATCGCAATGGTTATAAGCGGAAACAGGTCAACAGCCGGTATGGCTCGATGGAAATCGAAGTGCCACAGGATCGCAAATCAACATTTGAACCACAGGTTGTGAAAAAACGTCAGAAAGATATTTCCGATATTGATCAGAAGATCATTTCCATGTATGCCAAAGGAATGACTACCCGGCAGATTTCCGAAACCATCGAAGATATTTATGGCTTTGAAACTTCTGAAAGCTTTATTTCTGATGTGACTGATAAGATCCTGCCACAGATCGAAGACTGGCAGAACCGGCCACTGGACGAGGTCTATCCCATTCTCTACATTGATGCAATCCATTATTCTGTAAGGGATAATGGCGTGATCCGAAAGCTTGCTGCTTACGTGATTCTGGGAATCAACACGGAAGGGAAAAAAGAAGTTTTAACCATCAGTGTTGGCGATAACGAAAGCGCAAAATACTGGCTTTCCGTTATGAATGAACTGAAAAATCGTGGTGTCAAAGATGTATTAATCATCTGTGCCGATGGTTTAACCGGAATCAAAGAAGCGATCGCAGCAGCTTTTCCAAAGACGGAATACCAGCGCTGTATTGTACACCAGGTAAGGAACACGTTGAAATATGTCCCGGATAAAGACAGAAAAGCCTTCGCTGCGGATCTGAAAACCATTTATCAGGCCACAGATGAAAAGAAAGCTCTGGCAGCCTTAGAGCGTGTAACAGAAAAATGGACACCGAAATATCCGAATTCCATGAAGCGCTGGAAGGATAACTGGGACGCAATCTCGCCGATCTTTAAATTTTCAACGACGGTCAGAACGGTGATTTATACTACAAATGCTATTGAATCCCTGAATTCTACCTACCGGAAACTGAATCGCCAGAGAAGCGTATTTCCAAGCGATACAGCTCTATTAAAGGCACTGTATCTTGCCACATTTGAAGCTACAAAGAAATGGACCAGTACGATCCGCAACTGGGCACAGGTGTATGGTGAACTGAGTATTATGTACGAAGGACGCCTCCCAGAGTAACGAATAAACGGGCGAATAAGACGGGCGGAAAACCGCCTGCTCTTGACATGCCATTCAACAACTGTTATATATAAAACAAGGGTGAGAAGCCTGATTTTCAGGCTTGCCACCCTTGCATATCATAGAAGAATCTTATTTACAGACTTTTTCTCACAGTCTCGAAAGTAGTTTCATAAATTAAATCCTTTCGTTTGCCATAGGCTCCTCCCACTACCTTCAGGTGGTGGGAGGAGCCTTGTGAATCTTTCGCCATTAACCCTGACTTTCAATATACTTTTGTATAGTCGCTGACGATACTTCTCCAATACTGCAAGCAAAGTATCCGTCTGACCAAAATATCCTTTTCTTCCAATACTGTTTAGACAGAAACGAACCATACTTTTGCCATAGGTAATATGTTGTTTCTTGTTTTACAATCTTAACAATGTCGCAAACCCTATCAGTCGTATCATAACTTATTAAGAAATGCAAGTGGTCTTTGTCTGCTTCCATAGCGATTATTTCGTAGCCACGAGTATTGGCTATATCAAAAATTTTTTGCTTAACATCGTCAGTAATAGAACCTTTTAGTAGTTTCTTACGATATTTAGTTACAAGAACTATATGTACTTTTAGACTGTATTTTCGTCTGTTATGACGATTATATCTATTGTCCATAGCCTACCTCTGATAATCATTGACATTCACTAGCTATTATTATATACTATATCTAGTGAAATATCAATGAAGGGAGTACATCTATGGAACAGATGACTATAACAGCAAAAGTTCAAA
>NZ_JAOQJY010000012.1:59855-115262 GCF_025567525.1 Gallintestinimicrobium propionicum | reverse complement strand
CGTAAAGTAGAATACAAAACCTTATTGAGCGAAAACTGCTTTAAGTCATGAGTACGGAATACATAGTCTGAAACATAATTACAGGCATTACGATAAACAGACATAGTTTCATCAAGCAAAACCTTATCTGTTTCATCTACGACTATTTGAATTTTAGCTGTAATAGTCATTTGTTCCATATATGTACTCCTTTCATAGATATTTCACTAAATATATTATATAATAATAATTAGTGAAAATCAATGTTTTGAGGTGACGTGAATTATGGATAATAGATACAATCGTCATAACAGACGGAAATACAGCCTTAAAGTAGATATAGTTCTAGTAACCAAATATCGTAAACAATTACTCAAAGATTCTATCGCTGATGATGTTAACGATATTGCTAATACTTATGGCACAAATATGGTTCGTTTCTGTCTAAACAGTATTGGAAGAAAAAAATATTTTGGTCAGACGGATATTTTGCTTGCAGCATTGGAGAAGTATCGTCAACTACCATACAAAAATATATTGAGAATCAGGGTTAACGATTAAAGATTTACAAGGCTCCTCCCACCACCTAAAGGTAGTGGGTTTCCGCCTATGGCAAACGAAAGGGTTTTATTTATGAAAACTCCAACGCCGTTATGTGCCCATCCGCCGGGCATTGCAAAACGGGAGACTATTATTCTCATTTTACTCTCATCCTTTCTCCGGATCAAGCGTAAAATCTGTTTTTCCCGACAATTCCAGATCCAGCATCTGCGCCAGTGGAACACAGGAATTCATACACTCCTCATAGGTGTTGGTCTGCGCCCCCATTTCAATCAGCAGATACCTCTGCTTTAAGTGCATATTGTAACGGTAGCCTTTCAAGTAAATCCTGCGGGTCAGCCCCGGGTAATACTCGTTGCACAGCACCTGCATCTGGAACGAAAATGCGAGATTATCCGCAATATTTTTATTCGGAAGCGAATCAATGTCCCCGAGCCGTCTCGTTCTGGACAGTCCGTTGAAAAACATGAAGCGCGCCATTTTTTTGCCGCCGATCTCCGTAACGAGCCGCGTTCCTTCTGCCACTTCGTCCCGGTGCAGGTCGATCACCACCTCAATCGACGGGTTTTCCTTCAAAATCGCTTCCAACGCCGGAAGGGAATTGGAATAGGCATAATCCCTTTTTTCCACGTCATACTGTCCCATATGATGCATCACGTTATAGCCATACTGTTTGCGAAGAATTTCCGCCAGCACCTCCCCGACGCCCATAATTCCGGTCTGCGCGTTTCCCGGAATCGAATCGGCAAAGGCTTCCTGCGAATGGGTATGATAAATCAAAATCTGCGGCTGGTCGTCCGTCCGCTTCTGTACGGAAAGCACCCTGCCAAGCAGCGCCTTTTGATTCAGCTGCGTCTCGTCCGCCGCGGTTGCCGGATCGATCGCATAAAATTCCCGCACCAGCGCATCATAACTCGTAAGCTCCGACCAGTTGTAGGTACGCTGCTTCTCCGGAAGAGAGGCTGTAAAATCGCCGATGCCGGAGCTATTTGCTGTGTCGCCGGTTTCGTTTTGACTATCGCCAGGTCTGGTTTCGATCCCGCCGCTGCCTTGTCCTTCGCGGTCGGATGCAGCACTGCTCCCATCGGTTTCGCTGCCGTCCGCCACGCCGTTTTGTCCGCTTTTTCCTCCGCCCGCCTGCTCATTTTCCAACCGCGCAAGCTCTTCAAGCGATAGGTCCCTGCCATCCGTCGGCGCATTTTTTTCTGTATCGTCACCGCTCATCCCGGTGTATTCGTCCCTTCCTTCCGCCAGCAGAATCTTTTCCACCATATCAGAATTTTCCTGCGCCAGCTGCGCGGTTTTTGTTTTGCTCTGATAACCAAGAAACGGAAAAATCCATCCGGACACAAAGAGCCTGCCGTTGTCCCCTGCCGCTGCGATCACCGGACATAGGGCATTTAAAAGCTCCAGCTCTGCATTCTCCGTCAGAAGCTCCCTGAAATTTCGTTCCTCTGCGCGCGGAAACGCCAGAAAAACAATTCCGGCTATCACAATGGCGATTACTGCCCGATATCTGTTTTTTTTCGGTCTGTCTTTTTTCCCCATGCTGCAATATATGCGCACAGGAAGGCTGGAATCACTTTTCCTGACTCAGCACCTGATTGGTTCGCCATCACTTTTCCTAACCAAGCACCTGACTGGTTCGTAATCACCCTTCCGGATTCAATGCCGGTTGGTTCGCAATCACCCTTCCGGGTTCAGCGCCCGGTTGATTCCATTCGACACGATTTCGCTCAGATACAAAATTGTCTCATCGATGTCCTTTCCGGTCACATACATATTGTTCAGACCGGACAGTGCCTGCGGATGCTCGCGATTTTGAAGCAACGCAGAATCGTTTTCCTGTTCCATCTCCCGCAGCGCGTCTCCGACGATTGTCGCAGCATCCACTACCGTCGGCACACCAATCGCAAGCACCGGCACTCCCAGAGATTCCCCGGTCAGCGCATTTCTGTGGTTGCCGACCCCTGAACCCGGATAGATTCCTGCGTCACTGATCTGGAACGTCCTGTTTAACCGCTTTGTACTACGCGCCGCAAGCGCATCGACAACCAGCACCAGATCCGGCTTTGTCTCCTTCACAACGCCCCGCACGATTTCCGCACTCTCCATGCCTGTCTGCGCCATTACACCGGGGACAAGACAGCTGACGCGGTTCATTTTTTTCCGGTTATACGCTGCAGCGCCAAACTCGAGAATGATGTGCCGGTTAATAAACAGTCTGTCCGCCACCCGCGGTCCCAGCGCATCCGCCGTCACCTGCCGGTTTCCAAGCCCCACGACCAGCACGGATTTTTCAGTCTCCAGATCAGGAATCAGTTTCTGCAGCTGCATCGAAAGTTCCTTCGCCACCTCCTGCTGATACTCCTCCTCGTCGTTTCCAAGCTGTCCGGCTTCCAGTGTAACGTATGTTCCGATCGGTTTCCCCATAATTTTTGCGCCATTTTTCGTCTCTATTTTTACCCGCGTCACCAAAATTCCCGTTTCCGGTCTGGTTTCCTCTTCCAGAATTACCCCGTGAATCTCAACGCCGGACTCCCGAATCCGTTCCCCCTCTTCCAGTGCAAGATCTGTTCGAACGACAAAAACGCTCATTCGCATTCCCTCCTTCTAAGATTGTGTTTCTTACAGTTCACTCGCGCCATTCACAATACAATAGAATGCTCGCTCCGCGAACATTCTATTGTCATGAACCGCGTCTTCGACGCTCTCCGCTGCTTCGCAGCTCATTTTTACTCATAAAGTGGCTCTCCCTTCGTACCTTTTTGTAAGCAGATTTTCATGCGAGCATGAAATCTGCTTACAAACGGTACGAGTGAACTGTAAGAACTATATTCCCATTTTTTCCAAAAATCCAGAAAATATCTATTGACAGAATTCTTTTCATCCAATAGAATACATATGTATGTTTGCATTAGAACGTCCGTGTCCGGCTTTAATGTAATACGATACAGCACACATTTTTGGGTTAATTCATTGGAGGTATCATCGTGGCAAATATTAAATCTGCAAAGAAGAGAATTTTAGTAAACCAGACCAAGGCTGAAAGAAACAAAGCAATCAAATCTTCTGTTAAGACCGCTGTTAAGAAGGTTCGTGTTGCAATCGAAGCACAGGACAAGGAAGCTGCAAAGGCTGCACTGCTGAACGCAACCACAGTTATCGACAAGGCTGCTTCCAAGGGCGTATATCATAAAAACACCGCTTCCAGAAAGGTTTCCCGTCTGGCTAAAGCAGTAAACGAAATCGCTTAATTTTAAAACGAATGAAACAGAATTAAAAAATTCTGTATGAAAAAGAGCAGTTCCCACCGTCACGGGAACTGCTCTTTTTGTTATGGTGACATGGAAAATACTCTGTGCAGAACAACATCCATCCCTGATTACGCGGCTCAACAGACAGATCCCAGGCTCACAGCTTCGTCATGCGATCCTGTGCGATCAGCTTTTTCAGTGCCTCCACGCCGACGCGCACCGCCATGTCTGTGTCGTGGACGACCGGGTTAGAAAGTCCGAGCACTTCCCGCTCCTGGTTTGCCATCGTCAGAAATACCGCGCCGCAGCGCACCCGAAGATACTGCGCCACGATAAACAGCGCCGCGGATTCCATTTCCGATGCAAGGCATCCCATCTTTTTCCACGCGCCCCAGTGCTGCTGCAGCATGTAATCCACCGGCATGACCTGCGGCTCGTGCTGTCCGTAAAAGGAGTCCTTGCTCTGCACAACGCCCGTATGGAATCGGATTGCCTGATCCCGGGCTGCCTCTCGCAGTGCGCAGATCACATCCAGGTTTGCGACTGCCGGATATTCGATCGGAGCATATTCCCGGCTCGTCCCCTCAGCCCGTACCGCACCGGTTGCAATGACCAGATCGCCGCTTTGTACCTCTGTGTCAATGCCGCCGCAGGTTCCGACGCGGATAAACGTATGCGCGCCCGCTTTGAACAGCTCTTCCATCGCAATCGCCGCAGAGGGACCGCCGATGCCTGTCGAGGTCACAGAAACGGTCTCGCCCTCCAGCGTTCCGGTATACGTCACAAATTCCCGGCTGTCCGCAATCAAAACCGGATGTTCAAAATATGCGGCGATTTTTTCACACCGTTTAGGGTCTCCCGGCAAAATGACATATTTTCCAACCTGCCCGTTATGAATCTGCAGATGATACTGCATTTCTTCTTCCGCATAGTGCATACAGATCCCCCTTTCCGGACAATCTTTATCAATTCTATAAATTTGCCATCCAAACGCCTGCTTCATAGGCGCGCTTTAAGTAATGTGCGCAGTCTTCCCCTTCCGGCTTGGAAACTTCCATCACGAAAGGCTGCTCGTAAGCGGACGCCCGGACAAGCTTCATGGTTTCTTTCCAGTCAATGCTGCATTCCCCCGGCAGACGATGTGCGTCTCCGCAGCCATCTTCTTTTCCCCAGCCCCTGTTGTCATGTAGGTGCTGGCAGAAGAAACGGTCTGCATAGCGGGTTGCCAGCAGCTTGATGAACTCGTTGCCGCCGACAAGGTTTGCATGTCCGGTATCGATGCACAGTCCCAGAAAATCTGCGGGATAACGTCCAAACAGATAATCAAACTGCTCGATCTGATCTTTTGCAGAAGCTTCAAACAGGTTCTCCAGACAGATCTTCACCCCAAGCTCCTTACAATAGGGCTGCAGCTCATCCAGAGACTTGCATGCCTGCTGATAGAAAAGCTCTTTGGTTTCCGGCTTTTCTTCAAAGCTCTTTGTCGGCAGATACATATGCAGCACGATCTCCTTGCCTCCCAGCACATGAACCAGCTCCACACGGTTTTTAATCAGCTCGACGCCCGCGATACGGTTCGGCTCCAGCTCAGACAGGTAGTCTTTTCTGCCATGAGGTGCCTCTGCATATCTTTCTACAAATCGGCGGCTGCCCTTCGAAGCATGCAGTCCTTTTTCTTTCAATCCAAGCTCGTCCATCCAGCTGCGGATCTGCTCCATTTCGCTGCGGGCGTACAGATAATCCCCATCCCAGTCAAAGCACCAGTGAATGTGCGTAAAGCCAGCCTCTGCGATCTCGCGGAGCTTGTTTTTGATTTCTTCCAATTCCCACGGCTCGTTTGCAAAATCTGTGCTAATTCCCAATTCCATGTTATTTCCCTCTTTCCCCTTTGTATCTATGCGGCATATCCTGCCGCTTTGCGTGATGCCATTTCATTGTACTACGACAGCGGCTGAAAGCAAGCCGTTTCCTGTAACAAATGCTTTGTCACAACGCCTTATGCCAGCGCCTTTAATTTGCTTTCCAGCAGATCTTTGCTCTGTACGCCGACCATGCGCTCTTTTTCTTCGCCGTTTTTGAAAATAATCAGAGTCGGAATGTTCATCACATGATAGCGCTCTGCAAGCTCACCCTCGTCGTCCACATTGATTTTGCCGACGTTATAGCCTTCCTCTGCCAGCTTTTCCACTGCAGGTCCCTGCATCCGGCAGGGTCCGCACCAGGTTGCCCAGAAGTCTACCAAAACGGGGCCTGCCGCCTGCAGTACCTCTTTTTCAAAATTATCCACGGTAATATTTTTAGCCATATTTTCCTCTCATTTCTGCGCACATTTTTTTGTACATGCCGAGTTTGTGTCAAGTGCGCACAGACACAAATCTCGCGATTGAAAAATTCTATTTTTCATAACTGTTCAGTCCCCTCACAGTTACGCGCAAAAATCCATTCCAAATCGGCTGTGCCGATAGGATTTTTGCCTTCCAGCCTAAGTTTTCTTACGGTCAACGCAGTAAATGCGCAGACCTACGGAACAGTTACTATTTTTCAATCTTTATTCTATTCTGTTTATGATACCAGAGTCAACAGTTCGAAAAACCTCCTGCAAGCACACTTGCGTCGGATTTCCGACCTTTTGACCCTGATATCAGTATATCCACAAATTGTACTTTTTTCCATAACAAAGTCATAATCTGTTTACTTTTTTGCATTCGAACGCTATAATACAAAAAGAATTTTCGGAAGCGGGATGTGTGGGGTTCACATATCCCGCTTTTTTTGTCGCTTTACTGTATTATCACATTGAAAGAAGGAAACTGCCATGTCACCCAAGCTGCACCATACGTTAAAAAATCTGTTCCGGATTTTCCTGATTCTGTTCGGAAACGCCCTATATTCCCTTGCAGTCGTCGCCTTTATCCTGCCATCCGGCATCATCACCGGCGGCACGACCGGTCTGGCCCTCGCATCTGCGCACTGGTTCCATACGCCGATCACAGCGTTCGTACTGTGCTTCAATATCCTGACCTTTTTACTCGGATTTTTTGTGCTCGGCTGGAAGTTTGCCGCGACTACGCTTTTGTCCACATTCTTTTACCCGATCTTGCTCGCATTCTGGCAGCAGTTCCCGGCGCTGTCCTCCCTGACGAAGGACGCAATGCTCTGCACGATCCTCGGCGGAATGATGATCGGTGCCGGCATTGGCATTGTCATCCGTGCAGGCGCATCCACCGGCGGTATGGACATCCCGCCCCTGATTTTAAAAAAACTATTCCATCTCCCTGTTTCCGCAACGCTCTATGTGTTTGATTTTTCCATCCTGATTCTGCAGATGTTCTTTTCCGACATCGAAGAAAGTCTTTACGGCATTTTGCTCGTCATGATCTATACCTTTGTGCTGGACAAGGTTTTAGTCATCGGCACCCATCAGGCGCGCGCCGACATCGTCAGCAGTCATTATGAAGAAATCCGGCAGGCAATTTTTACCCGTCTTGACCGCGGCTGCACCCTTTTAAATGCGACGACCGGCTATCTGCAGACCGATCAGCCCGTCCTGATGACCGTCGTTTCCCGCCGCGAAATGGCTTCCCTGAATCAGATTGTCATGGAAATCGACCCCCATGCCTTTTTGATCATCAGTGATGCAAACGAGGTCAAAGGCTCCGGCTTTACCAGCACCAAAATCCATAAAAAGAACCCGAACCTCTGATCAGTTCCGGGTCTTTTCCACAATCAGCTCTTTCAATTTCCACAGACACCAAAGGTTTGGAACCGCCATGCAGGCATTGCATAGGTCCGATAGGTTCCAGACCAGCTCCAGCGAGCAGACGGATCCGAGATATACAAACACCATGTAAATCACCTGAAATACCGTTACACCTCTCTCGCCCCACAAATACCGCGCCGCACATTCCCCATAAAAGCTCCAGCCGATAATCGTCGCAAATGCAAACAGCACCAGGCAGAGCGACAAAAGATCCTCCCCCGCAACCGGCAGGTTCGAAAATGCAACAAAACAATATTCATCTACAGCAGCCGCCCTGTAAGGAGCGGCATTTTTTACCATATCGCTCAAAATTGCAAGCGCCGTCACCGCGCACATCACCAGCGTATCCCAGAACACTCCCGTCATCGAAACCAGCCCCTGATCCCGCGGAGATAGCCCTTCCGCCGCTGCCGCCGTCATCGGCATCGAGCCCATTCCAGCCTCGTTTGTAAAAAGTCCCTTCGCCATTCCGGTGCGAACCGCCATTTTCACTGCAGTCCCTGCAATGCCTCCGATCACCGCTTTTTTCGAAAAAGCAGACACAAAAATCGCCTGAAGCGCCGCCGGAATCCATGCTGCATTTTTTACCAGCAAAAACAGACAGCTACCCAGGTACAGCACGCTCATCACCGGAACCAGGCAGGTACAAACCTTCGCCGTTTTTTTCGCTCCTCCGATCAGGATGCTGCCCGCCAAAAGCGCCGCTGCGATGCCGATCCAGTGTACAGACACCGGAAGCCTGCGAGAAATTACCGCTGTCAAGGAATGCGCCTGCACACCGCTTCCGACGCACAGCGCCGCCAGCACGGTAAAGACGGAAAAAAGAACCGCCAGCAGCCGATTGTGCAACAGCTGCTCCATTACATACATCGGTCCGCCATAAAAGCTTCCGTCTGCCCGCTTTTTCCGGCACGCTGCGGACAGCACGCTTTCCGCATAGCAGGTCGCCATCCCGAAAAAGCCGCTGATCCAGCACCAGAAAACCGCCCCGGGTCCTCCGATCGCAATTGCACTCGAAATTCCGATGATATTTCCGGTTCCGATTGTCGCCGCCAGGGCGGTTGACAGTGCTTCATAGGGTGACAGCCCTCCTGATCCGGCAGAGGACAGGCTTCGGCGCAGTCCATCCGGCAGCTTCCTTTGAATAAAGCCCAGTCGAATTGTAAAATACAAATGTGTCCCGGCAAGCAGCACCAGCATTGGAAAATTCCACAAAAGGTCGCAGACTGTCCGCACCGCGTCATTGAATCGTTCCATCCTGATTTCCGTTTCAGACAGCCTTTCGCCGCACGTTCCGGTACCCGGCTGTCACAGTCGTTTTTTCTTTTCCAATATATGACGCAGGATGTTTTTTCTATGAATATATAAAAAGAATCCTGCAAAGCAGGATTCTCCGCCTGCGGCGGGTCGCGCAAGCGACATTCTTCCATTCCGCTGCAGTGCGATCCGCGCGGAGCGTTTATTATCGTATAGGAAACGAAGTTTCCTATACGATGAATAAATACGCATCAACGATTCTGCATGAACCCTTCGATTTCATCCGGGTCGCGGATAATCTGCTCCGAAAGGACTTCGCATCCGTCCTCCGTAATCAGAAGGTCGTCCTCGATTCGGATGCCGATTTCCCATTCATCGATGTACAGCCCCGGTTCGTCGCTGATGACCATTCCGGGAAGCAGCTTATCGTTCTCCAGCGTGTTGACATCGTGCACGTCGATTCCAAGATGATGGGATACGCTGTGCATGTAGTAAGTGCCGATCTCCTCCTCGTTTTCAATCAGACCGAGACGGATACATCCCTCCGCCAGCACCTTTTTGCAGACGTCATTCAACTCCCGAAGCGTCATGCCGGGCTTTGCCGTTTTTGCGATCGTCCGGTTTGCTTTCAAAACGACCTCATAAACCGCCCTCTGCTGCTGCGTAAAATGCCCGTTTACCGGATAGGTTCTCGTGATGTCCGCACAGTAGCCCTGGTATTTTGCGCCCAGATCCATCAACAGCAGCGTGCCGTCCTCGCAGATATCCCGGTTGGTTTCGTAGTGCAGCATTGTACCGTTTGCACCGCTTCCGGCAATCGTCGGGAACGAAGTTCCATCCGCGCCCTGATACATGATCTGATATTCAAAATCCGCCTGCGCCTGATATTCCGCCATGCCCGGTTCCAGATGCTTCATCACATACTGCAGTGCATTGTCAGTGATTCCGATCGCCGTTTTGAGCTGTGCGACCTCGTCTGCATCCTTCTGCATCCGCATCTGCGCCACATACGGGAATAGATTTCTGATCGGATGTCCCGGATACAGCGCTGCGTATTCCTTCGCCTTTACCGCATTGTAATCCGGCAGATCCTCTTGCTGATGGCGATAACAGTCAAAATACAGGCTTTTGACATCCTCGCGGGTCATCATCATATCGAACACCCCGTCAAAGCTTTCCAGGAAACGCACATCTTCGATCTGGCTAACCTCTTTTGCCTCATCGACCGTCACCTTCCTGCCATACCAGCGCTCCTGCGTCGGGTCAGCCTCTTCTATAAATAGGATTTCCTTCGGATCGCGTTTTGTCTTTTTCATGAGCAGAATCATCCGCTCCCGGCGCAATCCCGTCAGATAAAAGAAGTTGCGGTTCGCCTCAAACGGCGCGTACTCGTCCGCGCTCACATGTGTTTCAATTCCAGAAAATAAAATCAGTGCAGCATTTTCCTCCATCTGATCGAACAGCTGCTGTCTTCTTTTTAAAAAATTCATCTTTCCCTCTCATTTCTGCGCACGCTTTTTGCGCATGCCGAGTTCGTGTCAAGTGCGCGCAGACACAAACCTCGTGATTGAAAAATTTTATTTTTCAACCTTTTCCTACATTTTGCAGACGCCCTCACGTCATGCACTTTGCGGACGCAAACGCGATCCCGCTTCTTTCATGTATCGGATAAATTCTCCGTTCAGTCGTTCTCTTCCAGCTCCTCCAGATTCTCGTCCGACGCAGACGAACCCATCCATGCCGCGACTCCAAAAATCAGAAGCACCGTTCCGACCGTAATCCATAATGTACTGTCCGAATGCATCCAAATCGCCGCAAATCCGCCGATTTCCAACGGAATAGCCGCGATTTTCAGCCCCCAGAACCGCAGTTTTTCCACATCGTTCAACTGCTGATACGCCTGCTTCTGGGCCACCACAGACGCTGCACACATAATAAAAATGTTGCCGGAGGCTTTGTGTCCTCTTAACAACCACGCGATTCCAAAACAGATCGCCGCCAAAAACCATCCAACAATCAGCAGCAGGAAGCTGTCGCCTTCAACGAAATCCTCCACATACTGATAGAAATCATCTTCTGTCCCGTAAAAATAGAGATATGCGTGTCCCTCGGACGGCTTCTGCACCGTCACTTCACCGTTTCCGACAAGCGCTACCGCCGTCAGCTGCGCATCCTCTCCCAGTCCCCAGATCTGATAACGGGTATCTCCATTTTTTCCGCCCGGGTAAAATTCGTCAAACCATTCCAGACCGCGAACATTATCCTCCGTCAGCTCTGTCTGATCGTCCAATGCAGCTGCGACATGATCGCCCCGGACTGTATAGCTGCCACCATCCTCTTTTTCCCAGCCGGAAGAATCCTCATCCTCTTCTTTCTGATAGACCCATTTTTCCACTTTCAGATAATAAAACTGCCCATCCAGAAACTTTCGCGGATCGGAAACCAGATCGCCGGTCAGTGGAATCTGCGTCACCACAACTTCCTGCTGCGTGTCCTGATTTTTCCATTCCTCCAGATCCTGCATGGTGACAACCGGCGCGTCATAAAGCGCCTGCGCACGCGCACTCGTATCTTTCGTATCAGCTGCGCAGAACACAATTCCCGCAAGTACAAAAAATATCCCCAGTCCGATAAAAAATTTTTTCACAATCCGCTCCTTTCCATAGCTGCTCTATTTCGGGGTGTCCGTCAAAAAAAGAATTGAAGCCTCTTGCATTCCTGTCTTATACTGATAGTACCTGATAATATAGGAGGGCTTCCACATGATCCGTTTCGCTGTAATCGGCACAAACACCATTACCGATAAATTTCTCCAGGCAGCCTCTGCACTGCCTGATTTCAAGCTCTGCGCTGTCTATTCCAGAACGCTTGCGCGGGCGCAGGAGTATGCACAAAAAAATAACGTTTCGCTTGTCTTTGATTCTCTGGAGGCGTTGGCCAACTCAGACCAGATCGACGCAGTCTACATCGCCAGCCCCAATTTCTGCCATGCGGCCCAGAGCATCCTGATGATGCAACACCACAAGCATGTGCTCTGTGAAAAACCAATCGCCTCCAATGCTTCGGAATTTCAACAGATGTATGACACTGCCATAAAAAATCAGGTCATTCTGCTCGAAGCCATGCGCTCTGTCTTTTCTCCGGGTTTTGCAGCGATCCGTTCCTTGCTGCCTGTGCTTGGAACAATCCGGCAGGTAGATTTTTCTTTCTGTAAATATTCCAGCCGCTATGACCATTTCAAAGAGGGGATCATCGAAAACGCTTTCCATCCTGCACTTTCCAACGCTGCCCTGATGGACATCGGCGTTTACTGTGTCCATCCGCTCGTCTCCCTGTTTGGCATGCCGGCTTCGATTCAGAGCAGCAGCATTTTCTTATCCAACGGCTTCGAAGGCGCCGGCACGGTTCTTTTACAGTACCCGGATATGCAGGCAACGCTCCGGTATTCCAAAATCTCGGATTCGTATCTGCCATCCCAGATTCAGGGAGAAGCCGCAACCCTGCTGATCGATAAAATTCAGGATCCCCAGCAGCTCACGCTCCTGTTTCGAGACGGTCATACCGAAAATCCGAACATTCCAGCTGTTTCCAACAACATGGTCTACGAAGCAGCTGAATTTGTCCGCTTAATCGACCAGCTGCAGCAGGCGCTGGAAAATGACTCAGCGGATGGGATACCTTCCCTTATCCGTCATTCCTGGCTGAAGGCATCCTGCCTCGAGCTCGAAATCATGGACACCGTCCGCAGGCAACAAAAAATTCTTTTTCCGGCAGACCACTGAGGTCTGCCGTTTTCATTCATGACAATAGAATGCTCGCAGAGCGTGCATTCTATTGTTTCGGGAAGAGCCTTCTCCACCATAAGCAGCGGTAAAATGCACCTTTCTTTTTACATTGAAATCCACCCAAATGCATTTGCCACGGAGCTGATCAAAATGATCGTCGCAAAGATCGGGCATAAATACCGAATCATCACGTTAAAAATCTTCTTTCTCCGAAATGCGCTCTCGCCGTGCATAACTTCTTCTTCGATGCTTTTTGTTCCAACTACTTTCGACACGAGCAGACAGGTCGCAATTGCTGCGATCGGCATCATAACAGAGTTTGTCAGAAAATCAAAGAAATCCAGAAACTGCATTCCGATCAGCTTTACCCAGGACAACGGACCGTATCCCATACAGGATAAAGTCCCCAGACCCAGCATGATCACGCCAACCAAAACAACTGCCTTCCTGCGTCCCCAGTGAAGCTCATCCTCAAAGGTAGACACTGCACTCTCTGTCAGTGCAATCGAGCTTGTGATCGCTGCAAATAACACGAGTACGAAGAATAAAATTCCAGCTACTGTTCCAAATCCCATGCTTGCAAACACTTTCGGAATCGTAATAAACATCAGCGCAGGTCCTGCCTGCAGCGTCTCTGGATCTCCGCCGGAAAAGGCAAATACTGCCGGGATGATCATCAGGCCCGCCATAATTGCGATGGCTGTATCGAATACTTCTACATTTCTCGTCGAATCCTCAATCGAAACATCTTTTTTCATATAGGATCCAAACGTGATCAAAATTCCCATAGCAATCGACAGGGAATAAAACATCTGTCCCATCGCCGCAACCACAGTCATCCAGGAAAAATTCTTCACATTCGGTACCAGAAAATATTTCACACCTTCCAGTGCGCCCGGACGCGTTACCGAATAAATTGCAATAATCACGGACAACACGATCAGAATCGGCATCATGAATTTCGATACGCGCTCGATTCCGTTACGCACACCCGCATAAATGATCGCCAGCGTAAACAGCGCAAATACCGTAAAACAGATTTCCGTAGATGCTCCGTTTGAAATAAAATCGGAAAAATAGCCGTCTGCTGCCAGCTTCTGACCATTTCCTTTGATATATTCAACCAGATATTTGATGACCCAGCCACCGATTACGGAATAATACGGTACGATCAGCACAGGAATGATCGCATTGATCCAGCCGCCTGCAGACAGCCATTTCGATTTGCCGAAAGAGGAAAAGGCTCCGACCGGGCTCTTTTTCGTCATGCGCCCAATCGCGGTTTCCGCTACAATCATGGTATAGCCGAAGGTCAACGCCAGCAAAATATAAATCAGCAGGAAAATGCCGCCTCCGTACTTTGCTGCCAGATACGGAAATCTCCAGATATTTCCCAGCCCAACAGATGCTCCCGCAGCCGACAGGACATATCCGAGTTTGCCGGAAAAGCTGCTTCTTTTGTTATGTTCCATTTTCAGTCTCTCTCCTTTTTGTGAAATACGTTTTTACTATACCATACTTTCATCAAAAAGGATTCCTAAATTTTCGGAGTATTTTTATGCATTTATGCGGATTTTTTCTTTTCAACTGCCGATCTGATGCGTCCGGATACCCTGCTTTTTCTACGACAGCATCTTCATAAAATAGTTTTCGTAGAAAAATACAAAGACAAAAAAAGATAAAACGT
The DNA here is from genome assembly GCF_025567525.1 of Gallintestinimicrobium propionicum. NCBI lineage: Bacteria > Bacillati > Bacillota > Clostridia > Lachnospirales > Lachnospiraceae > Gallintestinimicrobium > Gallintestinimicrobium propionicum. The sequence continues at coordinate 100,976 of NZ_JAOQJY010000012.1, read as the reverse complement.
TGTAGGGGGAAGTATGGGCATAGATTATGTGGGATGCACATGGGTAAAGCTCCCATTTAATATCTTTAAAAGCTGATCCTTTTTCTTTCGATAGAATCTGGTGCGTTTCATGTATCGTGGAATTCGAATTCCATAAATACGCATAAATTCCAACACCTCTGCTAAATCAAAGGATTTTCTATCTGACCAATCCGTGTATCTTCTATGCTGAATCAGCCATACACCGATTATATAATAATCCAATGCGTCCATATCATCTTCACTTTGGATATCATGACCACAAAAGAAACGATAGTCTATCGGTGCTTTTACGTAAAGATTATGCAAGCGTTCACTTGATGCTTTAATATCTTCTCTCGTCCAATGCTTATACATTTGTTATTCCTCATCAGCGTAAGTGATTTTGCTTTAAATTATAATTTGTGTTTACAGTCCCGATAATGTTCTCATAACCAGATCAACATCTTTATTTTCAAGTTCTTGAATGATATGCAAATATGTTTTTTGTGTTGTCGTCATGCTGGCATGTCCCAGGCGCCTGGCAACACTGGCAATGGATACACCCGCAAACAGCAAAAGTGACGCATGCGTATGCCGTTACGGTATAATAACGACAAACGGAAAAAGCCTTTATTTTCAAGGGGTTTGAGCGTTTGCCGTCATTTATTCAATTCCTTTTCCAAGTTGAAATGTGACGAGAAAATCATCGAAAAAAGGAGGTTGTTTCATTAACGACAAAATTTAATAGTGCCAGCGGTCCGGTATTGCCGGATCGCTGATTGCCGTGGGCGTTTCACTTTTACAGGTGGGCGCCCTTTTTCATACCCATTTTCAGGAGAAAGGAGATTCACATGGAATTAAACGAAATGGAAAAACGGCTGCTGTTTCAGGTTGAAGGTGACTATCAATCCAAAATTCTGAATGAGCTTTACATGACCGCCCGGTACACAAAGAATCTCGAACAGCGGAAGGCAGCGGAAAATCTGATGGAAAAGTTACGCGTCCTGACGGATGCCGAGTGCATGGACATCGTGCGGGATATTCAGAAGAATTACCGTCTGCCCTACCCGCCCCGGACGATCGGGGAAAAGATTGCCGAGGCCAGACAGCAATCCGGCGCAGAGAAATTGAAGGGGCATGACATCATGGCGCTGGAACGCTTTGACCCGGAGGTAAGGCACATGATTGTCTTTGATGTGCTGTCTTATGATTCCCCTGTGGGTGACAGGGGCGATAAGATGCGCCTGTTCCTGACGGATGCCGGCTATCAGAAATTCTTAGACAGCCAGGAACGGGGCGAAGTCAAACTGAAAAACCATGCGAAGGTTTCAGGCGGGCACCTCCACTATGACCGCAGGGACCGCGCCTTGTAACGGAAATAACCGGAGAAAGGAGGCTGTGAAATGGCTGTATTCCGGGTAGAAAAAACGAAGGACTTCACGATCATGTGCAACCACCATCTGCGCAATACGGAACTGTCCTTAAAGGCAAAGGGGCTTCTCTCCCTCATGCTGTCGCTGCCGGAAGATTGGGATTATACCACAAAGGGACTCGCCCATATCTGTAAGGACGGTGTGGATTCGATCACTACCGCCCTGAAGGAGCTGGAGCGGCACGGGTATCTCACCAGGCAGCGCCTCCGCTATGAGAACGGGCAGCTCGGAGATATTGAATATACCATCCATGAAAAGCCTGTAAACGCTGAAAAACAGACGTTTCCACCTAAACGGGAAAATCCAAGACAGGTAAATCCAGGACAGGCAAAACCTGAACAGGTGGAACCAGGACAGGAAAATCCCGCACAATTAAATACTAATCCACAAAGAACTAAAAAATCAAAAACGGATATATCAAGAACCCATCAATCAATCTATCCAGCAGAGCCGGAGGCGGCAGGCCGCCCGGATGGGATGGATCGGATTGGATTGATAGACGCATACAGCAAAATCATCAAAGAAAATATTGAGTATGACTGTATGGTCTCCCGGTATGGGAAAGAACGCTTAGACGAGACCGTGGAGCTTATGCTTGAAGTGGTTTTATCCAAACGCCCCTTTATCCGTATCGCCGGGGATGATTTTCCCAGGGAGGTGGTAAAGGGCCGTTTCCTGAAGATCAATTCCGACCACCTGGAGTATGTCTTTGACTGTATTGACAAGAACACTACAAAAGTCGGGAATATCAAGGCATACCTGCTGGCGGCGCTGTATAATGCCCCGGCAACAATGGACAGTTATTACCGTGCCGAGGTCAACCATGACCTGTACGGCTGTTAGGCGCCTCTGGGCGTCTTTTTTCATCACGGAAAGGAGGCGGGGCACGATGAAAAGAAATACTGTGCCGGCACGATGCCCGGCGTAACCAAAGAACAGATTCAGGCGGCGCGGGAGGCGGACCTGTTCGCATACCTGCAGTTCCATGAGCCTGGGGTACTGAAACGGGACGGGCCCAATTACCGGCACAAGGAACATGACAGCCTGATCTATGTGACCGGGAAAAGGTACTGGTACTGGAACAGCCGGGGCCGGAGTATCAACGCCCTGGATTATCTGATCCAGATTCGGGGCTATGGGCTGGTGGATGCGGTCCATACGCTGGTAGGCGGAGAAATCCAGCAGGCACCGGCCTATCGGAGTGCAACAGAAAAAGCCCATGTGCAGAAAGAACCGGAGAAGAAACCTTTTTCTCTCCCCTGGGCCAGACGGTGTGCTACCTCTGCTGTTTCCTATTTACAGCGGCGCGGGATCAGCTCTGATGTGATTGGCCGGTGTTTCCGGAAAGGGCTGTTCTATGAGGCACGGTATCATGGCGAGCCGGTCTGTGTGTTTGTGGGAAAGGATGAAGCCGGCAAAGCGAAGTTTGCCTGTATGCGGAGCATTACCGGCAATCTCAGAAAAGATGTTTACGGCAGCGACAAGGAATACAGCTTCTGCTATCCACCGAGGAATCCGGGCAGCCGCCATGTGGCGGTCTTTGAGGCACCCATTGATGCCCTCTCCCATGCCACGCTGCAGGAATTGGAAGGCTGGAAATGGGACGGCTACCGGCTGTCTTTAGGCGGCACTTCCCATGTGGCGCTGACTGCATTTTTGAAACGCCACCCGGAAATCCGGCGCGTCAGCCTCTACATGGACAATGACCTTGGAGGCCTTAAAAATGCCAGGAGGATCAAGGCAATGCTCCATGAAGATCAGCGGTTCAAACATATCCGGGTGGGGATCAACCCGCCCCGTATAGGAAAGGACTACAACGAAATGCTGCTCCATGTTACGAAGAAAATGAAAGACCATCAACAACAATGCCGCCAGAAACAGGCAGCTATTTCAATTTGACAGGAGGATTTTAGAAATGATGAACACAGAGAACACCGCTTTACAGATGATTGCCGAAGCTGCCCGGTGTCCGGACTATGGCCCCGACATGGTTAAGGCGCTGATGAAAAAGCTGGATATGAACGAGAAAGGCTTTGCACTTCTGATGAACGTCGCCCCTTCCACGGTCCGGCTCTGGACCAGCGGTGCAGCGCAGCCATGCGGAACAGCAAAGCGGCTCATGCAGATTTACGAGACCGGGCCGGAGATCGTCGGCAAGATTGCCGGAGGGCAGCCGCCGGCAGATGGGAGGAATCTATAAATGGCACCGGTCACTATGAAAGATGATGCGCTTCCGCAGATTCACTTAGTCCGTGATACAGATTTAGGCGTATTTGCCTATGAACTCCATATCCTGGCCGGGGATTTCCTGCGGGAAAGTGAATTCAACCTGCGCTCACTGGCAACCAACACCGGGCCGGATTCTATCGCTATCATGGGAAAAAACCACATATGGATTGCTGATGCCCTGTCTGCCTACTATCCCACAGGAGAGCTTTACCGGATGGCCGCCATGACGGAATACCCCGGCGCCAGGGCTTTCCTGTTCCACACAGAGCGTAAGGAGGACGGACGGCTGTACGGGGATGTCCTGATGACGGACCTTGACACGCTGCGGCAGGACATAGAACGGAATACCCTCTACCCTTACGGAGTCAACATGGAATACCGGGACGGCACGAAGGCGGAGGCAGGCATTGAAAAATGGGAGGCAATGGAACTATGCGAAAAGGACGCCCTGAAAACCTGGCGCTACCTCTATGCGCCGGAGCAGGTGACGGAATGGCAGCACCACTATTCCAACCTGTTCAGCCAGTGGAAGGCACAGGCATTTTCCTATATGCCCCAGGATTTGGAGGAACGTCTGAATGTGGAGTATATGGAGGAGGCGCAGAATCCGGACACAGATATGTACCGCATACCCCTGGGAACGGCGAAGCAGTTGCTTCTTGACGGGGCTTCGGTCTACCGCCTCCTTCCCGGAGGGGCGGAAAAGATTGCGCCTATTGCGGCTGTCCGGGCGGGCCTCTGGTATGAGCATTATCGGGAGTTTGCCGTTACCCCGGAGGACCTGGGCGCGCTTGACCGGCTGGTCCGCAGGGAGACAGACCGGCTCATGAGAATACGCCCGCAGCTTGATAAATCACAGGAACGCCGCCCTTCCCCGGAGCGGTGATTTTTTATGACAGACTGGAGGTGATATTGATTGGCGGATAACATACAGCATGAAGATTTCGGGGAAAAGATCAGCGGCGCGAAAAAAGACTTATGGAAGGACCGGGGGCTCTATGTGAACGACCTGGACGCCATGAATGAGCGCGAAGCCGAGAAATTTGTAAAAAAGGATAATATCTGGAAGAAACCGGATTATCAGGCCATGCTTGATGATGGGATTCCCCTTGGCGTGGTGTATTTCATCAAAAAGGCGAGGGACGGATTAAATGCCTCCCCGCAGTATTACCGCAGGGATGATACGCCGGAGAAACGCCTTGCAAGGCAGAAAGAATATATCCAGACGGTACGGGAGCTGCAGGGCGCGGTTTCGGAAGTCCGCACCGTGGAGGACGCCATGCAGGTCTATGACCGTTTCTTTGTGGAAAACGGGTATCTGGAACAGGTGCAGGGCTGGGGCAGCGGCACCCATTACCAGGTGACGGAGAAGGGCCGTGAGAACCCGGCCATTACAAACAAGCTGTCCAATACCCTGATGGTCCGCTCGGCAGGATATTTTGAGCGGAACTTCACACAGAAAGCACAGAAGGAACAGTTTGGCGTTTCCAAAGACCAGAAGGTGCCGAAGGGCTATGCGATCCATTTCAACGACGGGAAGAATACTTATTCCAAAAATAATGACTGGAAACCTGATACCTGGTATGTGACGAAGGGCTATTCCATCTTACAGACAAATTTTGAAACGCGGGAGGCTGCCCTGAAATGGGTGCAGGAGCTGGCAAAAGGCCGCAGCAAAAGCGGAAAGACGCGGTTTGTGCCTCCACAGCTTATCGCTGTGCGGCGAACCGGGCCGGATTACAGGAACGGCGCAGAGATTACCGGGCAGCACTACCTTGATACCTTCGGATTCCGCGGCGGTGAGTTTGGGAACTGGATGAACCAGAATGACCGGCAGGCTTCCCTCAACATGGGGTTTGAAGCACTCAAAGATTTGGCGGCAGCCCTGCAGGTCAGCGACAAAGATATTGCCTATCAGGGGACGCTTGCTATCGCTTTCGGCGCCAGGGGCAGCGGCAATGCGGCAGCCCACTATGAACCGCTTCGCAAGGTTATCAATCTCACGAAGATGCACGGGGCCGGCTCTTTGGCACATGAATGGTGGCACGGGTTGGACGATTACCTGGGTACGAAAATGGGCGTAAAGGGGATGCTCTCAGAACAGCCCCGCCTCTATGCGCCATTTCAGAAGTTAATTGAAGCCATGAAATATAAACCGGAGACACCGGAGCAGGCGGCGAAACGCACCGAAGCACAGACAGAGCGCACCCGGAAAAACGCGGCAAGCTGGCTGGATTCTGCGGTGCTCGGTTCCTTGAAACGGCATGGCAATGAGGAACAGCTGGAAACTTACGCGGTTCTCAGGGAGGCGTTTCTGTCCGGCGAGGCCGGCTCCGTGGAACAGATCAGTGCCTTTAAGAAGTCTGTCACCGGGCGGGTGATCCCCAAAAGTGAGCGGGAAAGGCTGGAAATATTCGAGCACATGCTGTCCGGGATGCAGGCACAGGAGGCCCCGCAGATTGGACGTGTGGAGACCGATTTTTACCGAAATTCCGTGCGCATGGGAAAGGAATGTGAAAAGGACGGCGGCTATTGGGACAGCAACGTGGAAATGACCGCCAGGGCCTTTGCCTGTTACATCAAGGATAAGCTGCCCTATCAATCGGATTATCTGGTGGGCCATGCGGATTGTGCCGTTACCTTTGTTTCCGATAAAGACGGAAAAATGGAGGTTTTGAAAGCCTATCCTGAAGGTGAGGAACGGCGGGCTATCAACGCGGTATTTGACGAGATCGTGGCAGACCTGAAACGGGAGCAGATACTTACCCATTCGGATGTGACGCTGCCCCTTCCGGCGCAGCCATTAGCAGAGAATGAGCAGATTTCCATATTTACGGCAGAGCGGCCTTCGGTCATGGCGCAGCTTGCAGCGGCGAAGCCGGCAGAAAAAACTACCCCGGCACAGGCGGTCCCGAAAAAGAGCCGTGTGCCGGAGATTTAAGGAGGTGTGAAAGATTTTGGAAGAAAATAAAGATTACCGTGCTTACCGGTACGGCGATCATTTGGAACCAGGTGCAGAGCTGAAAATCGAGCACAGTGTTTCTTGTGAAGATGTGGATATTTCCTCCCTGATTACAATGGGCGCCGAAAATCTGGAGGCCATGCGCCAGGGAAGTATCGACGGTGAACAGAAAGCCTATGAGATTGTGGTCGCGGCGGCAAAGCAATGGGAAAAGCAGGCAGCCGCCACGCAGATGATCAACCGGGCGCTTTCTTACCTGCGAACCCCGGAGGTGGAGCATACCGCAAATGAATGGCGCAAAACCGACAACTGGCGGAATGACGAAGAAATCAGCAACCGTGTCTACCGCATGAGTTGTGGTATTTGGGAAGATACCAAATATGACCGGGAAACCAAACAGAGCGTACCGGTTGCCTGGTATGTGACCTGGGATGTCTATGTGAACTCCCCAAAGCAGGGTTATGGCGAAAAGATTGCCGGGCAGAATCAGAAACGCTACACGGACAAGGCCGCCGCTGAAAAGTATCTGGAAGGCCGGAAAAAAGCCTACTCCCATTTATTCACGGAAATTTCCCCGCAGATACCAAAACAGTATGAGCACCATTTTACCGTGTATGGAGCACTCCTGCCGGGGTACACGGTGGAGGGTCAGGAACCGGCAAAACCAGACCGCACCGCCACCGAAGTTTCGGAGGGCGGTATTTCTATACCTGAAAAGCCGGAGAAACCTTCCGTGCTGGGAAAGCTGTCTGCGGCCAAAACGCAGGAGAAAACACCTGCTGCTCCCGGTGCGGCAAATAAAAAGAAGGAGGATATGCAGCTATGAAGGTGTTAATGGTAGAGCCGGGCAAATCGCCCTATGAGACTGAAATTGAGGGCGGGCTGGAATCCTTGCAGACTGCCGTTGGCGGAGATATTCAGGCAACTTATCCCTTTGATGATCTGGTTGGACTGATCTGCAATGATGAAGGCAAGCTCATAGGTCTGCCCTTAAACCGGGCACTTTATGATGATGAGGGCCATTTGTACGATATTGTTCCCGGCAATTTTTTGATCGTCGGTTTGGGCGAAGAAGATTTTACAGACCTTCCCGCTGACCTGATGGAGAAATACACGGAGCGATTCAAATACCCGGAGAAGTTCTTCCGTCTGGCGGGTGAGATCGTTGCGGTGAAGCAGCCCCTCCCACCGGAAGAAAAGCAGCAGCCGGCTTCTGTCATGGAGGAACCGGGCAGGGATGACATAAGACTTGACGATACCACGGATTTGGCCTTTGACTTGGATGAATTTTTCAGGCAGAACAGCGGGGCCTATGCAGACCTGTACCCGGATTCCCATGCAGAGAAAGAGCGCATGGCGGACGAGCTGCTTTCAGGAGATACCGGAAAAATCCGAATGAGGCTGGCGGCATTTGAGCGCGAGGAACACATGGAGGGAGAAACAGCGCCGCTTTTAGCGCGTATTTCTTCCTATGAGAAAGAGTACGGGATCAGCGCTTATTCCATTTACCAGCTTGGCTTATCGGACAATACAGACAATCTCCGTTTTATGTCTCTTGACTGGCTGGAAAGCAAAGGGCTTTCCGTGGACCGGGATCATTACCAGATGGTCTATGCAATGCAGCGGGAACCGGGCGAAACACTGGAGGATATTTACAGGCGTTTTAATATCGACCACCCGGAAGATTTCAGGGGCCACTCCCTTTCCGTTTCCGATGTGGTGGTCCTGCATGAGAATGGTGCAGACGCCGCATATTACGTGGACAGCATCGGCTTCAAGGAGCTGCCGGGCTTCTTCGGCGCAGGCGCGCCGGAAGCGAAACGGGATGTTTCGGTGCGGGAGCAGCTTGACAATGCAAGAAAACAGGCGGCACAGACAGAGCCGAAAATATCGGATAAAAGGCCCAGAGAGCCGGAAAGGAGCTGATAGCTTATGCTGATGGCAGTAGAAGGCCCCTATGCCCTGATGGTGCAGCCGGACGATATTTTAATTTCTCCCCGTGAGGTAGACGAGCATTTTGGAACGATGGTCTGCTTCCACTCCCGCTACGCACTGGGTGACAGTCACAATTACATGGATAAAGATGATTTCCTGCGGGAGATGTATTTAGATACCGTGGGGCATGATGAAGCGGGTCTGAAACGCTATGAACATATGGTGAACATTGTGAGCAGCCGGTTCCGGCACGGGCCAAAGACGGAGGAACGGGCGGTTGATGACGCCATGCTGAAGGTGATCTCCGAAAAATACATTACGCTGCCCCTTTATCTCATGGATCACAGCGGCCTTGCCATGCAGACCACAAGTTTCAATGATCCCTGGGACAGCGGGCAAGTCGGTTGGATTTATGTTTCCAAAGAGAATGTCCTAAAAGAGTTCGGCGGCGAAAAAATGACCGGCACCATTCGGAAAAAGGCGGAGGATCTGATGCGCAGCGAAGTGGCCGCTTATGATTCCTACCTGCGGGGCGAGTGTTACGGCTTTGAGCTTTACAAAAACGGCGAGCTTACGGATAGCTGCTGGGGCTTCATGGGTGACTTGGCCGATGTCTGTAAAGATATGGCTGAATATCTCCCGGAGGGCTGTAAGAATATGGTGGACCACCTGGAGGAACAGGATCACCCGGCGACCATCATCAAGACGCTTTTGAAACATGCGAAAATCCAGGTGAACCAGGCGGCAAAAGCCTTTGAACATACCCCGCGCCAGCAGGTGATCGGGGACGCTCGTTAAACAGTTATTTCCTATTTGTTATTACAGATTCTATCAGGAAGGAGGATGCACATGCAGGAAGAATTGGAACAGCGGACCGTTTCGGTCTCCATCCAGGCGGCAAAGCTGTCCGGGCGGGTGCTGCGTTCTGCGATTGCCGCTGTGCTCAGGAAAATGGAGCAGGAACGCACTACCCCGAAAGTCGGCAGGAACAGCATGAAACGGCTGACCTATAAAGACCCTGGAGCCAATACCATTGAAGTGTCCGGCAGAATCCGCTCTTTTGAGCGGTACGCCAGGAAACACCAGGTCCGCTACCATATTGAAAAAGAGCTGGGGACCGATCCCCCGAAATGGACGGTCTATTTCAAAGCAAACCAGGCGGACGCACTGACAGCGGCTTTTAAGGAATTTACGAGGAAGGATCTTACCCGCAGCACCAGGCCGTCGCTTCTTTCCCAGCTTCATAAATTTAAGGAGCTGGCGCAGGTGCTTGGCCGTGACCGGGTAAAGAACAAGGAACACGGAGGGCCGGAACGATGAAGATAGATACCGATGCCCTGAAAAAGCAGGTGATCCTCCATCTGCCCTATCTTCTGTTCCTTCTGGTCTTTGCGAAGCTGGGCGAGGCGGTTCGCCTTGCCCCCGGAGCGGATGCCTCACAGAAATTATTAGGGCTTTCCGAAGGTTTCTCACTGGCTTTTCAGAGTATGTGGCCGGGTGCGGCGCTGGACTGGCTGGTGGGATTATGCGGTGCGGTGATTGTGCGGCTGGCTGTCTATCTCAAAGGAAAGGATGCCAAAAAGTACCGCAAAAATGTGGAATACGGATCGGCCCGTTGGGGCAACAAAACAGACATTGCCCCTTTTATGGACCCGAAACCGGAAAACAACATTATCCTGACGCAGACCGAGGGGCTTATGATGTCCGGCAGGCCGAAGAATCCGGCCCATGCCCGCAATAAAAATGTGCTGGTAGTCGGTGGTTCCGGCTCTGGAAAGACGAGATTTTTTATCAAGCCCAATCTTATGCAGATGCACAGCTCCTATGTCGTCACCGATCCGAAAGGTACGGTCTTGATTGAGGTGGGAAAGCTGTTAAGCCGCGGCACACCGAAACTGGATAAGGACGGCAACCCGGTCCGGGGAAAGAATGGAAAAATCGTGTATGAGCCTTATAAGATCAAGGTATTCAATACGATCAATTTTTCAAAAAGTATGCACTATAACCCTTTTGCCTACATTCACAATGAGAAGGATATTCTGAAACTGGTGACAGTGCTGATCGCAAACACCAAAGGGGAAGGAAAATCCGGCGACGATTTCTGGGTCAAGGCCGAAACTTTGCTTTACACGGCATTGATCGGCTATATTTATTATGAGGCCCCAACAAACGAGCAGAATTTTTCCACTCTGGTAGAAATGATAAACGCTATGGAGGTCCGGGAGGATGACGAAAGTTTCAAAAATGCCGTTGACCTTCTCTTTGACGCACTGGAACAGAAAGACCCGGACCACTTCGCCTTACGCCAGTATAAAAAATACAAACTTGCGGCGGGCAAGACAGCAAAATCTATCCTTATTTCCTGCGGTGCCAGACTTGCCCCCTTCGACATTAAGGAAGTCCGGGAGATCACTATGTATGACGAGTTGGAGCTTGACTTGGTTGGAGATAGGAAAACGGCGCTGTTTTTTATTATCAGCGATACGGACGCGACCTTCAATTTCCTTGTCAGCATGGCCTATACGCAGTTGTTCAATCTGCTGTGCGAGCGTGCCGATGACAAGTACGGCGGCAGGCTGCCGGTACATGTGCGGTGCCTGATCGACGAGGCCGCCAATATCGGGCAGATTCCAAACCTGGAAAAACTGATGGCAACGATCCGTTCCAGGGAGATTTCGGCCTGTCTGGTCCTGCAGGCGCAGAGCCAGTTGAAGGCGCTTTATAAGGACAACATGGACACCATCATCGGCAACTGTGACGCTTCCCTTTTCCTGGGAGGCAAGGAAGAAACCACGCTGAAAAGCTGGAACTCCCTGCTCGGAAAGGAAACCATTGATATGTATAACACCAGCGTCACCAAAGGCAACCAGGAATCCCACGGCCAGAACTTCCAGAAGTTGGGGAAGGATCTAATGTCGGTGGACGAGCTGGCCGTGATGGACGGAGGAAAATGTCTGCTGCAGATCAGAGGCGTGCGCCCTTTCCTCTCCCGGAAGTACGATATTACCAGACATCCAAATTACCGGCTGCTTTCCGATTTCAATGAGAAGAACGCTTTTGACATTGAGAAATTTTTATCTACAAAACTGCCGATGCGTCCCGGCGAGCTGTACCGCAATTATGAGGTCACAGCGGAGGATTTGGAGGCTCCGGCTATATGATGATGTAGCTGCCTGTTAAGGTTTCTGGCTTTGACGGGCTTTTTCTTTTCACCGGAAGGAGGTTTTATTGAGGATTCGTGCACCTCCCTGACAACTGAATATTTTTTCAGGTATATCCTGAACTCTGCCGCCCCTGTGCTTTTTGTAAATGTTCTTGAAGCACAGGGGCGTTTTTTCGTTTCCGGCCTGATATGGCCACAACACAAAAACAATATTTCTTAAATTAAAGGAGGAACTTTATGGCTTTTTTTGCAAGTGCGATTGATACCCTGAAAATCCTGGTTATTGCTCTGGGTGCCGGCCTCGGCGCATGGGGCGTTATCAACCTTCTGGAAGGTTATGGCAATGACAACCGTGCGACACGTTTCTAACTGAAAAGGTTAGGCACTAAGTCGAAGGGCTTTATAGCTTGAAATCTTAGGAGAACTGACAATCCGATGGGTGGAATGAAAGGGAAACGCCTGGAAACGCCCACACTGATACTCCGATTGGCTTTGAAGTGTGCAACTGCTTCATGGTCAAAAGCTCGGTGAAGTCGGCAGAGAGTGGCCGTAAGCGGAACAATCCGCACGAAACCTGCCCAGAGGTGGGCGGCGTCACCTATATGCCGGGTGTCAGATACTCATGGTGAGAATGTGCGACCGACCGCACTGACTACTTCCGAATGTACGGGTCTAAACGTTGTGAGTGTGTCGAAAGGCATACGGCCATTGATATGGCGTGTCCGTGGATTAGTAAGACTGGTTGTTATGAAACTCCACGTGCCGTTACAGGCGGCAAGGTTCTTTTAGAACTGGGCACAGGCTTAGAGGAAGCACCTAAAAGTATCAAATGATAGGATTGTCGGAACGTGGAAAGCTGGGAACGTATAAAACAAGCCGTTGCAGGCCGTTGGGCGGGAAAGCCGGGTAAAACTGGTATAACCGCACTTAATCCCAGTGAGAGTAGGGGCATGGTACCGATGAAGCAGAAATAATAAGTCTGTGGAGGGACGGCCCCAAGTCGGAAATGAATTAAGAATACTGAAAACACAACAAACACAGCTTCGAGTATGACAAAGAAAATCCAAACCGAAAGGAGCGGGTGCCTGTGTTGACTTCGGAGCAGCAAACACACAAACCGAAACAAAGTAAAATCCGCTATACGGAGTATTACGACCTGCAAAACACTTTTGACCGTCTGTATGCCGACAGTTTGAAAGGCAAGACCTTTCAGAACCTTGTTGGCCTAATGGCAAGTGAGGAAAACATCAAGCTGGCATATCGGACAATCAAAGGAAACAAAGGAAGTGGTACTCCTGGCGTGGATAAGAGGACGATTAAACATCTGGCTTCTATGGAGGAGGAGAAGTTCGTCCGACTTATCCAAAAACAATTCAGTTGGTATAATCCCCGCCCGGTAAGGCGGGTAGAAATCCCAAAACCTAACGGAAAAACAAGACCGCTGGGTATTCCCACAATCGTTGACCGTATCGTACAGCAATGTATTCTGCAAGTGCTGGAACCGATATGCGAAGCAAAGTTTCACGAGCGTTCCAACGGTTTTCGTCCAAACCGCTCCACGGAACACGCTATCGCACAGTGCTGTCGGCTCATGCAGATACAGCATTTACACTATGCGGTTGACCTGGATATACACGGTTTCTTTGACAACGTACATCATGGAAAGCTGATAAGGCAGATGTGGGAACTGGGTATCCGGGATAAAAAGCTGCTGTGCATTATCAAGCAGATGTTGAGAGCGCCTATCGTTCTTCCCGATGGCAAGAGAATTTACCCGACAAAGGGAACGCCGCAGGGCGGCATACTATCACCGCTCTTGTCAAATATCGTGCTGAATGAACTGGACTGGTGGGTATCTTCCCAATGGGAAAATATGCCCACCCATTACGAATACAAGACCCGGCAGAACGCACGTGGTACGGACATCAAAAGCCATACCTACCGGGCTTTGCGCCGGAGTAATCTCAAGGAAATGTATCTCGTAAGATATGCCGATGACTTCAAAATCTTCTGCCGCAGTTACAAAGATGCAGTGAAAGCGTTTGAGGCAACAAAGCGGTGGCTGAAAGACCGTTTAGGACTGGACATCAGCCCGGAAAAGTCAAAGGTAATCAACATGGAACAGCGGTACTCGGAATTTCTGGGATTCAAGATGAAAGTCTACCGTAAAGGGAAAAAGTACGTGGTCTGCTCACATATGAGCGATAAAGCGATTGCGCACGCAAAGGAGAAAATCTCAGCTGCGATTAAAGCGATACAGACCCCGGCTGACAGCCAAAGTCAATAGATCGCAATACAGCAGTACAACTCGGTAGTTGCCGGACTTCATAATTACTATCGTCTGGCGACCCGTGTAGGCGAGGACTTTCCTAACCTAGTGCAAGGGCTGAAAAAGCAAATGTCAAACAGACTGCGGGGCTTGACCCGAAAGGGAAAACTGGAACGCGGCTTCATAAAGGAGCGGTACGGAAAAAGTAAACAGCTAAGGTTTTTGAACGGACACCCGCTTATTCCGATGGGATATGTTCAGACACGGGACGCCCAGCACAAGAAGAAAACCATCAACCGGTACACACCGGAAGGACGGGCAGAAATCCATAAAAATCTCGGTGTAAACACCGATACGATGATATGGCTCATGCGAACTCCTGTACTGGACAAAAGTATTGAATTTGCAGACAACAGAATTTCGTTGTTTGCGGCTCAGTATGGGCGGTGTGCCATTACAGGCACAGAACTTATGCCCTATGACCTACGCTGTCACCACAAAGTTCCGCTGGAAAATGGCGGGACAGATAAGTACAGCAACCTTGTTCTCGTAACCGAAGCTGTTCACCTGCTTATCCATGCCACCTTAGAAGAAACGATACAGAAGTACCTAAAACAACTCCAACTGAACAAAAAGCAACTGGAAAAACTCAATAAACTGCGGAAACTGGCGGGAACGCCAGCTATCGCTTAAGCATTCTTTAATGCTGTAACGAAGTGTGTAAGTTGTGTTCAAAACCGTTGAAATTCATTTCCGATGGAGCGCCGTGTGCGGTGAAAGCCGCACGCACGGTGCGGAGCGGGGGAAAATCCGGCGATAACTTCAAAGGATTACCTATCGCTATCTGGTGCCAAATCCCAGGGCATGAAACAGCTTATGGCTGGCGGCGGCATTGCGCTGGTGGGTGCCACACTGATCCCGCTGCTCTCCGGCCTGTTCGGTTAATAGCCGATGGGCAGTCTGTTTGAACGGATAACAGACTGGATTAAAGAGGGCTTAATTGAAGCGATCACAGGACAATACACCGGTATCTTTGAGTCCGTCAACAGCCAGGTCTCGGATGTGGCCTCACAGGTAGGACAGACGCCGCAGGGCTGGAATGGCGGCGTGTTCAGCATGATCCAGAATCTTTCTGAAACCGTCGTCATTCCCATTGCGGGAATTATCCTGACTTTTGTCCTTGTCTATGAACTGATCCAGATGATCCTGGAAAAGAACAACATGCACGATTTTGATACGTTCAACATCTTCAAGTGGATTTTCAAAACCTTTGTTGCCACATACCTGCTCACCAACTGCTTTACTATCGTCATGGCGGTGTTTGACGTCGCCCAGAATGTGGTGAGCCAGAGCGCCGGCGTGATAAACGGGAACATGGACGTCACCGCTGCGCTGGCCGACCTGGAAACGCAGCTTGAAGCAATGGGGATGTGGGAGCTGATCGGCCTGTGGCTGGAGACCAACATTATCAACCTGTGCATGTGGGTGTTGTCCATCGTGATCTTTGTCATTGTGTATGGCCGTATGATTGAAATATATCGCGCGTCCAGAAACGCCGCTTTTCATCCAAAGGCGGTGTGCGGGCATTTTGGGACCCCGGCTTTAGCAAGCCGGTAAAGAAAAGTATCAAAGACGTGAAAAGCGTCACTTTAGCGTCATCCGATTTACTCCGGAGGGAAACCACAAGGGGGACAATAGCGTATCGGAAAAATCGCAAGTTGGGGAAACCATCTACCCACGACTGAGCGGCAAGACGCAACATTGTGAATGAGGAGCAAGGCTAAACTGCTTTAAGGGCAGTCCGAGGCGGGATACTCGACCCGGCGGCGCAGGATGGTTGTATTCGCCGTATGTCATAGCGGAATGTGACAGGTAAACACAGACCGCACGATACTTATGACAGCCAGCCGCAGTAAGCGGAAAAGGACGAAAACCCACTACCGACATCACAATACGCTTTTCCCAAAGTGTCTAACTGGAGATTGCCTAAACCGGAATGCCGGAACTATCCGGCTATGCGTAATGCCGCAAGGCGATAAATTTCAAGGGGTAAAAACCCAAGAAAGATGACGCTGAATATCCGGCATGGCAACGGAGCCTCCGTAGTAGTCTGAGGGCGGGAAAGCCGTCTACATGGCGAAGGGAGGCAGGATGTCAACCAATTCATAAAAAGGAAAGGTGCGTGAGGCATTATGAGAAGTCCTGAAAATGTGTTGGAAAGCCTAAAATCCAAGGCGTGTAACAAGAGTTACAAGTACGAGCGGTTATACCGCAACCTGTACAATCCACAATTCTATCTGCTGGCATATCAGCGGATACAGGCGAAACCAGGCAACATGACAGCCGGAACAGACGGCAAAACCATTGACGGAATGGGAATGGCAAGGATAAACGCCCTCATTGAAAAGATGCGGGATTTTAGTTATCAGCCTAACCCGGCAAGGAGAACGTATATCCCGAAATCCAATGGGAAAATGCGTCCTCTGGGGATACCGTCATTCGACGATAAACTGATACAGGAGGTGGTGCGGCTCATCTTAGAGAGTATTTATGAGCCAACCTTTAGCGACTATTCCCACGGTTTCCGTATAAACAGAAGCTGTCATACGGCACTCAAATATGTGCAGAAATATTTTACGGGGACAAAGTGGTTCGTTGAGGGAGATATAAAGGGCTGTTTTGACAACGTAGACCATCATGTGTTGATTGCTATTTTGCGAAAGCGGATTGCAGACGAACATTTCATCGGTCTGCTCTGGAAGTTCTTGAAAGCCGGATATATGGAGGATTGGAATTATCACAATACTTATTCCGGCACTCCACAAGGCTCCATCATCAGCCCTATCCTTGCAAACATCTACATGAACGAACTGGACAGTTATATGGCAGAGTATGCAGAGAAATTCAACTGCGGAAACCGCCGTAAAATCAATCCTGCGTTCAAGAAGAAATTGGATGTCTGCCGAGGGAAAGAACAAAGGCTTAAAAGAAATATCTCTAAAATGAGCATGGAAGAAAAAGAGGGCTTAATTGCAGAAATCCGGGAACTGCGGCGTAGTCTGAAATCTATACCGTATAGCGACCAGATGGACGATAGCTATAAACGGCTTTGCTATATCCGATACGCCGATGATTTCTTAATCGGAGTTATCGGCAGCAAAGAGGACGCAGAACAGATTAAACAAGATGTAGGCTGCTTTATCCGGGACAAACTCCATCTGGAAATGTCCGAGGAAAAGACATTGATTACTCATGGACACGACGCTGCGAAGTTCTTGGGATATGAGGTCACAATCGCCAAAGGCGAACACAACAAAAAGACCAAAACCGGGGATACCAGACGGGTAAACAATGGAAAAGTCTTACTTTATGTTCCCCATGATAAGTGGGTAAAACGACTGTTCTCCTACGATGCCCTCAAGATTAAATACGACAAACAAAATGGAAACAAAGAGGTTTGGGAACCTGTCCGGCGCACTCGCCTGTTGCACTTGGACGATTTGGAAATCCTAAACCAATACAACGCAGAAATCCGTGGATTGTATAACTATTACCGACTTGCAAACAACGTGTCTGTACTCAATAACTTCTACTATGTAATGAGATACAGTATGCTCAAAACCTTTGCTGGAAAATATCGGACACGAATCAGCAGAATTATCCGCAAGTACCGTCAAGGAAAAGATTTTGTTGTGGAATATCCGAAGAAAAACGGCAAGGTCGGAAAGGTATTGTTTTACAATAATGGGTTCCGCCGGGACACTAAAGTAGAAAGCGGAAATCCTGATATAGTAGCAAGAATTTTTGAGAATTATGGGCGTAATAGCCTTATAAAAAGACTGCAAGCAAACAGGTGTGAGTGGTGTGGCGTAGAGAATGTGCCGCTTGAAATACACCATATACGAAAACTCAAAGATTTAAGTGGCAGAAAACAATGGGAAATCGCCATGATTGGGCGTAAGCGCAAGACAATGGCACTCTGCATTGACTGTCACGATAAGTTACACGCAGGAAAGTTAGACTGACATCTGGAGAGCCGGATACATCGAGAGGTGTAAGTCCGGTTCGGAGGGGAGTTCTCGGAAACCTGCCATAGCAATATGGCAAGGCGCCGGGTTCTTACCCTACTTACAGTCAGCCTGGCACCCATACCCTTTTCCACAATGGCAAACCGTGAATGGGGGCAGATGGGGACAAATTACCTGCGCTCCCTGTTTGCTTTAGGTTTCCAGGGGTTTTTGATCCTGGTCTGCGTTGCAATTTATGCGGTGCTGGTCCAGTCAATCCCTTCTTCCGGCGACATTCACGGCGCAATCTGGGGCACGGCAGGCTATACGGTCCTGCTGGCCTTTGCCCTGTTTAAGACAGGCTCGCTATCCAAAAGTATTTTTAACTCGCATTAGCGTGTAACCAACCTATATTTTAACAAGAAGGAGGACTTTTCTATATGAGTAAGACAAACAACGAACCCATGCAGCCGGAGGCACAGACGGGTGAAAGCTTGAAGCTGGATGTAACTGTGCGCCCGATTGCCCCGATGGGGAACCTGCTGGCTTACGCCAATGTGACGATTGGGGACTGTTTCAAGATTGACGGCTTCCGCATCTGCTCCGGTGAAAACGGCCTGTATGTCAACATGCCTTCCACCCAGGATAAGCAGGGAAAATGGAGGGATGTCTGCTGGCCGGTGACGGCGGATTTCCGCAGGCAGCTTAACGACGCCCTGATCGAAGGGTACGGCCAGGCGATTGAAAATTTGCAGGCCACCCTTGAAGCGACAAAGGGAGCGGCGGAGAAACCTTCCTTGACCGGTGCCCTGAAGGATAATGCCGGCAAGGTCAAGACGCAGCCGGCAAAATCTGCTCCCGCCAAGAATGAGCAGGCCCGATAATGCCGGAGGCTGGAAAATATGGCATCGTGTACGCAGACCCGCCCTGGCGTTACGATATGAAACGCGGCAATGGGGTGGCGGAAAACCATTACCCCACCATGAGCATAGAAGAAATATGCGCACTGCCGGTTACAGACCTTGCGGCCAGAGACAGTGCGCTTTTTCTATGGGCCACCTTCCCACAGCTCAATGAAGCCTTCCGGGTGATCGAAGCATGGGGATTCAAATATAAGACGCTGGCCTTCCTCTGGCTGAAACAGAACCGGAAAGCGGATTCCTGGTTTTATGGGATGGGATTCTGGACCCGCTCTAATGCGGAGGTATGCTTACTGGCGACCAGGGGGCACCCGAAACGCCAGTGCGCGGGAATCCATCAGTTTGTGATCTCCCATATCGAGCAGCACAGCAAAAAGCCGGACGAGGTACGGGATAAGATTGTGAAGCTCATGGGCGACCAGCCCAGGGTAGAGCTTTTTGCAAGACAGCAGACCCCCGGCTGGGATGTGTGGGGCAATGAAGTGGAATCCACGGTCACGATGCAGGAACGAAATCAGTAAGATACAGCATGAATGGAGGTGAATTTACATGCCCTATGTACCCGTACCCAAAGACTTAACAAAAGTCAAGACCAAGCTGGCGTTTAACCTGACGAAGCGCCAGCTCATTTGTTTCAGCCTGGCCGCACTGGTGGGGCTGCCGGTATATTTCCTTACCCGCGGCGCTATCGGCAACTCGGCGGCAGTGCTGTTGATGATCGGGCTTATGATGCCCTTTTTCTTTTTCGCCATGTATGAGCGGGACGGACAGCCGGCGGAGAAACTTCTGAAAAACAGGCTCCGCCATAAGCTCTGGCCGAAGAAACGGCCATACCGGACGGAAAACCTGTATAAATCCATGTCAAAGAAGGAGGTTACGAGGATTGCCAAAAACCAAACAGCAGGAGGCCCAGGAAAAACGTCTGCAAAGAAACATCAGGCAGGCAAAAAAGACCAGGGCCGACGCAAAGACAAGCGGAAATAAGACTGTCCGCACCAGGCCGCCTAAAAAGGGCGGCTTTTTTGCCGGGCTGAAAACGGACGCCCCGCAGACGGTCCAGCAGAGTATTCCCTATAAGGAAATGTACCGGGATGGAATCTGCCGGCTGACGGATAAGCTCTACACCAAGACGGTGCAGTTTTTTGATATTAACTACCAGCTTGCACAGGCGGATGACAAAGCGCAGATTTTTGAGGGCTACTGTGATTTCCTCAATTATTTTGACGCTTCGATCCATGTGCAGCTTACTTTCATCAACCAGCGGGCCAATATGCAGGATTTTGCCCGCAGTATCGACATTCCCATCCGCGGCGACGAATATGACGGAATCCGCAGAGAGTATGGGGATATGTTAAAGAGCCAGCTCCAAAAAGGCAACAACGGCCTTACAAAGCGGAAATATATCACCTTTGGGATTGAGGCTGACGACCTCCGCACTGCGAAGATGCGCCTGGAGCGGATCGAGGCTGATGTGCTGGCAAATTTCAAAGCCCTGGGAGCACAGGCAAAGCCGTTAGACGGGCTGGATCGCCTGGAGCTCCTTCACAGCCAGCTACACCCGGACGGGCAGGAAAAATTTCATTTTACCTGGGTGGACCTGCCGAAAACCGGGCTCTCCACAAAGGATTATATTGCGCCCTCCGGCCTGTCGTTCTCGAATGACGGAAAGACCTTCCGGGTGGCCGACCATTCCGGGGCGGTGTCTTTTTTGCAGATTTTAGCGCCGGAACTGACGGACCGTCTGCTGGCGGAGCTTTTGGACCTGGACGACGCCGTGACGGTGAACCTGCATATCCAGTCCATTGACCAGACCCAGGCGATCAAGAACATCAAGCGCAAGATGTCCGATTTGCAGAAAATGACCATTGAGGAACAGAAGAAAGCGGTCCGTGCCGGGTATGACATGGACATCATACCTACCGACCTTGCCACCTACGGCGAAGAAGCAAAGAATCTCTTACAGGATTTGCAGAGCCGGAATGAGCGCATGTTTCTTGTGACGGTGCTGGTGGAGAATATCGCTTCCAAACGGCAAAAGCTGTTTAATGATATTCTGTCTGCCTCCGGTATTGCGCAGAAATATAACTGTGCCCTGAAACGTCTGGACTACCAGCAGGAACAGGGGCTTATGTCCTCTCTTGCCTTAGGGTTGAACCAGATTGAAATTGAGCGTGGGCTTACGACCAGCAGCACCGCCATTTTCGTGCCGTTTACGACCTGCGAGCTGTTCCAGGAGGGCGAGGCTCTTTATTATGGTCTGAACGCATTAAGTAATAACCTGATCATGGCGAACCGCAAGAACTTAAAGAATCCAAACGGCCTGTTCCTGGGAACGCCCGGCAGCGGCAAGTCCTTCTCTGCCAAGCGTGAGATCGTCAACGTGTTCCTTTTGACGGAGGATGACATCATTATTGCAGACCCGGAAAATGAGTACGGGCCTCTGGTACAGCAGTTTGGAGCCCAGGGGCAGGTCATTGACATTTCCCCGACTTCCACCAACTATATCAATCCGATGGACATTAACCTGGACTATTCGGATGATGAAAACCCCATCACACTGAAAAGTGATTTTATCCTGTCGCTGTGTGACCTGATTATCGGCGGCAAGGAGGGGCTTTCCCCAATTGAGAGGACCATCATTGACCGCTGCACGAGGCTTGTGTACCGGGATTACCTGCAGGACCCCCGTCCGGAGAATATGCCGATCCTGGGTGACCTGTATGGGCTGCTTTTGAAGCAGTCTGAACCGGAGGCGCAGAATATCGCTACGGCGCTGGAAATCTACGTCAATGGCTCCCTGAATGTGTTCAATCACCGTTCCAACATTGACATGAACAACCATCGGGTACTCTGCTTCCAGCTCAAATCTCTGGGCAAGGCCCTGAAAGAGATCGGGCTTCTCATTATGCAGGATGCCGTGTGGAACCGTGTCACCGCCAACCGCTCCAAACATAAGACGACCTGGTTCTATATCGACGAATTCCATCTCCTTTTGAAAGGCCAGACCGGAAGTTTCAGCGTGGAAATCTGGAAAAGATTCCGTAAATGGGGCGGCATACCGAGCGGCCTGACACAGAATGTAAAGGATCTGCTGGCCTCCCGTGAGATCGAGAATATTTTTGGTGCGACACGTTGACGCACAAACATCGCTCTATGAGGGTAAAACTTCATGGACTTATGGCCATGCGATGCTAAAATCGTCGGACTTACCTTCTTACGAGGTAAGTAACAACTGATAATTCGAAAGGTAGAATGATGGGGTAACGCCTTGAAATGCCTTCTCTGATACTTCGACCGGCTCCGACTGTAATGGTTGGGGTCTGGAGCTCGATAAAGTCGGCGGAAGTCTGCCGAAACAGTGTAGAAATACAGCTGTCGAAAGTGCGGTAGAGGTACTGTATGCAGATGACACGTCGGGAGTCTATAAAATATCTATGGTGAGAATGTCCACGACGGACTGACGAAAACCGCGAATGTACGGGTCTAGATGTTTACCATATAGAAATGTATGGACACTTAATTGTGGGTCAGTGCGGTGTAGTAAGAATCGAAAATATGAAACTCCGTATTGTGTTACAGGCACAATCAAGCTGACAGGACTATAGCGGACACCTAAGGATATATGCACAGATAGAATTATCGGAACGTGGAAAGGTACAGAGTTGCTCATAAGCAATCTGCGGACGAATCATATAAGCCGCCTAATCTGTGCTGAAAAGCGAAGCTCGAACCTACGACAGCCCTACGAAAAAGGCGGGCTCGAGGAATGGGCTTTAGTCGGTTAGAAACAATTGTTGTCATTCAATCTTATAAGGATTACGAGTATGACAAAAAGGGACACTTTCCCAAGAAAGGAGAGTGATGCCTTATGACCATGAAAAAGAAAAAGCAACTGCTCTGTGAGGATAATCTGCGTCACAATGAGTATTACGGAATGCAGAATACGATTGATAATCTATACCAGGCAAGTTTGAACGGAGAAGTTTTTACAGATTTAATGTCTGTCATTCTTCAACGGGAAAACATTCTTCTAGCGTACAGAAATATCAAGAAAAATACGGGAAGTAAAACAAGTGGCACAGACAATCTCACAATCGAGGACATTGGAAGATGTTCCCCCGATGAGGTTGTTGAAAAAGTTAGATTTATTATTAATGGAAGTGAACATGGGTATCGCCCAAAACCTGTAAGGCGTAAGGAGATACCAAAACCATACGACCCAAGTAAAATGAGACCCTTAGGGATTCCGTGTATATGGGATAGACTTGTTCAACAATGTATCAAACAGGTATTGGAACCTGTTTGTGAGGCTAAGTTCAGCAAAAACAGCTATGGATTCAGACCGAACCATTCGGTTGAGAACGCTATAGCAAGAAGTTATCAGCTACTTCAACATGCCAATCTTCACTATGTCATTGAATTCGATATAAAAGGGTTCTTTGATAACGTGAATCATGCCAAGCTGATACGACAGATATGGGCTATGGGTATTCATGACAAGCAACTGATATTTGTCATAAGACGAATTCTCAAAGCACCAATCAAACTGGAAGGTGGGACTTTTATCACACCCGACAAAGGAACCCCACAGGGAGGTATTATATCGCCACTTCTGGCTAATATCGTGCTTAACGAATTAGACCACTGGGTAGAAAGTCAATGGCAATGGTGTCCGATTTGCAAACGGAATGCTAGACCTGAAAACGGCTTTCGACAGGCTAAGAAATCTAACCTGAAGGAAATGTTCATTGTTCGCTATGCAGATGATTTTCGAATCTTTTGTAGGACAAAGGACTCCGCTGAACGCACCAAATGTGCAGTCACTCTGTGGCTGAAAGAAAGGCTCAAACTGGAAATTTCTGAAAAGAAAACGAGGATTGTCAATGTAAGAAATCATTACTCTGATTTTCTCGGATTCAAAATGAAAGTTCACAGAAAAGGCAACAAACTCGTGGTTATATCTCATATCGCAGATAAAAATCTCGAGCACAAAAGGGAGAAGCTTAAAGAACAGGCAAAGAGAATCGTTCACCCTCGCAAAATATATGGCGAACAGGGGGAAATCAGACTCTATAACAGTATGGTTACTGGCATGCAGAATTATTACTGTATCGCCACACATGTTAATCATGATTGTGCTTCCCTAAACCGCACAGTCATGACCTTGCTGACAAACAGGCTTAGCACTCGCACAGGCAACCGTCTTGTGAAAACAGGGCGAGAGCTTACGGAGTTTGAAAAAGCCCGTTTTGGTAAATCCAAAATGATGCGATATGTCGCTGGTACGAATGAGCCCGTGTATCCAATAGGATACACACAGCACAAAAACCCGCTTTTCCGTAAGAAGAGCTGGAATTATTACACTCCCGAAGGACGAGAAGGTATTCACAACTGTCTGAGAATCAACATCCCTATGATGTTGGCTCTCATGCGTCAACCAGCCTATTCCAATAGTGCGGAATACGCAGACAATCGAATATCTCTCTTCTCAGCCCAATGGGGAAAATGTGCTATAACAGGTGTTGAATTCTCCTCTGTTGGGGAAATTCATTGCCATCATAAGTTACCCCGACATTTAGGCGGTACGGATGCCTATGAGAATCTTATTCTCATAAAGAATTCCGTACATAAACTCATTCATGCTTCAAAAGCGGAAACTATTTACAAATATATGGATTTACTACAGCTAGATATCAAACAGCTTATAAAGGTTAACCACCTTCGTGAGTTGGCTTCCATGCAACCTATTTAATCTTATTTCAACTACTACAGTTTTTATTCTATTCAAAGGTTGATTGTTTAGACAATGAAAAATACTAACCGATGGAACGCCGTGTGCGGTGAAAGTCGCATGCACGGTGTGGAGTGGGGGAAAAGCCCGAGATGATATCAGAGGCTTACCTATCACTATAGAACTCGGATTTTATCTACATGCTGAACCAGGCCCAGGGAGACCGGCAGATTTTGGCGAAGCAGTTGGGGATTTCCCCGCACCAGCTTTCCTATGTGACCCATTCCGGCCCCGGCGAGGGGCTTCTGTTTTTCGGGAATGTGATTATCCCCTTTGTCGATCATTTTCCGAAAGACACCCTGTTATACAGCGTACTCACAACACGGCCTGATGAAGTGGCAGGTGCATAAATTCCCGAAAATAAAAATGACTGGAGGTGATAACAGTGCCGCGGGAAAAAGAATTTCAGAGGAAAAAGAAAGATACCCGGATGCCGGTCCGTGATTCCCATGCGGAGGAATGTATGGACACCCGGCAGAGCGAACAGGATTTTAACCTGCTGCGGGTCAGGGACGCCCCTTCTTCTTCGGGAACGGCCCGGAGCCGGAGGTATGAAACCGCAGCACAGCAGGCAGCGGATGATACACAGCCTTTCAAAGCGGATGTACCGCAGCAGGCGGATATTTCCATACCGGAACATTTGGAAAGCAGGGATATGGACCATGAGCCGGCACGGGCACCTGAAACACGGAACCCTCTGGAACCGGGAACTTCTGCACCGGAACCGCGCCGGAGGGATTTCAGATATGTGGATTCCCGGCGTGCGGATTCTGACAGTGGCAATTCTGGTACAGAACGCCACACACAGGGAGAACCCGGTCAGGCAGAACGCCGTTCCCGGATGCACCAGCATGGCAACAAATACCAGCAGCGTTTCCAGGAGGCGGCCAAAGCCGAGAAACCAAAGGAGAAACCGCCGGAGGCAGCCGAAGGAGAACCGAAACGGCCTTCCAAGCTGGAATTTGCCGCTGACGAGCTTCCACCGGAAACAGCGGATAAAAAACTCACCCAGGCCAGACGGAAAGCGGAACGGACAGCGGAAAAGCTGGAACAGGCGGAAAACCGCCTGCCTGCCCGCCGTAAGCTGCGGATGGAAACATCTTCTGATCCTGATACGGGTAAGGCCAAAAAACACTTGAAATTTGAAAAGGAGGTGAAATCCCAGCGGGCCCATGTAAAGGGTCCTGTTCCGATGCGCCCGGTAAAGGCCGGCGCAAATATGGCGGTTGGTTACTCCCATAAAAAAATCTATCAGGCGGAGGATGAAAATGTCGGCATTAAAGCGGCCCACCGTACCGAGCTTGCGGGCGAAGGGGGGTTACGCTATGCCTACCATAAACATAAGACCGCGCCATACCGCAGGGTGGCAAAGTTACAGCAGAAATCAGCCAGAGCCAATGCCCGGCTTGCCTACCGGCAGACATTACAGGATAACCCGGAACTGAAGAAAAACCTTCTTGCCCGGATGTGGCAGAAACAAAAA
Organism: Gallintestinimicrobium propionicum; assembly: GCF_025567525.1. NCBI lineage: Bacteria > Bacillati > Bacillota > Clostridia > Lachnospirales > Lachnospiraceae > Gallintestinimicrobium > Gallintestinimicrobium propionicum. The sequence continues at coordinate 74,784 of NZ_JAOQJY010000012.1, read as the reverse complement.
ATAAAACGCCAGTATGCCAAGGCAGCCAGGGAGGCACAAAAAGCCGGAAAGCGGGCAAAGGACACCGCCGTTGCCACGGAAAAGATTGCTGCAAGTGTGGTTCACGCTGTCAAGCGCCACCCGGTTCTATGCGGAATCGTGATCCTGCTCCTTTTGGTATTTTTCCTGATCGCTTCCTTGTTTTCTTCCTTTTCCAATATTGGAACCGGAGGGCTGGGGAGCCTTGCCGCCTCTACTTATCTGGCGGACGACGCGGACATCAACAATGCGGAGCTTATATATACCGAGTGGGAAACGGACCTGCAGATGCAGATCAACCGTGTGGAATCGGACCGGCCCGGTTATGACGAGTACCGCTATAATATCGGCCCTATTGAGCATGACCCTTATGTTTTAATGGGGTATCTCACCTCTGCGTATCAGGATTTCACCTATGCACAGATCGAGAGCGTCCTCCGGGAGCTTTTTAACGGGCAGTATTCCCTATCCTTCACGGAGGAAACGGAAATCCGCTACCGGACAGAAACAAGCATTGACCCGGAGACCGGCGAGGAAACCGAAGAAGAAGTGCCTTATGAGTGGCACATCTTAAATGTAACGCTTACTTCCATGCCGCTTGAAAACCTGGTGGTTTCACGCATGGACGCAGACCAGAAAGAAATCTGCGAGATTTTATTGCAGACCAAAGGAAACCGGCAGTATGTGAAAAATGTGTTTGGCACCAACTGGCTGCCCTATGTCACCAGCTACTACGGCTACCGGGTACACCCGATCAGCGGGGAAAAGAACTACCATACCGGCGTTGACATCGGGATGCCCCAGGGCACGGAAATTTTGGCCGGGCATGACGGCACGGTCACGCTGGCAGGAAATGCGGGCGGCTATGGTCTGTGCGTCGCCATTGAAGGCGAGGCTTACGAGGGGCACTCTCTTACCACCAAATACGGCCACTGTTCACAAATCTTAGTATCTGCCGGACAGGAGGTAAAGGCCGGGGATGTGATCGCAAAGGTCGGCAGCACCGGAAACTCCACCGGGCCGCACCTGCACCTGGAGGTATTGGTTGACGGACAGTATAGGAACCCGTTGTATTTTGCCGATACCGGCGATACCAGCGAGCGGCATCTGCCGGCAGCAGGCGCAGGCGGCGGGGGGAATTATTTCAATTATGATGTACCGCCGGAGGCCCTTGCGGATGAAAAATTTGCGGCTATGCTTGCGGAGGCTGAAAAGTATTTAGGCTATCCGTATGTGTGGGGAGGCGCAAGCCCTTCCACTTCCTTTGACTGTTCCGGGTATGTTTCCTGGGTAGTTAATCACTGTGGAGTGGGCTGGAATTTCGGACGCCTGACCGCAGACGGGCTTTTAGGCGTGTGTACGCCAGTATCAAGCGCCGATGCAAGGCCCGGCGACCTGATCTTCTTCCAGGGGACCTACAATACCAGCGGCGCAAGCCATGTGGGAATCTATGTGGGTAACGGGATGATGATCCATTGTGGGGACCCGATCTCCTACGCAAACATCAACACAAGCTACTGGCAGCAGCACTTTTATACATTTGGGCGTCTGCCCTGACAGATTGGAGGTAATAAATTGAACCCTAAGATTGAAAAACTGGAGAAAGAGATCGACAAGACAAAAAACAAGATTGCGGAGATGCAGGCCAGGCTCCGCGGCCTGGAAAAACAGAAAACGGAGCTGGAGAACACCGACTATGTGGCGATTGCCCGCAGCTTCCATCTGACGCCCCAGCAGTTGGCCGAATTTCTGAAATCGCAGCAGGCCGCTCCGTCCGGAGATGGCCCGCTTAAGAAACAGGAGGACATGAATGAGGACTAAAAAAATCTCTCTGCTACTGGCGCTTGTGCTTGTCATAAGCGCCATCGCTTTGCCCCTGACGGCTTATGCTGCCGGGGACAAAGATACCACACCGCCGGAGCTTGCGGCTTCTCTGGACGGCGGTACGCTGAAAGTAGAAAGCAGCGACGACAATTCCGGCGTAGAAGCGGTCTTTGTGGACGGGAACCGTATCAACTCCCTGACCAATGGGGCGGCTACCGTCACCTTAAAGGATTATGCCGGCACAGGAAAACAGGTAAACGTGTATGCCCAGGATTATGCCGGGAACCGCTCAAAGACCGTGAAGTTTGAAAATCCCTATTATGAGGAACCGACGCCCACGGAAAAACCTGCGGAAACGGTGCAGCAGAACCAGAGCAGCAAGCCGGTAAAACCGGCACAGGTCCAGGCTGCTTCTTCCGGCAGTACCAATCATAATGCCCAAAGCAGCAATTCAGGCAGTAATGCTTCCGGGAATAGTTCTAATGCGGGTACCAATACCGGCAGCAATACAGCCTCCGGCACAAATGGCGGCAGCTCCAATTCCCAGGAAGAAACGGAAACCACTTCCTCTATCCCGGATGGCGCGTTTACCCCGGAGGGAACCGGCACAGTGCTGGATGAAGCTACTGGCGAGGGTGACGATAAGCAGTTTTACACGATCACCACCGAGGCCGGAAATGTGTTCTATCTTATCATTGACGGCAAGCGTGACGACAACAACGTCTACTTCCTGAATGGTGTTACCGAAGCTGACCTGATGGCTCTGGCGGAAAAGAACGAGGGCACCATGAGCGTGATTCCAACAGAGGACGTCTGCACCTGTACGGATAAATGCGAAGCCGGCGAAGTCAATACCGCCTGCTCGGTCTGCAAGAATGACCTCAAAGGCTGCACCGGAAAGGAAAGACCTGCGGAAACAGAGGAACTCGCACAGACCGAACCGCCGAAAAAGGACAACGGCAGCGCCGGCACGATTATCTTTATTATCGTTGCCTTGCTTGCGGTAGGCGGCGTTGGCTATTATGTAAAGATCGTCCGTCCGAAGCAGCAGGCAGAGGATGACGAAGATTTCGAGGATGACGGCTACGGCGAAGGCTTTGACCCGGATGAAGCCTATGGAGAGCCGGAATATCTCTCCGAAGATGATTTTGACGACAGGATCGATGATGAACAGGAGGACAGCGAGTAAAGCTGTCCTTTACTATTTTAAGAAAGCGAGGATTTTTCATGGAGAAAACAAATACCCATTACCGCAGCGGCGTAAAGCGGCTGCTGGCATTTCTGCTTTGCGCAGTATGCGTCTTTGGGATGATCCCTACCCAGGCGTTCGCATTTTCGCTGGGACAGAAAGCAAGCTCCTGGCTGGGCGATCAATATGTAGGGTCTGACGGACAGCATTATTATGCGCCGGCGCCTTACACCTACCTTGTTTACAATTCTGATGGAACGATGGATGTGCGCAGCAGTTCCGGGGGCAACGCTTATCGGCACTATATGCTGACAGCTTCGGACGGGAGCAGCCAGCAGGTATATTGCGTGGAAAGCGGCATTGCCTATAACACTTCCGACAATACCTATACATCGGAAAGCGGCACCAACAGCAATTACTTAAACCTGCTCCCTTCCGAGGCAAGACGGGGGATCACCCTCACGGCAATCTACGGCTGGAAACCCGGCACCTCCCTCCCTGTGTCCGGCATTAACGAGGACGATTACAAAATGGCGACGCAGATCATCCTTTGGGAATACCAGCAGCAGCTTCGCAGCGACCCATACAGCCGGCACGGGAACGGCCATGCAGATGCCAACCAGTATTTCAGTGTGATTGCCGGACGTCCTGCGGAAAAAGCCTACAACTGGATTTTGTCACAGGTTGCCTCCCATTCCACGATCCCCTCTTTTACTTCCACGAAGAAAAGCGAGGCCCCGGAGCTGGAACTGAAATGGGACACGGAAAAGAAGATTTATACCCTGACTGTCACGGACACCAATAACCTGAAAATCGACCTGGAGACTTTGAAAGGCAGCGGCGTTTCCGTCACAAGAAGCGGGAACAAGTACACGTTCACCAGTAAGAACATGATTATGGACCCCGTCACCTTTGAATTCCGAAAGGACATCCCGGTTGCCAATGACATGCTGATCTGGGGCAGACCCGGCTACCAGACTATGATGACCGGCGCCAGCGACCCGGTTTCCTTCTTTGTAAAGATCAAGACCGAAACCTACGGCACCGCAAAGATTGTCAAGACCAGTGAGGACGGTATTGTGTCCGGGATTCCTTTCCAAATTTCAGGCACGGACATTTTGGGAAATAAAGTGGATGAAACCGTCACTACCGGAGAAAACGGGCAGATTAAAGAAAAGCTGCTGCCCGGCACTTATCTGGTGAAAGAGCTGCCGGTGGACCGTTATGTGACCCCTTCCGCGCAGTATGTCACCATTGAAAGCGGCCAGACCTCCACGGTGCATTTCAGCAATATCCTGAAAAAGTTCCGCGTCCATGTGGTAAAGAGCGACGCTGATACCGGCACCGCCCAGGGCGACGCCACCCTTGCCGGTGCAACTTATGGCATTTATAACAATGGCGAGCTGGTAGACACCTACACCACCGGGCCGGACGGCAGCTTTATGACCCGCTACTATGTCTGCGGTGATAACTGGACGGTGAGGGAGATTGATCCCAGCACCGGCTACCTCTTAAACGATACGGTCTATGAGGTGGGCGCTTCCCCGACCCTGTATGAAGTGGAACTGAATACCACGGAAAACCAGGTTACGGAAACGGTCATTTATGGAAATATCCAGCTGGTGAAGCATACGGACGACCTGGACCCGGATGTGTCCGGGGATGAAAATACGGACGAACCCAATGAGGGCGTCATTGAACGCCCGGAGGCCGGTGCGGTCTTTGAGGTTTACCTGAAGGCGGCAGGCAGCTATGATGCGGCAAAGGAAAGCGAGCGTGATCTGCTCACCACCGATGGAGACGGCTTCGCTTCCTCCAAAATGCTCCCTTACGGCCATTATACGATCCACCAGGTTTCCGGCGAGGAAGGAAAAGCGTTTATCCCGGATTTTACGGTCTTTATTTCCTCCAACGGACAGACTTACAGTTATATCCTGAATAACCGCACCATTACCGCAAGGCTGCGTGTGGAGAAATGCGACGCGGAGACCGGCAATATTATCCCCATGACGGGCACCGGTTTCCAGATCAAGGACCTGTCTACCGGGGAATTTGTCACCCAGGATATTTACTATCCGAACCCGGAAACCCTTGATACCTTCTATGTATCGGATGAAGGCTGGCTGATGCTGCCGGAGCCTCTGCACACCGGGGATTATGAGCTTTACGAGGTGGCGGCGCCTTACGGGTATGTACTTTCCAGCGAGCCGGTGCCGTTTACCATTGACGGCAGCGAGGCCGTTGTCACGGTTACGCAGTACAATATGCCGCAGAAGGGGCAGCTTACCATCACCAAGACCGGCGAGGTATTCGCTTCCGTCCAGGAAAACGATGGTCTGTACCAGCCGGTGTATGAGGTCATGGGGCTGCCGGGCGCAGTCTATGACGTGATCGCGGATGAAGATATTTATACCGGTGACGGAACGCTCAGGGCGGCAAAAGATACGGTTGTGGAAACCCTTACCACCGGGGAGGATGGAACCGCCCAGAGCGGGCTTCTCTATCTGGGCCGCTACCGTCTGGAGGAACGCCAGGCGCCGGAGGGGATGGTCTTAAATACCCAGCCGGAATATGCCGAGCTTACTTATGCGGGTGAAACTGTGGAAGTAACGCAGACCGCCATCGGACTTTATGACGAGCGTCAGAAGGTGGATGTGAGCCTGTTCAAAGCACTGGAAACGGACGATCTTTTTGGGCTTGGCATGAATGAGGAATATCAAGATATTTCTTTCGGGCTGTATGCGTCCGCTGACCTGACGGCTCTTGACGGCAGCGTCATTCCGGCGGGCGGGCTCCTGGAAGTGGTTTCCGTTGACCCGAATGAGGCGGGCGGCTATGACGCTTCCTTTGCCTCCGACCTGCCTTTTGGCAGCTACTATGTGAAGGAACGCACCACAAACAACGCCTATATCCTCTCTGATACCGAATATCCGGTTATTTTTGAATACGCAGGCCAGGAGGCGGCGCTGGTGCAGATTCTTGTAAATGAAGGCGAGGTTGTTTCCAACGACCTGCTGCGCGGGCGTGTGGACGGCGTAAAAGTCGGCGAAAACCCGGAGGGCGGCGAAGATGTGAAGCTGTCCGGGGCACTGATGGGATTATTCAGGCCGGACACGGAAGAATTTACCGGGGAAAACGCACTGCTTACTGTCACCACTGCCGAGGATGGCAGCTTTTCTTTTGAGAATATCCCTTACGGCCACTGGATCGTAAAGGAAATTTCCTCTCCGGCACTTTATACGGTAAGCCCGCAGCAGCACCATATCTATATCGGTGTGGACGGCCAGCGCATTGAAATCAAAGTGGAAAATACCCTGATCCGCGGCAGCGTGCAGGTGATGAAAACCGAGGCAGTAGACGAGCCTTCTTCTGTGAAGAAAGAGGACAAAGATAATAACACCTTCCTGCGTTTCCTCTCCGGCGCGGTATTCGATCTGTATGAGGATGCCAATGGCAACAAGGAATTTGATTCCGAAGATATGAAGATCGGTACCCTGAAAGAATCGGAGGCGGGCTACCACACCGCGGAGGGCCTTCTGGCAAAGGGCTACTTTGTGAAAGAAAGCAAGGCACCAGAGGGCTACCAGCTTGACGAGAACGCCTACTACTTTGCCATCACAGAGGACGGCCAGGTGGCGGTTGTGGAAAATGGCGAGGCCGGACGGGGCTTTACCAATGAGGCGTACCGCGGGAACCTGAAGATTACAAAGGATTCCAGCGACGGGCGCAAGGATGGATTTGCTTTTGAGGTGAAAAGTGCAGACGGTTCCTACTGTGAAACTTTCACTTCTCCAAAATCCGGCGTGATCGAGGTCAAGGGGCTGCGCGTTGGCATTTATACCGTAACAGAAATCTCCAACCGGGCAAGCAAGGACTATATCATTCCTGACGCTGCCACCGTGGAGATCAAGGCAGACGAAACCGCAACGGTCCAGTTCTTCAATGAAAAGCCAGAGAAACCGGCTACCCCGGATAACCCGGATAATCCGAAAACACCGTCCAATCCGTCCACACCATCTAATCCTGATAAAGCGGTACCGCAGACTGGGGATGACAATTTCATTTTCCTGTATGGCGGGCTTCTGGCACTGGCGGTGATTGGCGGCGGACTGTTTGCCGCAGTCTATTTCAAAAAGGGCAAGTACAGCAGAAATACCCCAAAGAGAAAAGTTGTTGGTATTGCGGTGGTTTCCCTCTGCGGGTTGTTGGCACTTGGCAGCGGGTTCCTGATGGTACGCGACCTTAACCAGTATTCCGAGAGCGCCGGAGCCTATAAGGACATTGCTTCCCATGTAGAGCTGCCGGAGCAGACCGAAGCGCCGGAGGAAGATAATACGGAAACGGAACCTGCCGGGGAGGACCCTTCTGTGGTCCTCCCCGCAGTGGATTTTGAAGCTCTTAGGGAAACCGGGCCGGACATCATCGGATGGCTTACCCTCCCTGATACGGCCATGAACTACCCGGTAACGCAGACAGACGATAACGAGTATTACCTGCACCATCTGTATGACGGCACCTATAATAAGACGGGCTGCCTGTTTGCAGACTATGAAAATCAGGAGGATTTTTCGGACCGCAATACCATTATCTACGGCCACAATATGCGGGACGGCTCCATGTTCGCCACGCTGAATGAGTATGACGAACAGAGCTATTTTGACGGACACCCGCAGATGTACCTTGTCACCCCTGGCGGCGGCTATGTCGTGGAAATTTTCACGGCGTTTGTGGCAAAGCCCAGCGAGTCCGGCAGCGACACTTCCCCCTGGCGTCTTAATTGGAAGGATGACGGTGCCTACACCACATGGCTTTCTGAAATGGCGGGACGGTCTGTCATTGAAACCGATGTTACGGTGACTTCCAGTGATAAGGTGCTGACCCTTTCCACCTGTACGCCCGGAGGCGCGAGCCGCTTCATTGTCATGGGAAAACTGGCGGCTGTAAACGATTAACAAGAATATGGGAAACCGGTGCGGGGGCAGTCTGCTCCCGCACCTGCTATTTAGGAGGATTTTTCTATGGTAAATGCCATTGTTTCGATACCCGGCTACGTCCATCTGTACCGCTCCCTTTTGCGGTTCTATGATATGCCGGAAAATGAGGTCCGGGAAATGCTCTACCTTCTGAACACGGCAAACCTGGACTGCTACGAGTATTACCACCCGGAGCGTGATGTGATCCAGAGCGGGCCAGTGGCTTTTAGCGGCTGGCTGGAACATATGGACTGCCGCCCTTACCGGACAGAGGTACAGCTTTATAAATCCCTGCTGTTCTTAAAGCGCAGCATTGACCGGGATCTGATCGTGACCTCACAGCGGGAGGCACTGCAGACGCTCCGCTGTATCATTTCCAACCTGGAATACCGCTTCTATAAGGCGTATGGCATGGAGATTGAGGACAAGCGGACCGTGTACGGAGAATGTACCTACCATATGGTACCCAGGGAGGACGAACCCAGTGTGTGCCTGATGCACGACTGGATCTACCTTCCCAGCGCATAATGCCGGGAACTTTATATAAATTTGTCCCGAATAATAGACAAAATTCGGGACAGTTCATTTTCAAAGGAGGGATGCCATATCACACAAAAGGAAGTCAATGCCGTATTTGACGAGCAGGTGCAGCTCTGCGCTGACATTCTGCAAAAGAAAACCAAAGAATACACCGGGGACGATACGGACCGGCTGGGGGCTTTTAAGGCGGCGGCAGCTTTGCAGCATACCACGCCGGAGCGTGCCCTTGCCGGGATGCTAGCGAAGCATATCGTCTCTCTGTATGACATGTGCTTTGATGGTGATACGGATTACGATATAAGCACATGGAATGAAAAGATCACAGACAGCCTCAACTATCTGTTCTTATTGAAAGCTATTGTAAAGGAGGGACATACCAATCAACCAAATTGAAGTGAAGATTTTGAACTGCCAGGCGGTTGCGGAGGCCGAGAAAAACATGGTCTTTGCTGCCCGTCTCACGCAAAGGGGCCACCGGATCACTACAATGGATGATCTGATGGCTCTTTATGAAAAATCGTTCAATAAGAATACCGTGGCGGCAATCAGCGGTCTTCCGCACCCCACGGTTCAGAAATTTGCGGTGATCACCGTTGCTGTTGTGGGGGCAAGCAGGCGATTCCTGTCGCAGATCACCAGACACCAGAACGAAGTAAAGTTTATGAGTGCGTCCTTACAGTACAGCAATTATACGGGGCAGGCAGATTTTGCCGTGCCCTATGAGATTCTGGCCGCCCCGGTTGCGGTCCGGGAACTGTACTTAAAAAGCTGCCACGAAGGCATGGACTGTTACGAAAAGCTGTGCGCCGAAGGAATCGGCCATGACGCGGCGGGATATGCCACGCCCCAAGGGCTTCGGAATGTGCTGATGATCAGCGCCACCCCCTATCAGTGGAAACACATCATCGGCCAGCGGGTATGCCGGCGCAATACGGACGAGACCCGGATCGTGCTCCTGAAAATCTGGCAGGAGCTTTATTCGTTAAGCCCGGCGCTGTTTGCCCCCGGTCTTACAGGGCCGTTCTGCCAGCAGGACAAATGCTTGGAGGGGAAAATGACCTGCGGCAGAAAAATAGATGCGGATATGACGCCGGAGGATCTTCTGAAAGCGGACTATCCGGCACTTTTTGAAGGAGGCGCGCATGAAGATCAAACTGATTGACTTTGGCGTGCCAGAGAGCCGCCGCCCTTTCCGTCCGCATGGGAACGATGCAGGTGCGGATGTTTACATGCCCTATGACTGTACTTTGCAGCCGGGAGAGATCGCAAAGGTTCCTCTTGGATTCGGGATTGAAGTGCCGGACGGCTATGCGGGCTATGTGTTCCCACGTACCAGCATGGCGGTAAAAGGGCTGGTCTGTGAACTGCCTCCTGTGGATTCCGGCTACCGTGGGGAAATCCATGCGATCATCAGTAATGTAAGCAATCAGACGCAGGAGCTTTCCAAAGGCTCCCGCGTGGGCCAGCTTGTGATCACCCCGGTTGTGATCGCGGATTTTGTTACCGAACTTGGCGAGCAGCGCGGCACAGGCGGATTTGGAAGTACAGGAAAATAAAAAAGTGACTTTTAGAGAGTAATTAGGGAATTATCGCCGGTAGTGAGATTGGGCATATCAGGAAGATTGCAGGGTACAATAAAAGAAAGGCAGAAGGCAGCAAAAGGCGGTACACTGTCATAGCGTACCGCCCTGCTGCTTAAAACTGCTTTAATATGTCGTGATGCCCTACGTCCACCAGGATAATCATTTTGTCGCCTTCGTAATACCAGATAATGCGGATGTCCATGTTGACGCTGCACTCAAAAAGATCCGTGGTTCCCTGGATGCGTTTAGTGCGCAGCGACGGATGGGAAGGATTTTCGGCCAGAAGTTCCAGCTTGTTTTTAAGCTGCTTCTTCTCCTGTACGGTCAGACCCTTAAAATGCTTTTGGAAACGGGGCGTAAAGGTAAACTCATACGCCATCATTCCGCCTCCAATTTGTCAAACAGGGCGTCCACGCTGTCAAAGACAGGCTGCTCCCCGGATGCGATTTTTGCTTTTACATCCCCGATTTCTTCTTTAAGCTCGCTTAAATATTTTTTGGGGTAGACAACCACCGGCATGATGCAGATGGAACCGTCCTTCTCGAAGATGTCCAGTTTATCGCCTTCGGACAGACCGAGTTTAACGATGATTTCCTTTGGAATTGTGACCTGGGCTTTTTGACGCAATTCGGCCAGCATACGATCATCTCCTTTGCTTTAAGTTTGAAAGTAGGAAATTCTTACTTTCTTACTTATAGTATATCCACTTTGTGGGATTTATGCAAGGGGTACGAAAAAAATTTACAAATAAAGCGGCCAGCACCGTGACCGCTTACTTTCTGCTATTGAGTTCTTTCATAATACCGAGGATATACTGCATGGATTTGGAGTCGAGCTGTTTCGCCTCTGCGATAAATTCCCGCAAGGCTTCGGGGCAGGTGTTACCCTCATCAAAGAATTCCTGCGGTGTTACACCCAGGTATTCACAGATATAGAAAAAAGACTGCATGGCGGGAAGTGACTTTTTGTTTTCAATGTTGTTGATGTAGTTGTTTGCCTGTCCTAACGATAGAGACATATCGCGCGCAGATACGCCTTTCTGTGTCCGCAGCTTTGCCAGCCGTTCCGGGACAAAATCTTCATACATCGCCTTCACCTCCCATTCTGTAATAGATTGTACCTCACGACCTTGCATTATTCGCAAATGGAAAAAGGGTGTTTTCGTTGACTTACTAAATTAAATCTATTACAATATGAAAAGTGAAGAATAATACCTATCGGACGGAGGAATAAAAATGGAAGGAAAGACCTGCTGTGTCACCGGGCACAGGGATTTACCCCAGAAAGAGATCAACCATGTAAAGACCGCCCTGCGGCGTGAAATTGATTCTGCTGTTGCGGACGGGTTTACCCGCTTTATGAGCGGCTTCGCAGACGGCGTGGACCAGTATTTTGCCAAGATTGTACTGGAGAAGAAAAAGACAAATCCGGTGCTGGAGCTGATTGCTGTCATTCCCTATCAAAAGCGCCTGGACAGCCTGATGGCAAAGGGCCGGACTTATGAAATGCTGGAGGCTTGCGCGGATGTTGTTGTCATGCAAGAGAAATACCACCCCAGCGTCTATTCCCACCGGAACCGCTACATGGTAGAACACTCTGACCGGGTGATCGCTGTGTATGACGGGAGGGAAAAAGGAGGCACGGTGAGGACAATCCGGTTTGCCCACCAGATGAAAAAGGTACTGCGGGAAATCCCTGTCGGGGAGATTGTTCTGCCAGGCCAACCCATTGCGAAAAGAAAATGAAAAAATGGATAACTGATACTTGATGATGCGCTCACTTTTCGGTGGGCGTTTTTCTTTACCTATTTTTTAGGAGGATTTTTTATGTGGAACATGATTACACACTTTCTTACATTCACCGGGGGAATGTCTGCCGGCGTTGTGCTGATGTGTCTTATGCAGGCCGCAAAGCAGGAAGATGAATGGTTAGAAAACAGAAAACGGGAGGAAAACGAATGAATCAGGAATTTGCAGAAAATATAAAAAACCATATCCGGGAATATCTGCCGGTGGACTATCAGGATGCAAAGATAACCCTTGAAAAAGTCACCAAAGGAAATGACCGGATTCTTACAGGGCTTATCATCCGAAAGGATGATGAAACGGCTGCACCGTCCATTTATCTGGAACACTATGAGGAACAGTTTGGCAAAGGTCGCCCGATGGACGACATTATGAAGGAAATTGCACAGATAAAAGTGGAAAACAGCCTGGAACTTCCTATTGATGTGAAAGGACTTCAGGATTATGAAACAGCCAGGCCGCTGCTTGCGATCCGTCTGTGCGACCCGGAAAAGAATCAGGAATATTTGAAAGATAAACCCCATACCGCATGTGGGGAACTGGCGGCAACCTACCGTATTCAGATCATGGAGGACAGCAGCGGAACGGCTTCCGCTGTTGTTACAAATGATATGTTGAATCTTTGGGGAATTACACCAGAGCAGCTTCACCACGATACGGTGTCAGCAGAAAACGCCCGGAATCCTGTCTGTTTATACACAATGGATGATGTGATGTCAGAAATAATGCTGTCCGTAAAGCCTGAGAATCTTTTTGAACAGACGGAACCATTAGAATCTGAAATGATACCTATGTATATCCTGACAAACCAGAATAAAGTAAATGGCGCCGGGGTTCTGGCAAGAGACGGCGTACTGGATAAAATCGGCGAGCTGCTTGGTTCTGATTTTTATGTCCTCCCATCATCGACCCATGAAGTTATCCTTGTGCCGGATAACGGGAACATGCAGACTAAAGAACTGGAGAATATGGTAAAAGAAGTGAATGCTACCCAGGTGCTGCCAGAGGATTTACTTTCTGATAAGGTGCAGTATTATGACCGGGCAGCAAAAACCCTGGGACGAAAACAGGAAAAAGGTCTTTTAGAGCGTCTTTCCGAAAATAAAGCAAAGATTCAGGAGAAAGAGGCAAAGGAACCCAAAGAAAGACATAAAACCAGACAGGAGCCGAGCTTATAAAGGGCAGCGGCTATGCTGCCTTTTCTAATTCAAAGAAATGGAGGTTATAGGAATGAAGTTAGTAATTGCAGAAAAGCCCTCCGTCGCCATGTCGCTGGCGGCGGTTCTGGGTGCGAATGAGAAAAAAGACGGCTACATGGAGGGCGGGGGTTATCTGGTGAGCTGGTGCGTGGGACACCTTCTGGAACTGGCGCAGCCAGAGGCTTATGGGAAACGGTATGCCAGATGGGGTTATGGTGATCTGCCGATCCTGCCGGAAGAATGGAAATACGAAGTGTCGAAGGATAAGAAAAAGCAGCTTGACCTTCTTTGCCGGCTGATGAAAGACAAACGGGTGGATTCCGTGGTATGCGCTACCGATGCCGGACGGGAGGGCGAACTGATCTTCCGTCTGGTCTATGAACACGCCGGATGCAAGAAACCGATGGAACGCCTCTGGATTTCCAGTATGGAGGACGCGGCAATCCGTGACGGGTTTGAGCACCTGCGTCCTGGCAGCGACTACGATAAGCTCTATGACGCGGCGGTCTGCCGGGCTGAAGCCGACTGGCTGATCGGCATTAACGCCACCCGGCTTTTCTCTGTCCTGTATGGCGTCACGCTGAATGTGGGGCGCGTCATGTCACCCACGCTGGCCCTTCTGGTACAGCGGGAGGCGGATATCCAGGCATTTACGAGCAAGCCCTTCTATGTGCCGGAGATCACATGCGGCGGCTTTACTGCCTCTGGGGAAAAGCTGTCCGGGAAAAATGAAGCTGAAAAAATCCGTATGGGCTGTGACGGGCAGGTCGCTTCGGTGCTGTCCGTGGAGAAGCAGGTTAAGACGGTGCAGCCGCCCCGCCTGTATGACCTGACGACTTTGCAGCGGGAATGTAACCGTATCTATGGCTATACGGCCCAGCAGACCCTTGACTATGTGCAATCCCTCTATGAGAAAAAGCTGGCGACCTATCCCCGGACGGACAGCCAGTATCTGACCGAGGATATGCAGGCAACCGCCGCTTCTCTGGTTCTCTGGCTGCGGGATCATATGCCTTTTGGAAAGGGCTGCGCAGGGGAACCGGATATTGACCGCGTAACGGATGGCAGCAAAGTCACCGACCACCATGCCATTATCCCTACGGTGGAGATTGCCCGGACGGATTTATCGGAGCTTCCCTCCGGGGAACAGGATGTACTGACGCTGATCGCCGCAAGGCTGCTTTCTGCCACGGCTCAGGCGCACCGGTTCGAGGCGGTGACGGCGGTTTTAGACTGCCGGGACCGTTCTTTCACGGCAAAAGGAAAAACCGTATTACAGGCCGGATGGAAGGAAGTGGAACGCCTCTACCGCATGGGATTGAAACAATCCAAACCGGAGGATGACGAGAATACAGACGCCTCCCTTCCCGTGCTGCAGGAGGGGCAGATTTTTGAAACGGTTTCTGCCAGTGTCCGGGAGGGCAAAACCTCCCCGCCGAAGCATTATACGGAGGATTCCCTTTTGGCAGCTATGGAGACCGCCGGCACCGAGGACATGCCGGAGGACGCCGAGCGCAAAGGATTAGGCACCCCGGCCACCCGTGCGGCTACTTTGGAGAAACTGGTCTCTGCCGGATTTGTGCAGCGGAAGAAAAAGCAGCTTATCCCCACGGAAAAAGGTACGAACCTGATTCTGGTCCTGCCGGATAACATCAAATCGCCCATGCTCACCGCGGAATGGGAATCCATGTTAAAGCAGGTGGAGCGCGGCGAAGTTCCGGCAAAAGATTTCATGGATGGGATCGCAGATATGAGCCGGGCGCTTGTCAAGGCCCATACCGCCCCGGAGGAATGTTTT
>NZ_JAOQJY010000012.1:0-59634 GCF_025567525.1 Gallintestinimicrobium propionicum | reverse complement strand
CCCGCGTTTCCATGTCCGGGCTTTACAGCGAAAAGACGGGAAAGACCTATGACGCTGTGGTGCTGCTGGATGATACAGGCGGAAAATATGTGAATTTCAAGCTGGAATTTCCGGCTAAGAAAGGCAGGAAGAAATGAACGGGCCGCCCTCACGGGAATTAACCAGGCAGGAACGGGCGGCGATCCGAAAGCTGGTAACAGACCTTTGCGCCAACCATGACAATCAGGATAGGCTCTGCCTCCCCTTAGACTGTCCCTGTTACATGCTGCATAAATGGTGGACCGGCTCTTTCTGCCGGTATTTTCAGGAGGCGGTGCTACCGGTGGACCCGGTGCTGGAATCTGCCATTACCGGCGAGGACACTTCCCTGAAACAGAAAACATGCCCGGTCTGTGGGAAAGCCTATCTGCCTACTACCAGCCAGGCCTATTGTTCGGATTCCTGCCGCGCCTTTGCCAGACGGAAATCCGAGCGGGAACGCAAGCGCCGGATCAGAAAAAATTAAAGGTAATATGTCCGCAACTTAACCAAAATGAGGCTTGATTTTAGGGGCTTTCGGGCCCCGGTTTGAGGGGCGGCTGTATAAGAATACTCTGACGCCCCAAAACGGGTATAAGTTGCGGACAAATAAACAAACGGGAGGGATGTGGATAGAAAAGACAGCGATTACAAAAGAGCTTATGCGGATTGATACCAGGAGGCAGATAATTGATATACAGCAGATTGATAACCGGCGCTTTATGTATAACCCGAAAACAGGCATATTGGTCTTAGGTTATCAGTATGCAGCTACAAGTACAATGGTTTCCAGCCATGCCAACGAACTGGCCGACGCCGGGATCACAAAAGGCTATGACGATTTTGTCCGGGGCTGGATCGGCACCGGCGGGGGCTACCCCAAAGGGGTGATCCACTTTGCGCCCTGTGTAGATAAGAGAAATATCACACTGTTTGACCGGGCTTTTGACACACTGAAAATGTTTCAGGAAAACGGTGCGCTGGCGGGCACGGTGGTCCGTGGCTTCGGGGAAAGCTGGGAGCAGCCGTTATCCGATATTTTTACGGATATGCGAGAACCGGAGCAGAAACCCTCTGTCCGCAGGCAGCTAAAGAAACAGCCGGAGGCAAAAGCCACCCGGCAGAAAACCAATCATCAACAGGAACGATAGGAGGCGATTTTTTGAATATCAATACGATCACAACCGATGACCTGCGGCGCATGGAAGGCAAAGACGGCCTGATCCTGCAGGGCTGCGGCGGGGATTTGAAGGAATGGGTGGACGGGATCAATGAGATGTTCACCGAGGCAGGAATTTTGAAGGACGGCAGTAAATTTGAGAATGTTTCCACTTTCCAGTATGGAGAGCTTACCTGTCTGCTCTACCCTTTCGAGGATGTAAAGCTGGACATTGGGAAACTTGCCATGTGGCGATTGCAGACCCATGATACTTTCGGCGGCACATGGCTGTCCGATTTTGTACCGAACCGTCTGGGCGGTTTTATCGGGGAGCCTTCGCCGGAGCCGGAAAAACCGGATTGTGCGCTGATCGGCCAGGATGGCAATATCTTCAATCTGGTAGGCATTGCGGCTCGTACCCTGCGGGAGCATGACCTGAAGGACCAGGCAAAGGAAATGAAGGACCGGGTGTTTGCTTGCGGCAGTTACGGGGAGGCGCTTTGTATCATTGGGGAGTATGTCAATATCACGGATTCCGAAGCGGAGCCGGAGTACAGGCCTTCTCTCCGGCAGCAGATAAAAGACGCAAAGCAGACGGAGACGCCCCAAAAGCAGAAACCATCAAAACAGCAGGAACGATAAGGAGGATCAGAATGGGAAAAGAAACAACCTACGGCGTATGGGCGGTGCGCAGCGGCGCTTCCATCTTCGGCCATGCTGAGGCGTGGTGCAAGGAAGATGGAAAGCCTTTGGAATTTGACTCCCGCGAGGCTGCGGAGGCTTACGCCAGGGAAATGAACAGCAAAACCTCCACCAATGTCCATTATTACGCACAGGAGAAAGAACCGGAGCCGGGCGCCGTCAAAAAGACTTCCGCGCAGGCACAGCCGGATTTGGATGCCCGCGCCCATGACGAAGTGATGCCGAGAAATGACGCGGCAGAAAAGCAGAATGAGATTCCCGGCAGACAGGTCATGCCGGAGGCGGACCCGCTGGTGGAAATCCGCTCTGCGGTCCACAGTAACTATGTGGGCATGGTTGCCATGCTGGGTGCGGACAACCGGGTGTACCTGGGGCGTGAGGAACGCTGCCACTATCAGGATATGCAGGCATCTTATTATGACAATCAGGACGGCTCCCTGTGCTTTGTCTGCGACCAGCCGGATATGTACTATTTTCTCTATGGTGAGGGCTGGGCGCATACCCAGGCGGAAATGCTGGAGCGCGGCCTTTCCCTGCGCCAGTATGAGGAATTTGCAAGGCTTCGGGACGGCGTGCTCTCACAGTTCACACCAAGCCGTGAAATCCTGTTCGCCGGGCAGCCCTTCCAGCCGCCGGAGAGCTATCTGCGTAATGCGGAACTCTACGAGGAAGGACAGACCGGAAACTATAATATGCTGGATGGCCGGCTGAATAATGAGCCGCCGGAACGCCCTGACTTAACGGACGGCCAGACCTATGAGGAAATCCGGGAGCTTGCACCGGAGACTTTGCCGGAGGAAAAACCTTCCCTGATGGAGCGGCTGAAAGCGGAACGCCCGGAGCATGAGGCGAAACAGGCAGCGCCGCCTGTGCCGGAAAGGGAACGCTGATGGGCGCGGTAAAATTTGAGGGCGTGGATGTGCTGGACTTTTTAGGGAAGGTTGTAGAGCTGCACACGCAGCATTATAAGGACGATTTTGATATTGACAAAGAGCTGATACAAAATCTTGCGGCTTGCAGAAATGAGGAGAATGAACAGCTCTTATGGATGTCCAGAACCTGCGGCACGTACTGTTTATGGGAAAGGGATGTTTACCTGCAGGACAGCCACGAAAATAAGGTGTGGCGGTTTTACCATGAGCAGACGAAAGATTCTATCCTGGCGTATGCAATCCGGCTGGACGGCATACAAGACGGGAAAGTCACCGGCTGTATCTGGCCTCTCGATTATCACGCCCATGTAGAACGGGTCAAGCTGCTTTCCTGTGCGATTGAAAAAGTATCAGTATTGTTCCAGGATGGCACACAGGCGGTATTCCCCTATGATTCCTATATGCAGCAGATTAACATGTTTAAGGCCGAGCATGGAACTTCCAAATGCGTGACCTGGCTGCCGGAAAGTGAGCGGGAATTACAAACAATCCTGCGGCGGGAGCATGTTAAGCGAGATTACCATGCAAAGCCCGGTGATATTCAGGAATATATGGATAGCCTGAAAAAGAGCACACTGCGGGGGAAACTGAAAGAGGTGCAGGCGGCAGCCGCTTTCACCCGGAAACCGCCTTCCCATAAAAAGGAGCCTGAACGATGAAGGCCGGGCATAACAAAAAATCCGTCCGGGTGGAATTCGTCATGTCCGAACAGGAGGCGGAGCTGATAAAGGGGCGCATGGCGGAGCTCGGCATTACCAACCTCTCCGCATATCTGCGCAAGATGGCGGTAGACGGTTATATCATCCATCTGGATATGAGAGACATTCAGGAAATGATACGGCTTCTTCGTATCTGTTCCAATAACTTAAACCAATATACCAGACGCGCCAATGAGACCGGCAGTATTTACGCTGCCGACATGGATGATCTGCGCACACGCCTGGACAGTTTGTGGGATGGCATGGATAAGCTGCTGCGGGGATTTGCGAACATTTCGTAAACGGGAAAAAACGCCGTTGCTTTCCAGAAACCGGCACGGTAGAATTTTGATAGAGGGAGAAATATGTTTCTCTTTGAAACACCCTTCGGGCATACCTGAATGTCCTGAAAAAACGGACATGGAAAAGGAAAGGAGGCGGGCGTATGCGTCTGATTGGCAAACTATTGGCACTTCCCTTTGTACTGGTTACAGGAATTCTTTATCTTGTATGCAAATTTCTTGTGGTGATTTCCGGCGCTGTTCTGGGAATTTTATCCGGGATCGTATTTCTGGCGGCGTTGGTGCTGTTCTTTGCAGCCGGGTTCTGGCCGGGGCTTTCATGGCTGGTGATCGCGTTCCTGATCAGCCCCTACGGTCTGCCAATGGCGGCGGCCTGGCTGGTGGGGATCATCGGCGGCGCAAACAGCGCGTTAAAGGATTTCGTATTTGGTTAAACAGTTTCGGCGGGACTCATTGGCAGCCCCGCCCTTTTTCTATAATTATGGCTGTCTGCTATGGCAGCTTTTTGATTGGAGGGATTTGATTGAAAGATACAACGCCAATTTATTTTCATTCTGCCACCTATGCGCATGAGCATGGGGAGCTGGATCAGTACCGTGCTTCCCACAAGGCAAACATTGCGTGTAAAGAGGCAATCGAACAGGCCATTGCGGACAACTACCGGGATAACCGTTTAGGCCCCGCATGTGTGCAGCAGGTCTTACAACAATTTGATCCTGGCCGGATTTTCTATGTCCTTGCCAACACGGTCCGGCAGAAAGAACATGACGGGCGAATTTCCCGTGATAACAAAGCCTGGGCGCAGACAATCCCGGTCTGTGAAGATAAGGACGGTTTCGGATATGACAGGAATGTTTCCTTTGTGGTAGACCGTAGCCATCCAGGACTAATGGATTTATTTCTTACCCAAGCCAGAGACATTGCAAAGGAGGATTTCAAGATGAATCAAGAGTTTATGAGCCGTAACCAAGTGGAGTTTATACGTCAGACCTACCCACCGGATACCCGGATTTTGTTGCAGCACATGGACGATCCCTATGCCCCGGTGCCCGCTGGCACCCGTGGAACTGTCAAGTATGTGGATGATATAGGCCAGATTGGGGTTGCCTGGGACAATGGACGCAGCCTTTCACTGATTCCCGGTATGGACACATATCGGAAACTGACCCAACAGGAGCTTACTCAGGAACAAGGTGAAAAGCCTTCCATACATGACAGTCTGGGCAAACATGCCGGTCAGCAGGCGGCTCACAGCGACAAACCGAAAATGAAAAAAGAACAGACACGATAACAGAGCCGGTTTTACAGTAAGGGGGTGATGGGATGGCGACCACACGGCTCATGCCGCTGCACGTTGGGAAAGGCCGGGATGTTTCCACGGCCATAGCGGATATTATTGACTATGTGGAAAATCCGCAGAAAACCGATTTTGGAAAATTCATTTATGGCTATGAGTGTGACACCCGGATCGCCGATGCGGAGTTTCTTCTATCCAAGCGCCAGTATGCGAACCTGACCGGACGTAACCGGGGCGCGGACGATGTGATTGCCTACCATCTCCGACAGGCGTTCAAGCCTGGCGAGGTCACGCCGGAAGAAGCGAACCAGATCGGGCGGGAGCTGGCATTGAAGCTGACGAAGGGAAACCATGCTTTTGTTGTCTGCACCCATGTGGATAAACACCATGTTCATAATCACATCATCATAAATTCTACCACACTGGATTGTCAGAAAAAATTCCGCAACTTCTGGGGTTCCACCTGGGCAATCCGGCGTATGAATGACAAGCTCTGCTTGGAGCATGGGCTTTCTATTGTAGAGAATCCGAAACCCAGCCGAGACCATTACGGCACATGGATGGGAAGTCAGAAACAGCCTTCCCACCAGGAGCAGCTACGATGGGCCATCGACGCAGCCCTGGAAGAAAAGCCGAAGGACTTTGAAGAACTTTTGAAGAAGCTGGAGGCGGCTGGGATTGAAGTCAACCGGGAGCGAAAGTACCTCCGTTTTCGCTTGTCACCGGAGGATAGATATACCCGGTGTGACACGTTAAAGGGCGACTATACCGAGCAGGCCATCAAAGAACGGATCGCCGGCACCCGGACGGTGAAGCCGCGCCGTACCTCTCCCCCAAAGCCGGTTTCCAAAGTCGGACTGCTGGTGGACATTGAGGCGGCGGTCCGTTCCGGCAAAGGGCCGGGGTATGAACGCTGGGCGAAGGTGTTCAACTTAAAGCAGCTTTCCCAGGCGGTAATCTATCTCAAAGAGCATGGCGATATGAGCTATGAGGATTTGCAGAAAAAATCAGATGCCGCTACCGCCAGCTTCAATGCGCTGTCGGTACAGATCAAGGAACTGGAATCACAGATGGCCGCCAACGGGGAGCTGCAGAAACAGATCGTAAATTATGCCAAGACGCGGGCGGCCTATGTGGAGTACCGGAAAGCCGGGTACAGCAAAAAATTCCGTGCGGCGCATGAGACGGAAATCCTTCTGCACCAGGCGGCGAAGAAACACTTTGACGAGGTTGGGATTACAAAGCTGCCCTCCGTCAAATCTCTGCGTGAGGAATATGCCGGACTTCTGGAACAGAAACGGAAAGCCTATTCTTCTTACAAACAGGCCAGAGCCGATATGAAGGAGCTTTATAATATCCGGGCAAATGTGGAGCATTTGCTGGACATTCCTACCGGACGGGAACCGCAGAAGGAATCGCAGAAGTCGCGGCAATAGTTTTCCTTCTGCTTTCGGTTTTCAGCGTTCCAACGGAACGCGCAGCCATCACCGCAGGTGATGATCTCAGGGGTTTGGGGATATGTCACCAACAAGCATTTTGGCAGGAATACCGGAAACGGATTCCTGCCAAAATACGCAATCTTACGGAAGATTGCATTGCTTGCCAGCGACAGTGGGTATAAATTTGAATCCGTAATATAAGAAACGCCGGACAGATCCAGTCATCATGTCCGGCGTTCTTTTTCCTTAGCTTCTCGCATTTACAGCTCAGGATAGGTGAACTTTTATAGCCCTAAATTCATAAACAAAAAAAGGGGGTTGTATCCTGAAGCCTCTTTTTATACCAATGTCAAAAAATAAGAGTTGTTTTATAGCCGCAGTTCAGCGCACTTTCAATTTTCATTGTACCACTATGTGCTTCTACAATTTGCCGTACCAACAATACACCAAGTCCATGACGGAGGTTTAGTTTTTCATCTGTGCTTTCAAGATAGTGCGTTTTGGCATTCAATTCTTGCAACTTATCAGCAGATACCCCCACGCCATTATCCGCAACAATAATTTCTGTATGTCCATCCGTACAGTCAACCGAGATTGTTATTGCACAGCCGTTTGGATTGTGGCCGATGCTATTTTGAAGAAGATTTGTAATCGCCCGCTTTAAGAGCGCTTCATCACCCAGCATATAGTGCAGCTCGCTTTCTTCATCCGATTGAAAATCAATAGAGAAGCTTTCATCAAGCCCACTATCCAGAAAATCACATACCACTTGCCGGGCCAATTCTACTGGGGAAATTTTCTCAGTTCGTAATGGCTGCATATCATATTCCAGTTTTGAAGTCAAATTCAAATCCTCAATGAGCTGCTTAATTTTGGTAGCCTGCTGGCGGATTGCCACAATCTTTTCTTTCTGTTCTGTGTTCAAATCCCGGCTTTCCTCTAAGCTGCTGGAATAGCCAAGCACCATTGATAGAGGTGTGCGGATGTCATGTGAAATACCGCTGATCCAGTTTGCCCTTGCCCTGTCCCTGCGTTGCAGGGTTTTGGCGACCTTATTCAGCTTTGCGTTGATTTCCGCCAATTCCCCCCGTTCAACTAACTGTGTTTTCTTCCCAGATGAAATTTCTTCTATGCCGGTGAGGATCGGCTTAATGGATTTTTCAATCTTGCGGTTATTGTGAATGAACAGGATCAGCACAATGATGATATTGAACAAAAATAAAGTAACCAATCCAAATATGTCTATTTTAATGCTGTCAGAAGTTTTGTAAGCAGACAGTTTCCAAAAACTATCCTGCGGGTAGCCGACAACCAGCAGACCATAAGATTGATTTGACACGAATACTGGATAATCCTCTAAGTACCACCTTGTCATTTCTGCAATATCGCCCGGTGTATAGTGCAGAGGTAATTCGGACGGTATTTTGTAATTCCAGACCACATCGCCGGTGTCATTGCTTATCAGCATACACCATGCGTTTTCATTTGTCATTTGGATAGCCGTATTTTCTGAAAGACGGTAGCTTTCTTCACTTTGCTGCAAGTCTGCGGAAACCTGCTCTAATAGTTGCGTTGGGCTATGGCTGCCCCGACTGCTTGACACCACAGCCAGCACAACAAAAAGGACAATGTTTATCAGGATAAAGAAGCAGAACAGCTTCACACTGGAATGAACATACCGCTTAAAAAATCGTTGAATATTATTCATAGGCTCACCTTGACTTGTCCTTTAAGATCAACTTATATCCAATGCCTTTTACCGTTACCAGCGAAACCGGCGAAGATGGTTTTTCCTCAATCTTTTCCCGGATATGGCGAATGTGCGACATAAGTGTTTTCTCATAGCCTATATAAATATCCCCGCAAACCGTTTGGCAAAGCGCACCCAAAGTTACAATGCGGCCCGCATTTGCATACAGTTTTTTCAATATCTCCACTTCTTTTGCGGTCAGGGAAACTGGTTCCTGTCCCTCACGATAGACTTCTGCCTGTTCTAAGTCCACTTTGCAGGCATCCAGTAAGAAGCTGCTTTCCTCACTTTCTTTATAGGTTCGCCGCAGAATGGCCGTAATGCGCCATACAAATTCCTGCGCGATAAATGGTTTTACCATGTAATCATCCGCACCGGCCTCAAAACCTTTTGATTTATCGTCGATTTCTCCTTTTGCCGTCAAAAAAAGAATAGGGATCGGGTTCTGTTCTCGGATTGTCTTTGCCAACATAAAGCCGTCCATATCCGGTAGCATAACATCCAAAACAGCCATATCCGGCTTTGCACTCATTCTTTCCAATGCGCTCAGGGCGGTATTGGCGGTTACTATATTTTCAAAACCATTCTCTTTCAGAATGGATTGGCACATCTGTAAAATTGCCGGTTCATCATCAACCAGCAAAATAATTTTGTCCTTGATTGTACCCATCGGCTCACTCCTTTCCTTATGTATTATACCATATCTTTTCATATTTGCAGCTTTGATCGTGAAAATCAAGGTAAAATCAAGGTTCTCTCCAATGCAATGCAAGGTGGGGGCTATATGATATAAGCAGCTTAGGAAAGGAGCAAGAAAAAATGATTGTAGCAACAGATAATTTGTCAAAAGAATATGACGGTGTTTACCGTGTTCAGGAATTAGATATTCGGATTAAAGAGGGCGACATTTACGGCTTTCTCGGCCCGAATGGGGCAGGCAAGTCCACCACCATGAAAATGCTGCTCGGACTTGTCAAACCCACCAGCGGAACCATTGAAATTATGGGAAAACCGTTCAACGAAAAGAACCGCCGTGATATTCTCGCGTCCGTTGGTTCCCTGATTGAATCCCCGTCCTACTATGGACATTTGACTGGCCGCGAGAATATGGAGATCATTCGCAGGCTGCTTGACTTGCCCAAAAAGAACATTGAAGAAGCGGTGCATATTGTCCGTATGGAAAACCAGATGGAGAAGAAAGTCAAAAACTATTCTCTCGGTATGAAGCAGCGGCTCGGCATTGCAATGGCACTGGCCCGGTTCCCGAAACTTCTGATTTTGGATGAACCGACCAACGGGCTTGACCCCGCAGGCATCGAAGAAATGCGGGAACTCATTAAGATGCTGCCGAAACAGTATGGCATGACAGTGATGATTTCCAGCCACATTTTAAGTGAGATCGATCAGATGGCTACTGTTGTCGGCATTATCAATCAGGGCTGCCTGATTTTTCAGGAAAGGATGTCAGTTCTGGATATGCAGCGGGAGCCACAGATTATATTGAGAACCAGCGATAATAACCACGCTTTCCAGCTTCTTAAAAAGGCCAACCCGCAGCGTACAACGGATGGTTTGCAGATCGGTGCGCTGACTGACGAACAGACCGGCGCTGTTGTGCAATGCCTGTGTTCCAATGGTATCTCTGTTTATCGTGTTGAGGAACACCGGGAAAGTCTGGAAGATATTTTCCTCAACCTGACAGGAAAGGAGCTGACACTGTGATGAAATACCTGTGCCTTGAATTATACAAACTGAAACGCAGAAAGGTTTTTCTGACCTTTGTGCTGATCCTCGGTGTGGAATTGCTCTTTGTATTTTCCAACTATGGAAACAATGAAAATTTCCTCGGTATGATTTCCGACCCCAATGCACCGGCATGGGAGGATTTGATCGTTGGGCCAGCTACTATGAATGGGCTTTTTCTTCCCATTCTGGCAGCGGTTATTGCCAGCCGCATTTGCGATATGGAACACCGGGGAAATACATGGAAGCTGTTGGAGTGCAACAATGAAAACCGCAAGGCAATTTGGTTCTGCAAGTTTACCGTAGTAGCCGTTCTCATGCTGGCGGCAATTCTCATTCAGGCTCTTGTGATTGTCGCCTACGGTAATGCTGTGGGGATTGTTGAGCCGCTGCCGGTAAAAACGCTGTGGGAATTTGTTTTGGGGACAGTAATGGTTACATTTGTGGTTGTAACTATTCAGGTGTTTTTCTCTCTTGTTTTTGCGAACCAGCTTGTCCCGATGTCTATTGGTATGATTGGCGCGTTGATTGGCTTTATTTCTACTTTGCTCCCCACAGGCATCCGCAATATCCTCATTTGGGGAAATTACGCAGAAATGATGGTGCTGGGGCAGGACACTTCTTCCGGCAATTTGCAATCCAGTGAACTTGTCGTTCGGAATATTGACTTTCTTCCGCTTACGATCCTCTTTATTGTTGGATTGATTGCCTTTGTCCTGTTTGAGAAGAAGTTTCAAAAATACGAGTATTAAAGGAGGGATTGTAATGCTTATCAATGCAATTCGGGCGGAAAATCTGAAAAGCCGCCATTCTAATATGTGGGTAGCAGTTCTCATTCTGCCACTTTTGACCGCCGCCATTGGTGCAATCATTTATGGCATCAATGCTTCGGCCAATTTGTACGACGGCGCAGTATGGCAGCAGCTTTGGCTTCAAACAGGGCTGTTCTATGGGTATTTTTTCTTTCCAATCCTGATTGCCATTTGTGCGTCCTATTTGTGGCGGCTGGAACACACAAATCACAACTGGAACAGCCTTATGACAACGCCGGTTTCCCGGCCAACCATTTTCATTGCGAAGCTGGTTGTGCTGACAAAATCTATTCTGACCGCACAGGTTCTTTTGATGGTGTTTATCATTATCGTAGGAAAGGTTGTGTTTCGGTTTGAACAGCCCATCCCTATCAATATGCTATGGTGGCTGTTTATGGGCTGGTTTTCAGCTTTAAGCGTTGGTGCTGTTCAGCTTTACTTGTCCATGCGGATCAGGAGCTTTGCGGTGCCGGTAGGTTTGGCGGTTTGCCTTAGTATCGGCGGTCTGGCTTTCCATATTGCTGGTTTAAGTGAGATGTTCCCTTATTCGCAAATTATTCTCGGTCTATCGTCACAGGACGAAGTGTTGCCCATTGACAGCATAATGACTTTGGTTCCAATGGTTCTTGTTTACACGGTATTATTTGTGATTTTGGCTACTAATCATCTGAAAAAGGCAGATGTTGTAGCCGGATAAAGGAGAAAAAATGAAAGCAGAAAATTTAGGAAGATTATCTTTGTTGGTAAGCGTACTCCCATTGACCCTGTTTATCATCCGGCACTTGAAAATCGGCATGGAAGCGCCGTGGGTTTATATCATCTTTGCAGTGTACGCGCTTTTGATTATTGCGGGCTTTGTATTCGCAATCTGGCTGGTGAAAAACAAAAGGACACGGACGGCCACATCTAAAGCGGCATTAACGCTTAGTTCTCTGTATGTTGCGTTTTTCAGCTTCTTTATTTACCTAACAGTAGCAGCCAGAATTTGACCTAATGGAAGCTGATTATAGCAGCAAACTTATTTCAGATAGCGAAAACCTGCCAGATGACGGCAAAAGGAAAAAGCCGTTGCATAACAAACACATTCAAATCACTTATGGGACAGAAATTTTGAATAAAAAATGGAGGTGATGATGTGATGGGACATTAGCTGTTTTTGATATAGAAGAATCCGGAAAACAGATTGGCGAAAAGTTATTTCTGCTTCTTAACGAGGAACAAAAGAATGCTCTAATGCAATATATTTTGGAACAAGGAGTCTGTCATGGAACGGTATTCAATTCCTGTCACACTTCCTTTGCTGCAAAGAAGAATCCTCTAACAGAAATACAGGAAGGCGAGCTTTATCTATGCCTGGAGCACCGCACTGTCAGGGTTCGCGAACGGATTATCAACCTGACAAGTAAGGAGTTTGATATACTGGCATTACTCATTGCCAATCCCAAACGTGTTTTTACTTACGAACTGATTACCGATTTGGTTTGGAAAGAGGATTGTGATTTCTATTCGAGAAAAGCCATTCATAATCATATAAGTAAGTTGCGTAAGAAATTGCGCTTTGAACCAGATCTTCCAAACTATATTGAGAGTGTCGCCGGAATCGGCTATAAATTTGAACATTTGTAAGCTAAAGCCACGAGATTTTCTTGTGGCTTTAATTAACATCCACTTCCAAACGCTTAATATTGAAGGTTGTATTGTTCGAGCTAAAGAACTATAATAGATTCTATGGAGGTGCGATATGGAATATATGACACTAAAAGAGGCCGCCGAAAAATGGGGTGTGACGCCTCGTAGGGTAAATTATTATTGTGCTGGTGAACGTATCTCTGGAGCAGTAAAGATGGCCGGTATTTGGCTGATTCCCAAAACTGCAGAAAAGCCGATTGATGGTCGGACAAAACAAGGGAGAGAATTGCGCCATGAATAAAATTTTGATTATAGATGATGACAGAGAACTATGCGCTTTGATTAAACGCAGCGTACAATCGGAACATATAGAAGCCGATTTTTGTAATACCGGAAAAGAGGGATTGCAGAAATTAAAAGAACAGGAATACCAGCTTGTAGTGCTGGATGTAATGATGCCTGGTATGGATGGCTTTGAAACGCTGGAAGAAATCCGCAAAGAGAACAGCCTGCCGATTTTGATGTTCACATCCAAAAATGACAGTGCTTCTAAAGTGCGGGGGTTACGGGCCGGAGCGGACGATTATCTGACAAAGCCGTTTGACATGGACGAACTGATTGCCCGTATTGCGTCCCTCATTCGCCGCTACACTCGCTTTAATCAGCAAGCTGGAACTATGCAAAAGCTGGATTTTGACGGATTGCAGATTGACCTTGAAAATCGTTCCATTACTACGGGAAACGGCACTTTTGAGCTTCCTCCAAAGGAATTTGATCTGCTCTTGTACTGTGCAAAACATCAAGGGAAAATTTTGACAAAACAGCAAATTTATGAGGAAGTATGGGGCGAAGAATATTTCTACGATGACAGTAACATTATGGCGATTATCAGTCGGCTTCGTAAAAAATTAGAAGTCAATCCTTCCAGTCCAAAGTATATCCAAACGGTTAAAGGGATTGGCTACCGCTTTAATAAGGAGGTGTAGCCGGTATGGAGATTATCGTTTTCTTGTCCATTGTGATTGCTGTTGTGGCTGTACTGACATCCATTGTTCTCGTTCGGCGCGTAAAAAAGCAAATAGCAGAAATGACCGACGCTCTGGTTGATGTGAAAAATGGAAATGGCAATCGGCGTATTTTGTCTGCAACAAATGAACTGGTATCCCCTCTTGCCTATGAAATCAATGAGATTGTTGTGTCCTATGAAAGCAGACTTTCGATTGTCCGGCAGACAGAGGAAATCAACCGCCAGCTTATGACGAGCCTTTCCCACGATGTTCGGACACCCCTTACAACCCTCATCGGGTATCTTGACGCTGCATATAAAGGGCTTGTTACAGGGAAAGACCGGGATGATTATATCGAAATTGCCCGCCGGAAAGCTCATGATTTGAAAGAATATATTGATGTACTCTTTGACTGGTTCAAGTTAAATTCCGACGAGTTTGCTTTGGAAATCCAGAGCGTTGAAGCCGCAGAGTTGACAAGAAATATCCTGATCGACTGGATACCGATTTTTGAAGATAAGCAAGTCGATTATGACATTGATATTCCCGAACAGCCTGTCCGGGTAAGATTGGATACGGACAGCTATATGAGGATTATCAATAATCTCATTCAAAATGTAATCGCTCACAGCCATGCGGACAAAATTAAAATTTCCCTGTCAAAGCAGGGAAATAACTTGAGGCTGCTGTTGGCAGATAATGGTGTAGGAATTGAGAAAGAAGATTTGAAACACATTTTTGAACGGCTTTATAAGTGTGATAAAGGTCGGTCTGAAAAAGGAAGCGGTCTTGGTCTTTCTATTGTCCATCAGCTTGTAGAAAAGATGGGTGGAAACATAACAGTTGAAAGTTTGCTGGGAAAAGGAACGGAATTTATGTTGCTTTTTCCTTTGGAGATTTAAGCGGGTTCCCGTCTTTATGGCGGGAACCTTTGTCATTTTGCCAGATTTCAAATTGCAAGGTTAATGCAAGGTTGCGGCAAGGTTAATGCAAGGTTGGCATGATAGAATACCTTACAGAACAGGAGGTTTTGAATATGGACACAAATTACATCATTGAAACGAAAAATCTGACGAAGCAATACGGTTCACAAAAGAGTGTGGCTGACTTAAATATCCATGTGAAGCGTGGGAGAATTTATGGTCTGCTGGGCAGAAACGGAGCCGGAAAAACTACTACCATGAAGATGCTGTTGGGCTTAACGAAGCCGACTTCCGGGGAGGTCAAAATCTGGGGAAAGCCCTTGCAGGGGAATGAAAAGAAATTGCTGCCCCGTATCGGAAGCCTGATTGAATCCCCCGGTTTTTATCCAAATCTGACCGGCACAGAGAACTTGCGTATCTTTGCTACTCTGCGGGGCGTACCAAACAATCATGCCATCAAAGACGCTCTGGATTTGGTAGGACTGCCCTACAAAGAT
Source organism: Gallintestinimicrobium propionicum (assembly GCF_025567525.1). NCBI lineage: Bacteria > Bacillati > Bacillota > Clostridia > Lachnospirales > Lachnospiraceae > Gallintestinimicrobium > Gallintestinimicrobium propionicum. Next base: position 44,726 of record NZ_JAOQJY010000012.1, on the reverse strand, counting down.
AAAAAGCTCTTTTCACAGTATTCTCTTGGTATGAAGCAGCGGCTTGCCATCGCCCTTGCCGTTATGCACGACCCAGAGCTTTTGATTTTGGATGAGCCGATCAACGGGCTTGATCCCATCGGCATTGCAGAAGTACGCTCCTTTATTCGGGAGCTTTGCGACGCAAGAGGAAAAACCATTTTGATTTCCAGTCACATTCTTTCGGAGATTTCCTTGCTGGCTGACGATATTGGAATTATCGACCACGGAGCATTGCTGGAAGAAGAAAGCCTTGCTGAGCTGGAGCAAAAAAGCAGTAAGCATATCCGATTTACACTCTCTGATACTGCACAGGCGGCAAGAATTTTGGAACGCAATTTCCATGAAAATCATTTCTCTATACAGGACGACCACAATCTGCGTCTGCACAACCTTGATCTGCCTGTGGGGAAAATTGTAACTGCCTTTGTAGAAAACGGATTGGAGGTATCGGAGGCGCATACCTGTGAAGAAAGTCTTGAAGATTACTTCAAGCGTGTGACGGGAGGCGAGGGAATTGCTTAAACTGATTAAATGCGAATTTTGGAAATTAAAGCGGAAAAGATTATTATACGCACTGATGTCATTATCGTTATTTTTTCCGTTGATTTTGGCATATATGGCAAAGGCGGGAACAGGTGCAGATACAACGGAACATTATCTTCAAACCCGATTTGATTATGTTTATACAATGATGTTGGGATATGGATTGGTTTTTTTGCTTCCATGTCTAATTGGTATCATTGCCGCTATTTTGTTTTTTATAGAAAGAGATTGCGATACTTCCAAAAACCTTAGAACAATTCCTGTTACAAATACACAACTCATTATGGCAAAAATTTCTATGCTCTTTATTTTTAGCATTGCGTTTTGTCTGACAAGCACATTATCTGTTGCGTTGTTTTGTAAACTGTTTCATGTAGGAATGGTTTATGGTATGACTTATAAGATATTTATGAGCCTTATTTTTGGAGTTCTTATCGTAGCAGCTTCTTTGCCGATTGTATTTTTAATTATTTGTTTTAACAAAAGTTTTTTGCTTTCTATCCTGCTTGCGTTTTTTTATTCTATTTTTAACTGGGGCATACTAGGGACAGTTGGAACATCTATAAGTGCTGCAAAAATTGCTTTCTTAAATTCTTTCCCAGTTATATGTGTTATGAACTGGACAAGCGGCTTAATGATGGATCATTTGCAAAAAGACAATCTTTTGCCGGAAGCCTATGCGATTGTACCAACCACTTGCCATACAATTTTTATTCTGGCAATTACTGTTACACTTTCATTGTGGTTGATCATTCGCTTTTATAAAAAATGGACGAGGTAAAAGATATGGGAAATATAATAAAAACTGAATTTTTAAAACTAAAACGCTATTCCGTAATAAAAGCCGGAATTATTATGACAGTGCTTTCGCCGCTGCTGTCACTGTTTTATTCCACAGCCAACAGTGGACAGACATGGACATTTGACTATTTTATGCAGCAAGTTATGATTAGTAACTGTACCTTGTTTTTTCCGATTATCATTGCACTGATAGCAGGTTATATTATAACAAGGGAATATACAGACGATACGATGAAGAATATATCAACAATTCCTATCCCATATAAACAGTTGCTTTCTGGAAAACTACTTGTTCTATTGTTGTTGACAATCATCTTTAGCCTTATAGGTTGTGTGATAGCATTAGTAATTAACATTATTGCCGGATTTCCGGGAGCGCATTTTGGCAATCTGTTTAATATGTTTATTCGTGTTACTGGGGCGAATATAGGGATCTATATTTCAGTCTTGCCGATTATTTTGCTATTTTGTTGTTCGGCAAATAATTTTTTGGGTGGGGTTGCACTAGCTTTTGTGTATGGATATTTCGGAACTTTTGAAGGAACACTGTTAAATTATTATCCGATTAAAGCAAGCATGATTTTAGTAGACCCTACTTGTGGTGCGGAATATGGTTATACTTATCACATTTTTCCTGCCCTGATCACAATAGCTTTGACTTTTTTAATTTCTATCATTATTCTTGCAAACAAAAAGAAAGCACCCGGTACATTGACTGTCACTAAAAAGAAAAAAGTAGTTAGAAAAAAGGGATGGTGACGTGATGGGACATTAGCTGTTTTTGATATAGAAGAATCCGGCAAACAGATTGGCGAAAAGTTATTTCTGCTTCTTAACGAGGAACAAAAGAATGCTCTAATGCAATATATTTTGGAGCAAGGAGTCTGTCATGGAACAGTATTCAATTCCTGTCACACTTCTTCCGCAGCAGAGAAAAATCCTCTGACAGAAATACAAGAAGGCGAGCTTTATCTATGCCTGGAACACCGTACTGTCAGGGTTCGTGAACGGATTATCAACCTGACAAGTAAGGAGTTTGATATACTGGCATTACTCATTGCCAATCCCAAACGTGTTTTTACTTACGAACTGATTACCGATTTGGTTTGGAAAGAGGATTGTGATTTCTATTCGAGAAAAGCGATTCATAATCATATAAGTAAGTTGCGTAAGAAATTGCGCTTTGAACCGGATCTTCCAAACTATATTGAGAGTGTCGCCGGGATCGGCTATAAATTTGAACATCTATAACATGAGCCCACAAGGTGTTGTTTTCCCTTGTGGGCTTGCTTTTTGTAGCATATATTCTAAGAGCAGAATATGTAGAAAATTGCGAATATAAAGAGTAAAAAGCGAATGTCTGCGGACTGATACAGGAAACATAAACGATATAATTTTCTCCCAAGGAGGTATCAAGCAGCCGATTCAGGTTCCTCCTTGATGGGAGGAAATGCCTATGCGTCTATGCAACACAGATCCGCAGATAAACTGCTTTACATTCAGTCACCTATACGTCGTAGTCCAGCTCGTATGGATTGCGGCGTTTTTGGTTTCGACAAAGTTTGAGCATTTTCGCTGTCAACCTCCCGGAAAAATTTCATACTGCTGCTTTGGCGCGCCTGTTCTTTGTACGGGCGCGCTTTTTTGTACCCTTTTTTTAATCAGAAAGAGACTTAGACCTTATCGCTGCCGCAGCCCACCCTCTGATTTCGATTTTTGCCATCAACTCAAACATCGAAATTGGAGGAAATTACTATGAAGAAAATCAATCTTCGGGATTATTACCCGTATTATACACAGGACATGATCGTTGAGGTGCCGGATGAAGTTGCTTTGTTGCTTCGGGAGTATATGTTGCTGGAAGAAGCCTATCGGATTCGTACATACCGCTATAAAGCATTTTACTCCCTGGATCGAGACGAAGGTATTGAGCGTGAGATATTGCAAAAGCCTCTTAACCCGGCAGAAATTTGGGAACAGCGTCAAATGACGGAGTTGATTTATAAAGGTCTTTCCAAACTTCCGGTAAAGCAGCGCCAACGGATCTATGCACACTTTTTTCTTGGCATGAGCAAAGCAGATATTGCCAAAGCGGAAGGAACACACAAAAGCCGGATCACCCGTTCTATCGAAGCCGGATTGCGTAGTCTGGAAAAATATTTCAAAGAAATTTTATAACAGACGGCAACTTTGCCCCTAAAAATGTACTGAATAGTAGAGGGACATATTCGGCGGGACAAGCTGGACGGGTGTGGTAAGGAAGCATATATCTCCTCCCACCCCAACTGCAATATCAATTTGTCTGCCATGCCCCTTGCTTGTTCCTTGACAACCGAATATACGCTGTTACAGGTACTTCATTCTGTGTTCCGAGCGGCAGATGGGGCGGCGCGGTGACAGGCGGCCTAAGGAGGTGATGAATCCAGGCTGTCCGAGCGATAAACGCAACCTACGAAACCGGCTGTGGCAGGCCGGACGCGATAACGACGCAGATCATAATGGTACTTCTTCACAGCTTCCTAAAGACTTGGGGAGAGTTCCTGCGGCGTTTGCTTGCTCTGGCAAAGCGGCGGCGTATGTGGGACTATGATGCGGTGACGCTATCCGCAGCCTGTAATAGCCCCGTCCTTATAACAGAAGGACTTGCCGGGGTGCGTGGCAAATACGGCAGTAAAATCGAAATCAGATATAATGGGCCGGATTTATGTGTGTAACAACCGTAGATCCGACCTATTCATGTGGTTTTGATAACACAGTTTTCAGAAGGGAGTTGATACTATGGAAATGAACACCATTGTCAGTGAAGTGGGTACGCTGGTAGACATTCGGGATGTTTCTGTCAACAAAGAACTTTCCCGTGATGAACGGATTGCAGAATTTGTTCAGCAGATAAAAAATCCATACCATTTTAAGTGTGGCCGTTTTACTGTACAGGCCAGCTTTTCTGCTGAAGGTGCTACCCTGGAAGAATGTATCAAGGGTATTTTACGATAGGCGCAATTTTAAGAAAGGGGCTGACTTTTCCGTAAAAGCATGGTAGAATAAGAATCGGAAAAGGAATTGAATATGGACTAACCACACTTCTTGAATTGCGGGGATTTTTCTGTGCAACGAAAGGAGTGTTTTTTTATGCAGGTTTACAAAGCGATTAAGTACATCCGTCTTTCTTATACGGATGATAAAACAGTAGAAAGTGACAGCGTTGCCAATCAGCGGCGCCTGATCGATGATTACATAGCCCGACACCCGGAAATTGAGGTTGTGGCAGAAAAAATTGACGATGGTTATAGTGGCGTTTTGTTTGATCGCCCGGCATTTCAGGAAATGATGCAGATGATCGAACAAGGCGAAGCTAATTGCGTGATTGTCAAAGACCTCTCCCGCTTAGGTCGTGAGTACATAGAAACAGGCCGCTATATGCGCAGGGTGTTTCCAGCCTATGGAGTGCGTTTTATCGCAATTAACGATAATGTGGATACGGAAAATGACGCTGCCGATGATCTCACGGTTTCTGTCAAAAACATTATGAATGAGGCTTACTGTCGGGATATTTCCGTTAAGACACGGAGTGCCCTGGAAGTAAAACGGCGCAGCGGGGATTTTGTAGGTGCTTTTACCATCTATGGTTATGTGAAAGTCGGCGATAAACACAAGAGCCTGGAAGTAGACGAATATGCTGCCAATGTTGTGCGGGATATTTTCAGAAAACGGCTGGAAGGATTCAGCGCTTCCCATATAGCGGATGAACTGAACCGATTAGGAATTCTTTCACCGTTGGCGTATAAGCGCAATCACGGAATGCCTCATGCAAAAGGTGGCTATACAGACCGAAAGGATTGCAAATGGTCTGCAACTACAATCATCCGCATTTTACAGGATGAAACTTACACCGGAACACTGGTCCAGGGCAAGCAGACAACGCCCCATTTCAAATTAAAAGAGCGTGAGGACAAACCTTCTTCGGAATGGATTCGTGTGGAGGGAACCCATGAGGCAATCATACAAAAGCACGATTTTGATCTGGTGCAAAGGCTCCGCAGGATTGACACAAGGACTTCTCCTAAATCGGATAAGGTTTACCTGTTTTCCGGCATTTTGATCTGCGGCTGCTGTGGCTGCCGTATGACCCGCAAGACGAACCGCTATAAAGATAAAGAGTATCACTATTATTACTGCCCGACCGGTAAAAAGAATGGCTGCACATCGTCGGTCATGCTGAAAGAGTCGGATCTGATTGAATGTGTACAGGACAGTTTGAAAGGACATATTGAAAATGTTGCTTCTCTGGATGCCCTGCTGTCCAGTATCAGTCAAGAACGGATTAACCGGGAATTGGCGCAGGAATATGCCGCACAGATCAGAGTAAATGAAAAGCGTGTGGCACAGACCGAGGGCTTTAAGGCAAAACTCTATGAAAATCTGGTGAGTGGAATTCTGACAAAGGAAGAATTTCTCTCTTACAAGCGAAAATACAATGCAGATATTGAACTGTTCCAAAAAGCAATCGCTGAATGGAACGAAAAACTTACAGATGTATTAGAAAACCGAAGCGAACGAAACCGTTGGATCAACCATTTTATGAAATTTTCTACTATGGAGGGTATTGACCGTCGGGCAGTCATGCAGCTTATCCGAAGCATACGGGTAATGGGTAAAGATGAACTGCATATTGAATTTAATTACCAGGATGAGTATCAGAAAGCAATCTCTTTGGCGGAACAGATTGCTACAAAAAACGAAGAAAGGATGGTGGGCTAAATGGCAAGAAAAAGCAGAAAACAGACGGCAGCTCCCATGCCGGCACCATCTTTGTATGTACATGTGGCTCTGTATATCCGTCTTTCTGTGGAGGATAACAAAAAGCGGGGCTGCTCAGTAGAAAACCAAAAGTTGGTACTGAATGACTTTCTTTCAGATAAACCGGACTTCGTTGTGTATGATACTTATATCGACAACGGAGCAACAGGGACAAATTTTCACCGCCCTGGATTTCAGCAAATGCTATCTGATATTGAAGCAGGCCACATTAACTGTGTGATTGTTAAGGATCTTTCCCGATTAGGGCGAAATTCTATTGACACAGGTTATTATATCGAACAATATTTTCATGCGCATAATGTTCGGTTCATTGCTGTTACGGATCAGTTTGACACAGCGGATTCCGGAAATCTTCATGGCGGTATCATGCTGCCTTTGAAAAATATGATCAATGAAGCCTATGCTCTGGACATTGGGCGAAAAATCAAAGCACAGGCGCGGCAGGCTATGAAAGATGGCGACTATATTGGTGCACGGGCACCTTACGGTTACAGGAAAGACCCGGATGATTGCCATAAACTTCTGATTGATGAAAATACTGCCCCTGTAGTAAAACAGATTTTTGAATGGGCACATGAACATGTGGCACTGAACCGGATTGTCCGCAACCTAAATGAGATGGGGATTCCGGCACCGAGCCATTATAAAAAGACCACTGGCGAGATTACCAGTCCGGGACTGATCGGAAGCGGCAAATGGCAGACCCGTACAGTGATGAAAATCTTAGAAAGCGAAGTTTATACAGGCGATCTGGTGCAAGGGAAAACAAAGATTGTAGATCATCAGCAGGTCAAGGCTGGAGAAGATAATCTGATTATTGTAAAATGCACCCATGAACCGATCATCAGCCATGAGTTGTTTCATGCAGTTCAGGAATACAGAAAACAGATCTGTGAAGAAAGCAAAGCAACTCCAAAACGTCCCTACACACCAAACATTTTCAAAGGTAAAGTGTTCTGTACTGATTGTGGCAGAAGCCTTCACAGGCAACGCGCCGAGCGCCGGAAAGGACCCGACACTTACTGGTTCCACTGCCTTACAAACAGCCGGGTAGAAAAAGATAGCTGCAAAGGTGCGATGATACAGGAGAAAGAACTGATTTCTACTGTTACGGCTATTCTTGAAAAAGAGCTGACAGTTGCGCTGGGAATGTCGCTGCCACTCTTTCAGTTGGAGGCAAGACAAAAACAGGAAAAAGATAAGCTGAAAATTCAGATGTCGGCCAAACGACAGGAAATTGAAAAAACACGCCGGCTGATCCGTGGCCTATATGAAAATTTTGTACAGGGTATTTTGACAAATGACGAATACTTTGAATTGAAAGCGGATTATGAACATGCTATCAATGCTCTGTCTGGTGAGATTGAAGTATTTGAAAAATCTATGGACTCCCTGGACAACCAGCTTGCCAGATACCGTGCAATGGAAAAGGATGCAAAAACACTGGCACAGGATCATGTACTGACTGCAGAACTGATTGAACGGCTCATTGAACGAATTGAGATCGACCACGAGCGGAATATTCATGTAACCTTCCGTTTCAAAAATGAATTTCAGGGAAAGGCGGTGGAACCGTGCGCAACTATGTGATTGCCCTTTATATCCGTCTTTCTGTGGAAGATTTCAAAACCGAAAGTTTGAGTATACCAAATCAAAAACTGATTCTTCGTGAAAAAGCTATGTCTCTGCCGGAATGGGATAACAGTGAGATTTTGGAATTTATTGACAATGGTCATACAGGGACAAACTTTGAGCGTCCGGCGGTGCAGGAACTTTTAACAATGGTTCAGGCTGGAAAGATCAACTGTATTATTGTAAAAGACCTTTCCCGATTTGGACGTAACAGCATTGAAACCGGCTATTTTATTGAGCGGGTATTTCCTCTTTACCACACCCGTTTTATTTCCGTCAGTGATGATTTTGACACGGCTAATTTCAAAGGTGATACCGGAGGGATTGATATTGCTTTCAAGTATCTTATTAGCGAGTGTTATAGCCGGGATATGTCCATGAAAACCAAAAGTGCAAAATACGCAAAGATGCGTCGTGGAGAATATCAGAGTGTCATCTGTCCTTACGGCTATCGCAAGAGTGCAGACGGACGTATGGAACCGGACGAGGATGTTGCCCCGAATGTGCAGATGATATTTCAATGGGCGTCTGAAGGCAACACCGCAGCCGAGATCACAAGAAGATTGTATGCTATGAATATCCCCACCCCTGGGGAATATCGCAAACTTAAAGGCAAGGACTATTACAATGTTTCCCGAACAAACGGCGTTTGGAGTACATCAACGGTCCTGCGTATTTTAGAAGATCAAAGATATATCGGTACCTATGTAATTGGCAAGAGAAAGGTAAAAGAGATTGGCAGCCGACATACACAGTTAAAGGATGAAAGTGAGTGGTTCAAAATACCGAACCATCATCCGGCTATTATAAGTGTGGATCTATTTGAGAAAGCCAATGCTTCAATTAAGCGTTTCTCTCTGTCAAATAAAAAGCCGCGTGATTATCTGCTCCGCGGTAAGGTATTCTGTGGATGCTGCGATCATGCAATGTCTCTACGAAATGGTGCGTGGTTTTATTGCCGTCATTCCGAGGTGGCTGAAACGCTTCCTTGTCATGGTGTGCGCATAAAGATGGCAGATCTGGAGCAGGTTGTATTTGAAATAATTCGGGCTCAAATGTGTCCGGCATTGGGAATTGACAGCAATAAGGATAAATTGGATTTGCAGACAGTCCAGCAGGCCGAACATGAAGAAAAACTCCGTTCTATTCAAGACAGCAAGCGGCATCTTTATGAGCAGTATGCACTCGGAGAGATTGATTTGGAAACCTATCGAACACGAAAAGCGGTTTATGATACGGAACTGGTACAAGCCAAAAATGTTCATGCTGTCATCACTGCACAGACAAAGCAGATAAAAAGTGATTATGAGATTAAGCTGAAACAACAGGAAATTGTGCAGGAAGTCGGAAACGCCAACATGCTGACAAAAGCTCTGATTGACCGGCTTATCAACAAAGTTTACGTCTTTCCAGGAGATCGGATTGAGATTGAATATGCAACACAGGATTTCTTAGAAACTAAGGAATCCGAAAAGGTATAACCGTGAACACCCATTTGAAACAGCTATGGGCAGCTATGAAGCTGCCCGAAAAACTTCAAAAAAAGTTATAATTTTTTTTGTCGTGGGCTTGACATACGGGTGTCTCAGACCATGAATTGAAATTTCAGAAATACCACATGCCTTGCAGTGTCTGGTTAGCACATCATTAACCGTAGAATTATAAATTTTTTTATCTCCGACAAAAATCGGTTGATCTTCTGGCAGGTTCTTTGTTAATTCAGAAAATTTTACTACAATCTGCCAGTCAATTTGTATTTTTCTTACAGAAGATTTATTTTTTGTTGGTAAGAACCCACCTTTCCCTTTATAATCCCACGTTTTGCTGACAGATAACGTCTGTCTGGCAAAATCAAAATCTCCGGGAGTAATCGCTAACGCCTCAGAAAAACGCATGCCGGTTTTTGCAACCAATAAAATAAACCAATCCCAGTTCACTGCTTCTTTAATATCTAAATGTGCAATCAATGTATGAAGCTCAAACTGATTCAAATATTTTATTTTTTTAACTCCCGGCGATTTTCCTTTAATGATCGCCTTTCTGGTTGGATCGCGTTCGATCATCCCTTCGTCTACTGCATCCAGTACTGCCCCTTTCAACTGATGATGGAAATCCAATGTAGTCTGTTTTTCATGATTTTTCGCATAATCATTCAACAATTTTTGATACGCAGTTCTCGTAAGTTCATACACTTTTAATTCCGGTGCCAGTTTTTCTACCCATTTCTGCGTCATCAAATATTTGTCCAACGTTGCTTCTCTGATTGCTCCCTTTTTGTATACGTCAATCCACTGTCTGTAATACTCATAAAATAATTGTGCATTTTCTACAGGCTGTTGCATAAGTTTTTTCCTTTCTCGAAATCACTTACGCTGATATAAACAATTATTCTCTCGTATTTCTTATCCTGCAATCGTCAGTAATGGCTTAATCTCCTCATCCAGTGTTTTTCTTAATTCTGCCATACACTGGGTATAATATCTGAATTTAGGCAATGCTTTTTCATGTACATCCTTATAACTCTGATAATCAATCGTTGCTTTAATCACACTCTCATTCGGGATCTCACCATTCCGATAATGCAGTGCAGCATACATCACATCATCTTTAGAAGCATACCAGGTAACACAAAAATCTGAGATCACTTTATTGATGCAATCAAGTTTCATATTTTCAACAATATTTAAAATAGACTGCCCTTTATACTTATTCTCATCCTGAGCTATCTCATTGATCAACTGAAGCATAATTTCTGCTACTTTGGGATTATCTTTCTGCATTTCTTCAACATATTGTTTTACTTCTTCAATTTGTTTCTGTCTTTCTTCAGGTGTAATAACTTCCGCTTCTTCGCTTGGTGTTACGATATTCTGAATCAGATTGATGATATACTCATAATCAATTTTGGTGCTGCTGTATGCCATCAATTCATAATCCAAATCTACCGTATCATCTTCCTGATGCTCCTTATCCGAATCGTCTTCCGCTTCTGCAAGTTTGATCTCTTCCAATGCATTTTTATAAACACCGGCATACTTATCATACTCTTCTTCTGTAATTCCATAATCATCCAACATACTATCTTCATATTGCGTAAAAGATTTGAGCTGCGCAAACAAATGATCAAAGGTCTGGAACATCTTAACAAATACTTTTTTCTCTTTTATAGACATTGGTGTGACCTTTTCCGGTGTCTCGGCAGATACTTTCAATGCTGCCAACGCCTTCCGAAATGCCGGTTCAATTTCTTCCCATTCAGCTACCAGTGCTTTCTCTGTACTCCCTGCAGAATACAATTTTACGGCATTATCCACACTTTCTTTAAATAATTTAGGTGCCTGAAAAGTTACAATCTGTCCATAGGTTTTATTTTTGTCAAAAATACGATTTGTCCTTGAAAATGCCTGAATCAAATCATGCGGTCCCATCGGTTGTCTGTCAATAAATATTGTAGACATACACGGCGCATCAAAACCTGTCAGCAAACGATCTACCACAATTACCAGATCCAGCTGTTCATTCCTTCTCTTGAATTTTGCATCTTTTCGTGCTAATCGTTTATTCAGGTTTCCATTATATCCCTGAATCTGTGAAAGCTCATACTTTGTACCAAACATTTCATTATAATCATTTAAAGATTTCTGCATCTTCTCCTGATTGACATGTGATCCTTCTTCATTTTCTGTTACCGAATATGTGATGGCAAACTTCGGAAAATCCGGAAGAACCTGTTTGATTTTTTCATCAATTACAAGCGACGTTTCACCACTTTTAACTTTACACAAAAGCTCATAATATTTCTGTGCCAGCTGAATCGAGCTTGTTGTAAGAAGTCCTTCATACGTCTTCCCTTTTCCATTCTGAAATCCCAATTTATAAAAAGACTTATTGAGAATAATATCCAACACTTTCAGCATATGAGTTTCATTATCATATACGCTGGCATTTGTCTCATCCTCAAGATTTTTTGCTCCATTATGCTCTACCTGAAATCCAAGCACAGCATTATCATGAATCGCATTTTGAATCGTATATTTATGAAGACGTTTTCCATATAATTCTTCTGTAGTACGAGCTAAATCCCCCATCTGTGGATACGGATTTTCAGCAAACCTGGGTGTTCCTGTAAATCCATACCAAAGTGATCTTCCAAAAAATTTTTCCAGTTCTCTTTTGGTCTTTGGTGTAACCGCTCTGTGACACTCATCTACTACAAATGCAATTTTCAGATTCTTGATCTTGCTATATTCTGTTGTTCCTTCCTGAAGTCTTTTACTAATCAGGATCTGCATTTTCTGAATCGTAGTAACGATCACCTGCCGATCACTGGATTTTAGTTTTTTCTTCAGATCATTCACATTATCAGTCTCATCCACATCTACCAGATCATTATTTGCATATGCCTGAAATGCCATGGTTGTCTGTGCGTCCAGATCTTTTCGATCAATCAGAAAAATTGCTTTATCGATCGCCGGAATATCCATAAGCAAATTTCTGGTTGCTTTGTAAGAAGTCAGCGTCTTTCCGGAACCTGTTGTATGCCATACATACCCGGATTTTCCTGTCCTCGAAGCCTCCCTTATAGATTCAATTGCATGAATCTGATATGGACGAAGTAAAATCAACCTTTTTGCATCTTCATCTAAAACCGTATACCGGGCTATCATTTCATGCGCTTGTGGAATGCGCAGGACACTCTTGGCAAAATCGATATAATCGGATACAGGATTATTCTCTGTATCAACCCAGCCGCTCATAAATTTCGGATTCAGTTCCGTATCACCTGCCGCTGCAAAGTATTTCGTATCTACTCCATTACTGACCACAAACATCTGAACTGCAGAAAAAATTCCAGTAAATTTTCCCTCACTGATATACTTTTTTATCTGCCAGAAAGCATCCATATATGAATGCTGACGATTTTTCAGTTCAATATGTATCATCGGAAGCCCGTTAATCATTAGCGTAACATCAAATCTTCTGTCCCTTTCCGCTATACTCTCTTCATCGTCTGACTTTAATGCACTGTACTGATTGATTACCTCATAAACACTGCTTCCCCCCGCAATGTGTTCATGATTCATCACAACTAAATGCAGCCTTTCCGTATCTCGTTGTACATGAACCATCACTTTTCCATTTTCACCAACCAACCACTCACCTGCCTTATAAAAAGAAGAAAACTGCAACTGATTCTTCACCTGTTCAAACTCTGCATCCGACAAAGCTTCTCCATTCAGGCGATCTTTATTATTCTGTTCCAGAATATACTTGAAATTTTTCCAAAGATCGTCCTCCGTCTTTAAATCTTCCCGGTAAGTCCACTGAGACTCTCCATAAATCAATTGCTCTATTAACTTTTTTTCGATTATTTTCTCCAATTCTGGCATTTTCGTTCTCCTTTACGTTTATTAGAGTTCTTTTGTTTGGTTAAATGTATATATATGATAAAAATACTTCTGCTGGTGAAGGGTGATAAGGGTGTCGAGCTGCTTGAAAAAACCGCCAATTTGCTCTTGCTCTAAAAGGCTCGGCAGATATATTTCCATTGATTCAACATCTCTGGCATTGTAGGACGGTAATGCTCCAACTTGAACCAAGGAAGTCAAATCAACTGTTCCAAAGAGAGCCTTTGCAAAGTCTGCGTCCCACTTCGTTGAGCTGAGAGAATACGCCATTGTGTTGTTGTCCAAAAGGAACGGAAAACGGCATAAACGCTTGCGATTTAGCATCACAGCAGCTCCAACCTTTGCAAAGAAAATAGCTGGCAATTCTGTAATAGGCGACCACCTGTGAACAGCGATCTGCTCTGCTGTAACATAGTTATTAGCAACCGTCATTTCATTCTCATTGCCGTCTAAATTCATATCGGAAACTTTGAAGAACGGTATACCGGTTACCCCTCCTTGTTCGGCGTCGGGAAATCCTACTCCAGAGCGAGCTTTACCAATATCACCGAGCTTACGCTGTTCCCAAGCGAAAATGGCTTCCGTATGCAAGCCAACTTGACTTACGCTGGTGAAGAGTGATAAGGGAATTTAAATTGACAATACACGTTGCAATTTTCTTTTGTTCCTCAATTTCAGGTATCGGAACTACAAGTTTTGTGTAGTCTTTCAGATTATAGTTCGACCTTCCATCACCTGTTGCCATTGAAATAGCCCATTGCTTATGAGTATCGGTATTCAAATAAGTCGCAAAATAATTCGAGTCCAATATTTCTTGATTTGGTCTAGTTACAATTGTTGCGAAACCTATTGAATTTACTTCATTTTCGCCTATTACAGCAGATGTTCCTATATCACCAGTATGCACTGTTATTACATCACCTAGCTGATGCATTCTTGATTTATTCTGCTCAGAAAACTCTTCATCAAGATAAATTGGATTTTCTCCAAATTCAAAATATCCATCTTTTATATCTGAATTTCTAATCAATAAATGCCCCTTATCGGTATAGTGTTCTGTCATTGTCGTTACTAAACCAATATATATTTCACCTAAATCTGTAACCTTACGCTGTTCCCAAACATATGGATCATATTCTTTCTCTCACCATCATCAAAGCGTAACCAAGTAGATTTTGACCTTGCCATTTCATCCGATTAAGCCGGTCTGGGTCATGCATTGATAAACCAATCCCCCATACCCGATCTTTCACTGCACACTCTGCCAGAATTGCTTTTCCCGTTTTTTTTAATTTTTCCCGCAATTCAGGATTTTGTGAGAACTTCTCCAAGAGTCCCTCATAAACAATAATCTGTCGAACACCATTCCACATATTTTCGTCATATCCAGTCACATTCCTTCCAAAAGCCTTGATCTTCGCACAGTCCTCTGTAGCAAGAATCTGCTTTGCAATCTTATCATCCTTAAAGCATACTGCCTTACTGTACATCATATACTGTTCCATTGAAGAATACCTAATACCATTAATAGAAAACGTAGATGGATACCAGTTACTCAGGTATCCATTTTCTTCATTTTCGTTATGAAAACAAACTATTGCCATTATACCACCCCAACTTTTTTCACTGCCAAATCAAGTTCCAGGTCATGAAGTCCTGTATAAGCTTTTTTCAAAAAGGAAACCGGAATTTTTCTAACTACCTCCGCACTCGGTAAGTTATAATACCACTGATAATAGGCATAGAATTCACCAATCCAAAATGGCATGAATCCTTCCAGCGCATTGCCATCTCTCAAATGATAGTTTTCTGTTTTATTAAAATAATTCCAAAGTTCCTTTGCATCCATCGTATTGACATATGCTTGGGCTTCATCAATACTTTTTCTTGTTTTGCTTGCCATATAAGTATTGATAAATTCCTCCGTATCCTTATCAGGATACGTCTGTGCAATAAAATCAAAGAGCTTTCCTTGATTTTCTACCACATCATTTAAATACTCCTCTGCGTATGCTCGCATTATCATCACCTCAAAATAAAGTACTGAATACTTTTGTAACCTTATTTGCATCAGAGTCAACAAGATCACGCATATTTTTTCTAGCCATCACGTCTCTCTGATTATATCTATCATTAAACTCAGCATATGGAACAATACGCAAGTCATCGCTCTTCTCCGTCAGATTCGCATACGCTTTTTCTGATTTGATGCAATACTGGATTCCCAAACCCCCCAGTGAAAGAAGTTCTTCAAGAATATCGATATCAATATTATCCCGAACAAACTCCTTCGCAATATAAAAATAAGACGCATTTGCTCTCCACCCTCGAATAACGTCATATTCGTTTGTATCTACTCCGTATTTTTCAATAAACTTTGCTGCAAGCATGCGATATCGTTTAGAATCCGCTGCATCCCTATGCTTCATCAATTCAGCAAGCCATGAAAGTACATCCTTCTGCTGAAAATCTAAAATTTTTAATCCATCTGTTTCAAGTTCATACTTGTGAACCCAGCCATTTATTTCATTTGGGCGGCAAACCGCCCACTCCTTAGCAAGTTCAATACTTTCCGTGAGATAAAAACCTTTTCCATAATCGTGTTTTTCATCCCCACCACCGTATTTCGGCACAACAACCCGATCCGGAGTCCCGTGATAAAGAATTATTTTTCCCATTTTCTACGTTCCTCCCTTATACAAACATCTTTCCAAGCATAAATTTCTTGATATTTTGGAGATTTTCTAACTCTCGCTGGTGAAGAGTGATGAGGTGGTCTATTTGAGAAAAATAAGAACCAATTTTTTTCTGCTCTTCATATGATGGAAATAATCCAATCATATTTTTAAACTTTTTCAATGATAAAACATGCTGCCCTGTTCCCTCAGAATTTATCTTGATTTGATCCTCTAAACCATAATTTAATCTGCGTAACAGAAAATCTGAATCTACTCCCCTTGGTTTGAATACAGGGTAAAAATAGCTTATTATTCCCATATCCACTGCATCATTACGGTTAAAGACAAATACATCATTATCACTTCTACTTCGAAAAGCAAAGTATCCACGCGGAATTATAAAATACCCTATATTTCCATTTTGATTCACTCTATCCCCTGCGAAAAAATCGTCTTGTAACACAATTCCTTTTCGCTGAGATGAGGTTAAAACAGGATATTGATCTTCCACTGTTGTTTTTTCGACATAATCTTCAACCACATCCCCCAACTTACGCTGTTCCCAATCATCAGTAAATCCTGAAAATCGAATTTCTGGAACTTTTTCCCCATTTTGCGGAAACATTTTTTGAAGCATATATTTTTTCAGTCTTTTTGTTTCATCACACTTTCGCTGGTGAAGAGTGATGAGGGTGTCGAGGTTGGCAAAATATTGACCGATTTTCTTCTGTTCTTCAATATTCAAAGGAAACACAAATTCAAAAGAATCTATTTCTTTTGATGAAACATTTGGTTGTGCACCTGCCACTAAGACTGACATTAATTGCTCTTTAAATAAATCAGAACGAACAATTGTAGAAACAAAATCATAATTATATTGTATATTTCTTTTAAAGTATCCAACACGCTGATTTTGATAGTATTTATCAGTATTTTTGCATTTTAAAATAGATACTTTTCCAGTTGTAGCTCCTGACATTGCAAGTAATGCGTCACCATTTCTAAGGGATATATTTTCATCATTCTCCATATCATCATAACATGCAAAATCAGCCCCAATTGAACCATCCGGAAGAATATTTGATATTCTAACAATTGGTGTGCCATCTTTTTTATATTCACTACTTTTAAATGCATATCCACCACGTAATGGTGCAACATCTCCCAACTTACGCTGTTCCCAATCATCCTGATATCCTTTAAATCTAATTGTAGGTTTTGCCATATCCATTACCTCTCCATCCTTCCAATCAGCTCATTTAATGAAGACATAATAGCCTCATCTGATGATGTCAGCTCTTTTAAAAGGGATACAAATTCTCCATGCACCTGTTTCAGCTCATCATCCGTTTTTTCCATATCTTTTAAAAGTGCATCAAGATCGATTTCTTCTTCTTTTTCAAAATTATCAACATATCGCGGGATATTCAGATTGAAATCATTTTTTTCGATCTCATCAAAGCTTGCTAAAACTGCTTCTCCTTCTACAGTTTCTCTCTTGCTATACAATGCAAGCACTTCGTCAATATGGGCATCCGTCATCTCGTTTTGTTTTTTGCCTTTATTAAATTTCTTAGAGGCATCAATAAACAGTACATCCCGTCCATCTCTGTGTTTCTTTAACACAATAATACAAGTCGGAATGGACGTATTATAAAATAAGTTTGCCGGAAGACCGATTACCGCGTAAATATTGCCGGAGCGCAACAATTTCTCTCTGATTTTTCCCTCTGCTGCTCCTCTGAAAAGGACGCCATGCGGAAGCACAATTGCCATTGTCCCACTGCTTTTCAGATGATACAATCCATGCAGTAAAAAAGCATAATCTGCTTTTGATTTTGGTGCCAGTACACCATAATCACTGAAACGCTCATCCTGTAAAAATCCTGCCGCCGCGCTCCATTTTGCAGAATAGGGCGGATTCATAAGAACCATATCAAAATCCGTTTCTTCTCCAGTCGGCCAGTCTCCATCCAGTGTATCACCGTTTCTAAGCTTTTGGTTCTCCGCTGCAATTCCATGTAAAAACATGTTCATTCTTGCCAAATTATATGTCGATGTATTCAATTCCTGTCCGTAATACTTAATATACTTTGGCTTATCCGCATACTTTTTTGCATTTAATAGGAGCGATCCTGATCCCATACACGGATCATATACAGACAGTCCAATCTTATCTTCCTGTCCCGAAATAGCGATTCGTGTCAGGATTTTCGATACAGCTTGGGGCGTATAGAATTCTCCTGCTTTCTTTCCAGTTTCAGATGCAAACTGCCCAATCAGATATTCATATGCATTTCCAAGTATTTCTGCATCCGAATTCAGTAAATCAGCTTTATCAATTTCTTTTATAAGACTGGCTACTGTATCGCTCTGTTTCTGATCTCCTGTACCCAATCGATTGGAATATAAATCAATATCAGCAAACAAATCAGCAAAAATAGGATCACTCTGCTCAATGTTGTTGAAGCCTTTTTGCAGCTGCTCTCGGTTAAAAGAATTATTTCTTGCTTCCTCTGCAAAATGCGTATATGTAAGTTCTGGTTCCATCACATAATGGCATTCTTCTGCAAGCTGTTTTTTTAATTCTTCTGAACTTTCTTCGTCATTCAATGCCTCTTTGTATGCCTCTACTGCATCCTTCAGTGTAGATGGTTTTTCATCGTAAAGCAGATCATATACCTTGATCAGGAAGGAATCAGAAAGATATTTATAAAACACGATCCCCAGCAGATAATCTTTATACTCATTTGCGTCCATTTTTGAACGCAAGATGTCTGCCCCACTCCATAATACACTAATCAGATCTTTACTATTTTCAATTTCTGTCATTTTCTTTCCCTCACATTCGCTTTATCTCTCAAACATTTTACTTTTTATGATGCCAGAGTCGAAAGAGCTAAGCTCACATGAGCTTCCTCATAAATAAGTGAAAGTCTTTTTATCCGACATCTTTTTATCATTGTAGCACATTCCCTGTTCCTTGTCAGGAAACAAAAATGCAGTGCTGTATAACGCACTGCATTTTTGCTTTTCAAAATACATTTTTACTTTTCCACAATCACCGGTGCAGACAAAATGCCGACCTTCTGCAGCACATATTCCTCTGACCAGCCATCGTCCTGTGTGCGCCAGCTGCCGGGATTCAGGAATCTGTCATCCTCACCAACCATATGGACTGCGCCAAAGGTATTGACGCGGTTTCCAAACAGCACCAGTTCCAGGGACTCTGTCTTTCCAACAGTCAGATCATAGGGTGCAAATGTCGTCTCACCCAACCGTTTTCCATCTTTTTCTATTGCAACGAGTGCGCCGCGATAATGAGGAATATGTACAACAGCGCCATTTGCTCCGATCGATACCGGCAGATGATAGGTAATATTTCCACCATAAAAAGGAAGTCCCTGGGGTACGATATCCCCAAAGCTTAACGCTCTGACAGGTGCTGTCACCACACCGGCTCTGCCTTCGATACGCACGCCAAAATCACCGAGGAGATAACACCATTCGAGACCGATTCTGTGCGTGAAAGGAACTGTCGCTTCCACTATATTTGTGCCTTTCTGAAGTGTGCCGATTTCAATCGTCCCGATGCAGTGGTCCGTATACCAGCCGGACACCTTTTCGTTCACTGTTTTCCCATTCAGTTTTACAGATGCATGCTCCGCTTCCTCCAGCGCCAAACGTACCGGTACTTCCACTTCACTTTCTATCGTAAAGCGAAGTGTCGCAAAATGTTCTGTCTTTTCCTCCGGCAATACCCAGGGCTGCGCCACTTCTCCACCGCGGGCCGAAAAGCCCAGCTGGCTGCGCAGTACGTTATCAGCCCGCAGAAGCTCCTGCGCAGGCTGATATGCTCCGCCATCCAGACAAAATTCCGCTCGATCCAAAAGAAGAACGTTCGGCTCACTTAAAGTAACGGCAACACGATTCGGAAGGGTTTTCGGCGCCGCGCCGGACGCAAGGAGCTGTTCCCGGAGGGCTGCAGCCGAAGTAAAATCGCCGCATGCTGCGCAGCTTTCTGCCGTGCTGGATGCGCCAGATACCGCCTGCATCGCGCCAGGCACGCCAGCTGCTTGTGTTGCATCGTTCGCTGCAGCCGCCTGCACGCTGCCGCTCGCCTCGCCCACTGGCATCAGCTTTAACAGCAAGCTGCTCTGGTTATAAAAGATATGATTTATAACCGTCTGCGCCCCTCTTTTTGCCGTCTTCACATCCCGGATTCTTCCGGTCATGGTATCGTATTCTTTCACCGTGAACCTGCCGTTTAACACGATGTTCACAGGATCCTTTTTCACAAAATCCAGATTTTCTGCAGGCTCTCCCACTGCAATAAACAGCCAGCCGCAGTCCTGATCTATGCGCAGCTGATAGATGTAATGGTTTGTCAGGCTTCCCGTCTCATTTTCCAGACGCAGTGCGCGGTACGGTTCAACCGCTTCCAAAAGCGCCGCTTTTTCAAAAACGATCTGTCTGGAAAGGGCTGCAAGCTCTGCGCCATCGTTACTGGGCACTGCATCTGTCATAGTCGGTGCTTCTCCCATCAGAATCAGCTTACCGCCCGCTCTTGCAAAGGTTTTCAAACGTTCTATTGTCGTACTGCGCAGCGTTTCGCAGCCGGGAACGATAACAGCATCATAGGACATTGCACCGACCTTCAGCGGGTTTCCTGCTTCTGTACAAAGTCCGGGCAAAAGAGATTCATCAATATAATCAAAGTCACAGCTGCCAAACAACAGCCAGCGGGTCACATTCTGGAACCGTTCCTCCATCTGCTCGCGGATCAATCCAGTCTGGGACTCCGGTCCCCAGTGAAGCCAGTAGCTTTCAATTGGATGGATGACGCCGACACGCACAGCTGCCTTACCGCGCGTCATGGCTGTGTTTACTCTTGCAAAATGATCTTCCACTGTTTTATATTCCTTACACCACGGCGACTGATAATTGATGCTCGCCGGATAATCACGCTTTGCCTCCCCCTTCATCGAAACCCAGGACAGATGCGGCACACGCAGTGTAATGCCCAGCGCTGCCTGCCAGTCTCCCTGCAGCTTATGGCGTCTGAAATCAAAACTCCAGCTCGTTACACCATAAAGCTCGCTCATTACGCCTTCACGCCCAAACTGATGAGATGCCGACTGTGCCTGCTTTGCCGTCGTGTATTCATGGCTGTCACACAGCATGTCGATGCCGGGCAGTTCAAAGCTTCTGTACGCACGCATCGCCTCGCCCAGTGCTGCAGTCTGACTGCGCAGTGTGGGTTCTTCCATCATATGTCCGGTCAGCGCGATATTGTGCTTTTTGCACCATGCTCCAACATTGTCTGCAAATGCGCGGGTAAAACGCTCCGTCACATGATCATGATAATGATACCGGATCGTGGAAACGCTTCTGTCTGCTTTTTCCCAGATCAGCTCCGGAAGCTTTTCCAGAATATCCTCCTGATACATTTCCTGATAGGTCTGAGCAAAATCCTCAGTCCAGGGCAGGATCACATCCCGTTTTTCCTGCGGAAACTGCAAAAGTGTTTTATGAGAGAACTGCGGCTCATCCGTAAAGATCGTCGGCACCGTTTTTCCAAACTCGTCCCCGATCTCCTTTGCATAAGTCTCGTGGGTGATTTCCAGAAAACGATCCATTGCCGCTTTATCCAGCGTATTTACATAGGTCTGATGGTTGTACCAGGTGCTCGGCAGCGGGCGTTCCAGATAAGCATACCAACAGGTTCCCTGGGGCTGCATGCCTTCCTCCAGTTTTTTACCGGAAACCAGATAACCCTTTTCATCCAGAACGACATCGTAAACCTCAAGCAGCCTGCCGTTTAAGGTTCTTGCTGCTCTCGCGCTGGAGTCTGTCTGCTTCTGTGCCTCTTCCCCTGCTTCATAAGGCTTGTTTGTAAACAGAAGATACTGCGCACGGTATTTTTCCTCCTTCGTCACAAGACCTCCCGCAAATCCGGATGGCCAACGATCCTCATCATACAAATAAACCTGTAGGTTTTCCTGCTTTGCTTTTGCCAGGCAGCCCTTGATCCGATCCATGAATTCCTCGCTTAAATACGGTGTTTCCAGACCGGTACGGGGATGCAGATGTGCACCGCCAAAGCCCATCGACTTTAAGACCTCCATCTGTCTGTCGAGCTCTTTTTGCTCCAGCCTCGTATTCCACGCCCAAAAGGGAGCTCCCCTATACTCCGCTGTGGGCTGCTGAAACAAGCTGTCTTCCAGTTTCTCTGCCTGATTCTTTTTGTACAGCATTTAACCGCTCCTCCTCTTATGTTTTCCCCTTTATCTTTATCGCTTATTTCTGCTGCATTTTTCTGATCGCTTCCAAAATGGCAGCATACGCTGCTTCCGGACTGCCGCAGGAAGAAACTGCGCATTCCATTGGACATAATCCGGTATTTTGGCGATTTCGGATGTTCTCTGTCAGTTCGTCTGCTTCTGCAGGTATGTTGTATTCCGCCAAAAGTTCTTTCGCACCCCTGCTCATCACAGGCGCATACACCCCAGCTGCTCCGAGCTTCACATATAAAAATGCCGCCGTGCGTCCGACGATTTTATCCGCCGCGTAAAATCCGTTCAAATCCTTCCCCTCCCGGATGCGTGTCAGCAGCGGACGCAGACCTGCTTCCTTACTCGTCAAAAGCTCGTTGTCCCTGCACCAGACACAGGTATAATTTCCCTGTGCAAAAGTTTCCTTTGCTTTCTTCATTGCCTGATTCATCTCTGCTGTTCCTCCCCTGCCTCTTTGCTCAAGAGGCATACCATTTCTATATGTGCGTCATTGTCCAAACTCAAGCTCATATTTTCCGCAATGATTGGAGCTTGAGCTGGTTTTCCGTATCCTCGATTTTATCATACATCTTGTAAAGCCGGTCATCAAGGTCTGCTTAGCGTTTCATGTAGTGCTTATCATCCGGGTCGAGGGAATCAATCTCCTCCATCAGTCGTGCCTTTACGGAATAACTCTGTCGAAGCTGCTTTTCATGCGCCGCGATCTCCTGCTCAATGGCAGAGATATCCACCTTCATGCTGATCTTTTCCTGCATCATGGCGGCGAACTTCGGATTGCTTACCTGCTTTACGATAACCTCTACAACAATGCTGTCCGGCAGCTCTTCATTTTTTCTCAGGGTGTTGCGGTAAAGCGCACTGGTGTACTGGGTACCACGATCGTAGTGAAGCACTGCACCTCGAATAAGCGTTACAGCGGCTTTTGAAAAATCTGTATTGATTTTTCTGCGCGAGGTGCTATAATCGGTATATACCGAAAACAGAAGGAGGAAAGCGCCCATGCCAAGACCGCCACGGTGCCGTCGTATTTGTGGCGCACCACAAGTTGATACCTTCTGCCCCAACGGGTGTGAAGATACCGAGCCGATCCTGTTGACGCTGGACGAATACGAGGTTATTCGGTTGGTTGACTTGGAGCAGCAAACCCACGAGCAATGTGCCGCACAAATGGATATTTCCCGCTCTACCGTGCAGGAGATTTACGAAAGCGCACGGTGCAAAATCGCAGCGTGCCTTGTCCATGGGAAGCCGCTGCACATCACCGGAGGTAACTACCGCATCTGCGGAGGACAGGAGGCAGCCCACTGCGGCCGCTACTGCCGTATGCAGAGAGCTAACCCAGAAAAATCCAACAAAAATTGTAAAGGAGATTCCATTATGAAAATTGCAGTTACCTATGAAAACGGTCAAATTTTTCAGCATTTCGGCCACACTGAACAGTTCAAGCTTTATGAAGCTGTGAACGGCAAAATCACTCATGCGGAAGTCGTTGACACCAACGGCAGCGGTCACGGCGCACTGGCAAGCTTCCTGATGCAGAACGGCGTGGACACTTTGATCTGCGGAGGCATCGGCGGCGGTGCGCAGACAGCTCTGGCCGAAGCGGGGATCAAGCTCTACGGCGGTGTCAGTGGGGAGGCTGATGCGGCGGTAAACGCATTGCTCAGCGGAAATCTGGGCTACAATCCCAATGTTCACTGTGACCACCATGACCATGCGCACGGCGAGGCCGGCCACACCTGCGGTGACCACGGCTGCGGTAAGCATAGCTGCCATTGATATGGAACGCACACTGACACAACTTCCGTTCTGGTCATCCTTGGCCGAACACGAAATGGAGACGCTGCGCCGAAGTGCCTTTGTCCGCCATTATGAAAAAGGGGCGTTCGTACACAGCAGCGACAACGAATGAGATCATGTTCAAGGGATTGGATCGGCGGCTGGCAGAATTTCTCCTTACTGAAGCGGAGCGTACCGGCTCCGACACGATACGCATGACCCATGAGCAGATCGCCCAGCACATCAGCTCGGCACGGGAGGCAGTGGCACGGATGCTCAAAAGCTTCTCGGAGGACGGACTGGTGGAGCTGAAGCGTGGTGCAATCACGCTGCGGGATAAGAACAGACTGATTCGTCTAAAATAAAAAGGAATGTGACTTCGTCACAGAAGAAAATCATAGATTTGCTACAATAAAAGCAAAAAAAAGGAAGGAGTATCCACCATGAAAGAAACGAAATACGCAGGAACTCAAACCGAAAAAAACCTGATGGCTGCCTTTGCCGGTGAGTCCGAGGCACGCAACAAGTACACCTATTTTGCATCCAAGGCCAAGAAGGAAGGCTTTGAGCAAATCGCGGCACTGTTCCTCAAAACCGCTGATAATGAGAAGGAACACGCCAAGCTGTGGTTCAAAGAACTGAACGGCATTGGCGACACCGCAGAAAACCTTCTCTCCGCCGCTGAGGGTGAGAACTACGAGTGGACGGATATGTACGACGGCTTTGCCAAAACCGCCGACGAGGAGGGCTTTCATGAGCTGGCGCAGCGCTTCCGCCTGGTCGCCGCCATTGAAAAGCACCATGAGGAGCGCTACCGTGCCCTGCTGCACAATGTGGAGACAGCGCAGGTCTTTGCCAAGAGCGAGGTCAAGGTGTGGGAGTGCCGCAACTGCGGTCACATCGTCGTGGGGGAGAAAGCCCCGGAAGTCTGCCCCGCCTGCAACCATCCCCAGAGCTACTTTGAAATTCACGCGGAAAATTATTAAAGAAAAGGAGAATCATCATAGAGCAGAAGTTTTACCTTTGCAAGCATTGCGGTAATATCATTACCAAAATCAAGGACATCGGCGTTCCCGTCATCTGCTGCGGCGAGCCGATGAGGGAGATCGTTCCCGGCACCACCGATGCCGCCGTGGAGAAGCATGTCCCCGTCTGGACGGCGGAAAACGATATCGTCCATGTCAAGGTCGGCTCCGTGGAGCATCCCATGCTGCCGGAGCACTACATCGAGTGGGTATCTCTCCAGACCAAGCAGGGCAATCAGCGCAAGGAACTGCATCCCGGCGAGAAGCCGGAGGTTTGCTTCGCTCTCTGCGAGGGCGATGAAGTCGAAGCGGTCTACGCCTACTGCAACCTCCATAGTCTGTGGAAAGCGTGATTCATCTTTCAAAAGGGGCTGCCGCCCAGCAAAAAATATTTGCTAGTGCGACAGCCCCACTTTCTAATCAAAATCTCTGGTAATGTTTGTGAGCCATTTACCTCTGATATAGTGGATGAAGACCACCGGCATTTTTTCGAACTCATCCAGCGTCATTACAAAGTATACCCAGACAGGCGGCAGCTTTAAGACATATGCTGCAAGAAAGGTAAGTGGAACTGCAACAAGCCACATAAAGAGGGAATCTATGATCATTCCAAATCTGGAATCACCGCCACCCCTGAAGCAGCCGCATATAAGGCAGGTATTGATGCCTTCTCCCACAAGGCGCCAGGTTGTCATAATTATAAAAGTGCCAAGATAATAAATGGCCGTCTCTGTCAGTTTATCCCGATAGAAATCCAGTATCAGAGGACGAAGTGCCAGAATAATGACGCATCCGACCAGACTTACAACCATTGTTATTCTGAGCATGCGCTTTCCATATTCTCTTGCTGCCTCAATGTTGTCTTTACCCAGTTCCTGACTGACAATGATCGTAGTTGCATTGGCAAAACCACGACAGGCGATCGCACCAATATTTACCACCATAACAGCAACCGCATTTGCGGCAACCATATCATCACCAATATGACCGAGGATTGCTGCAAACGCTGAGCTGGCAAGACTCCAGACAACATCATTTATTACAGCTGGAGTAGCAATTTTCATAAAATCCTGGAACAGAATACCTGATTTCGCAAAGAAGTATTTTATCCGAAATCTGACATCGGAACTTCTTAATGAGTAGATGAGGCAGATCAGTACTTCTGTGATTCTGGCAATGACAGTACCAAGAGCCACACCGGTAACGCCAAGCTTTGGAAATCCAAACAGACCAAAAATAAAGGTGGCATTACAAATAACATTGACACAAAGCGAAACAATGTACGTGACAGAAGGCAGCATTATTTTTCCGATGCTTCGAAGGGCGCTCATAAAAACCTGAGAGAATCCCATAAACATAAAGGAAAATGAAATTACCCTTAAGTATTCACTGCCAGCAGCAATCGTATCCGGACTGCTTGTGAAGATCTTCATGATCGTAGCCGGCACAGAAAAAGAAATCACGAAAAACACGAAGGAAACAATCAGTGAGATTCGCTCCGCCAGGCCGAGAATTCTTTCTACTGTCTTTTTATCACCTTTTCCCCAGTACTGTGCACATAAAACGGAAGCACCCGTGGCCATACCATAATATAAACAGAAAAGAATAAAAGTAAACTGGTTCGCAAGGGATGAAGCCGACATGGCAGTCTGGCTTACATATCCAAGCATTACCGTATCCGCAATGTTTACCAGAGTTCCGATCAGATTTTGGATCATGATCGGAAAGGCTAGTTTTGAAGCGTATTTTAAGAAATCTTTTTTATTCAGCATACCTGATTTTCCTTAGTTTTTAGTATCCACAACCAATTGTATCATACTCTTGCATTACAAAGATATACCTTTTAGAACTATTTTTTATCTGCTGCTAATGCTAATACAGCAGTTAAATAGAATCCAAATATCATATAAATAATCGTTCGTTTTCGGTTATGAAAACAAAACCTATTATATACACCAAAGTGGAACAATAAACACAGCGGCAGCCATACTTTCTATGAATGCAATGTATATTCTTGACACTTTTACCCTTTCCTTTTAAAAATACCCAGCTTTTATTTTAGTTTGGATAGCAAACACACCGTCTCAACTTGCTGTTCATTAGTTCTGACAAATAACGCTCCGCTTTCACCGTCGTAGGTAACAGGGAAGGTGAAATGGATCGTCTTTATCAGATGCTTGTCATCCCGCTTTTCCGGATATAGCTCTATGAACGAAACCATAGCCTGCAACAATGCCTTTTTATCCTCCGGCGACATGACATCGTAGTACTTGCTGAAGCCTTCCAGCATTTCAAAGATGGATTTCTTCGTCATGGCCGACTTTTCAACCATAGTGATTTCCTGATTTATTCCATCAAGTCTTGTCTGTGCATCCTCGATCTTTTCATACAGGTCATCCAGGATACGGTTCAGACTGTCTACCTTATTTTGATAGTGCCTATCCGCAATGTCAAGCTCCGTCAGTCTCTTTTCGGTCTGGAGCAGATTGCCGTTATATTTCGTGATCTCGTTTCGGATTGCTGTTTGCTTCTTTCGCAGAGAATTTACATCTGTCTGGATATCAATCTTTTGAGAAATAAGTTCTACAAACTCCGGGATTGTCACCATGGAGGATATAACTTCTTTCACCTCGGTTTCCAGTTTGGTGCCGCTGTAATACTTGTTGGCAAGAGAACAGCTGATCCCGTTCCTATCTCTACCGGATATGCACCGATAGGAAATATATCTCGGATAATAACCTTCTTTTCCGTTTTTCTTTTTCCTTGGCGGCACAGTATAACCAAAGATGTTTTTTCCGCAGTCTGGACATCTGATCAGGCCGGTCAGTGGATAAACGGTCGTACTGTCACTTCTGGTCTTTCGATGGGCAACATTCTTTTTCAGCCGATCTTCCGCTTTTGCAAAGGTATCCTTACTGACAATCGGTTCATGTACGCCATCCACAAGGATAATCTTGCTTTCATCGTCTTGCTTTACGACCTTCGTTTCGTTGTTCTTTCCTTCAACCTTTACCGTATGGCGGCGGCCGTAGGAAATCATACCTGCATAAACCGGATTGCTGAGAATGATACGGACGGTTCTGTCTGTAAAGCCAGAGATTTTTACATTTCCGCGCTGCTCACGCTGGATGTTTTCATCATTAAGTTTCTTTGCAATGTAGCTGATGCTCTGTCCTTCCTCTGTGTAGAGCCGGAAAATCTCCTTGACCGTTTCCGCTTCTTTCGGATATATCATTAGTTTTTTATCCTTCAAAGAATATCCGAACGGAGCCTGCGCTCCGTTCCAGAGACCATTCCTGGCTTTTTGCTGTCTTCCGGCAAGCGTCTGTTCATGAATGTTCTCAAGTTCGACTTCTGCAACAGCTCCCATAATATTTGCAATCATCTTGCCGGTAACGGTTGAAGTGTCGATTCCGTCCTTGATCCCCAAAAGACCGATTCCATAGCTTGAAAGTTCCTGAAGATACTTTGCGGTATCACTGGTATTTCTGGCAAAACGGGAAAGCTTAAAAACAAGAACATAACGAATGTTGTCCTTCTTGCTCCGAATATCCTCCATCATCTGCGTAAAGGCAGGACGATGCTCGGCATTCTTGCCGGATTTGCCTTCATCCGTATATTTCCCGACGATATTGATCTTGCGTGCTTCCGCAAAAGCTCTAATTTCCGCTTCCTGTGCCTCAAGAGAAAAACCGTCCACCTGTATCAAAGTTGAAACACGTGTATATATGTATGCGTTTTCCATGGACAGTACCTCCTTCACTCCATTTTGTCAGCAGTAAACATCTACTTCAAATAGTATAAATGATGACAGAAAGCTTTTCAATAGCCGCAGCAAAAAAAGAAGAGGGCTGGATGCCTCTTCTTGCATCCAGCCCTCTTGGTCTTCTTCTGTTTCCATAGATTTATACTTCATCAGCAGTTCGGCGATCATCGTAGAACAACGAATGAAGTTTTCGTCCCTCATCAATTCATTGTTCATAAGCTATCCTCAACGTTCGTTCTGCAATCCTGTCGTTTTTCTCCTATAAGCAGCTACAATTTCCGGTGGCATGTTGTCTATCAGAGCATGAAGCTCACAAAGCTCCTGCTCCGTTTTTCCGTATTTCAGTCGGTCCGCAATTCTTTCCTTGCTGGCATCTTTTGCTGTTTTTAATTCCGCTTCCAGTGCGCTGTTCTCATCAGAAAGCGCTTTGTACGCCTTATCATATTTTCTGAGCTTCGTCCGCAGAGCTTCCGTGCCGGGAACGTACTTGCCCAGCAGCGCTTCCAGCTCATCCAGCTTGGCTTTTTTGTTGAACGGATTCGTGTCGTTCAGAATCGCCATGATTTGTTCCTTCATCTGGTTCAGGTGAACGGCCTCCTTGAACAGCCGCGGCGGGATATGGTCACGTCCGGTTTTGCTGGCGCTCTCGCCGCGCTCCAGATCGGGGTATTTTTTGACCATATGCTCCCAGAACCCGTCCTGCCACTGCGTCAGCTTCTTCTTGTTGCCGACGATTTCCTTGGCGCTGAGCCGCCCGTCCGCCGTTAGCGGGACAAAAGAAAGGTGCATATGGGGCGTTTTCTCGTCCATATGCACCACGGCGGATATGATGGTTCTCGGATTCTGGTGCTGCTGGATGAAGTCCAGCGCTTCCTGAAAATAAGCTTTGACTTCTGACTTTTTCTTACCCTTGAAAAACTCCGGGCTGGCTGTCACGAGAGCCTCCACCACGCGCACGCTGTCCGAGCGTGTACGGCAGCCAGCGTCCTTGATCTGTCGCTCTGCCTCTGCCCGGTATTTTTGTTCCGGCGTAATCAGGTGAAAATTCAAGTGGCTGCGGGATGTGTCCACATCGGGATTGCTGGCGTATTTTTCCTTTGTGCGCTCGTTGTGCGCCTCAATATTGGAAATCTCTGGCCCTTTGTACTTGGCAAAGCGGAGAATGGCGTACTGCGCTTTCATCGGCGCGCCCCTCGCTTTACCCACACGATGTCACAGTCCAGCACGTCGGCCAGCTCCACGACTTCTTTATATCGGATGCTCTCCCTTTGCAGCTTGGCAGACAGGTTGGAAACGCTGTCTGACCAGCCATATTCGTCATGAAGAAGATCGACAACCTCCTGCATCGTAAAACCGGCGCGGACGATCTGCGCCTTGATTTCATTGCGTACATTCATATTCAAATTCCCTCCAAAATTCAGATAATGAAAAAGCGATGCCAACACGCCATTCGGCGCATTCGCTTCGCTGTCTGGTGTAAAAATCTGTTCTGCTCAAATCCGCTGGAAACGCGGCGGTCGATGCCCTCTTCATAGGTGAGGGGTATCGACTTTACGAAACCGTGTGGCATTTCATAAAACCGTGCAGATGCACACTTTTTCGTAATGCCGGTACGCTGTTCCGAGCAGCGCGGTTTCGTGAAGCCATTTCTGTCAACGGTCAAATTCTTTGCGGATTTCACTTGTCTTGATTCACGCCCCCAAATATAGGCTCTGCCGGTCAGCATTCTCCCCATATATCGGCGTTCGTGGCAAAACGCTGCGTACATACGTACACAGCACAGTCGCAGAAAAATCATCGCCAGTCCTCCGGTACGTACGTATGCTCCGAGATGTCGGAAAACCCATTTATATTGGGTCTGGCAATCGCTTCAATCCCGAAGAAACCCCATACACGCCGACCGGCAGTGTTCGTGATTTTGTTGCAGTATTCAAGATTGTACTTGCTTTGGTTCGCAATCACACTCTCACTGAAACTGCGGCGCTTTAGCGGTGTCAGATTGTTTTCCTCGCACCACATCCGGTAAATTTCGTACAAGTCTTTAGAGCTGATGGTACAGTCTGCTTTCAGCCGGATATAGCCCTCGGATTCCAGAAAATCAAAGACGTTGTTGTTATCCCGCTTGACCGCCTCCCGGTTATCCCGTGTGCGCTGGCTCTCCGTGAACTTGAAGTTGTTGGCAACAAGCCGCTGTAAGCCCTCAAACGCCCACAGGAAGATACCCTCGACCTCCGCCTTCATTTTTTCGGCAAGGTCAGGATCATCTATCCGTCCCGCAGGCTTTTCCCTGGTGGTCAGCACAAGCTGTCTGCGATAAAAGCCATCGCTCCTGTCGTAAAGTGCTTGCAGGTCGCCGTTGGAGAACGCCAGCAGCCGGGCAAACATCCAGCCCTGGTAGCTCTGCTTACCCTTGCGCTCCAAATCCATTTTGCCTTGGGCGGTCACGATAGACTTGACATAGTTGGTCTGCCGCAGCGCTTCCATCCGCATATCATCATCCACGCACAGCAGAATGTGTTCCAGATCCGCACGGGCAAAACGGTTTTCAGAAATTTTGCCGATGCTGCCATCCTTCATGTTGCTGCCAAGCAGCGCACCCAGCACTGCGCCGATCTGCGATTTTCCTTCGCCGCCGTTTCCCTTAATCACCATCATGCGCTGCCCCTTGTTGCTGGGAATCAGGCAATAACCGATGAACTCCTGCAAGGTGGGAATATCCTCTGCATACAGCAGCCCGTCCAAAAAGGAGAACCAGCGTTCAGGCGCTGGGGCATCCGGGCGGTATGCTACCGGCAGTCTGCTCCGCACAATATCAGGTCTGCCCTCGGTGAAGTTACTATCTAATGTCAATGTGCCGTTCGCCAGATGGATTTTGTCAGTCTCCGGCGCGAAATCCTCCACATGAGCCGCCAGCTTCATCACTTCCAAAATGTTGGTGATTTTCCGTGGGATGTTGTTCACGGCGCAGCATTTCAGTTCCTCATAGATTTCGCCCCGAAGCGGCAGATCATCGGTCACCCTGCCGTCCGGCGTGAAAAACGCGGCATCGGCAAAGATGATTTTTCGACTGTTCAGAAATTCATCGCAGAACAGCGCCTCATTGATATTGGTGCCATCAAACCAGATGGGCGCGTCTAAATTAGCCGATTTCCGTTTCGTCACGGGCATCCACCTCCTTTGCCCTCCGTTTCAGGCGTTCTTCCAGCCGGTCGATCATGCCGTCCTTTTGAAGCATATCCACAGTTTTCACACGAGCCTCCAACTCCGCAAAGGTTAAAATATCTGTCAGATCCTCGATATAATCGAGCATCTGGCAGGCTTCCACAAAGTGGTCATCAAGAGTATCCTCCGGCGTTTTGGGTGCGTACTGCACCTTCCAGTTTTCCAGAAGATGCAGATAATCGCACAATACCCGCTGACAATGCAGTTCCTCTCTCTGGAACGCCTTTGCCAGCGGATATTTCGGTTTCCGCAGCGCTGCCGTAGCCGGAGGCTTGTCCGGGTTGATCCCAAAGTCATACGCCAGCTTCTTCGCTGCATCATAGCTGCTCAGGTTGAACAGCCTTGCCACAAGGTCGATCACATCGCCGTGGATCCCGCAGCCGAAGCAGTAAAAGTAATCATCATTCAACTTCATGCTGGGTGTACGGTCATTGTGGAAGGGACAGCAGACCATGTTGCCACGGTTTACTTCCAATCCGTAGTATTCGACAGCCTCTTTCACGGAAACTGCCATCTTGATTTGTGTAAATAAATCCATACCTGTTTCCTCCTATACAATAATTAAACTTCGCCGTTCTGCCCGATGCCGTTCCTGCCCGAGTTCTTACCCCGGCGTTGTCTCTTCCTTGGCACGCGGAATGCGGTACTTCTCCGGAAAGCATATCCTCATCGGACGGTCATGAAATTTTCAAGGTGCTGCGTGGTTTATGTCTAAATTCTAGTAAGAAAACAGGTCCTTTCCCGTATATCCAAGAGGTAGGAAAAGTGGGGTAGAAGTTGAAATTTTCCACGCTTTGAGACACAAAATGAAAAAGCATGATATAATACAGGAAAATGGAAACGGAGGCTGCTGTATGCAAGTCAAGCTGACAATCGGAGAGCGGTTGAAAGATTTACGAGTAGAACGAAAGCTGACCTTGGAGCAGCTTGCTGCCGAGGTGGGTATCTCGAAATCCGCACTTGGCAAATATGAATCAGATAACGGCAAGGACATCAGCCCGTATAGCATTTTGGTGCTGGCTGACTATTACGGTGTTTCCTGCGACTATCTGATGGGGCGGACGGAAACAAAAAATCACCCAAACACAGCTCTGCATGAGCTGCATTTGAGTGATGCTTCGATTGATGTATTAAGAACAGGCAAGTTCAACCACCGGCTGCTGTCGGAGCTGATCTGCAACAAGGATTTCCAGCGGCTTATGCTGGATGCTGAGATTTACGTTGACCGGATCGCAGATATGCGGATCAAGGATATGAATACGGTTCTGGAAGCTACCCGCCAGATGGTTCTGATGGAGCATGGCGAGGAAGCTAACGATCTGTACCTCCATACTCTGAAAGCGGCGCAGATACAAGAGGAAGAATATTTCGGGCATCTCGTTGCGGACGATCTAAGCAATATCCTGCGGGACATCCGTGAGGAACACAGGACAGATGCTCTGACCGCAGACGATGACCTGTCTGCCGCCGCTGTGCAGAAGCAGTTGATGGAGGCCGTACATTTTGAGGGAAGCTCCGAGGAAAAGAAAATCCGCGCGTACCTTGCAACACTTGGTATTGATTACGACACGCTCACGAAAGAAGAGTTTGTTTCGCTGATTGGAATCCTCAAGAAGTCCAAGCACCTAAAAACTCCCATCAGCCAACGCGGGAAAACGACCATGACCCACGGCAAAGGGAAACGGAAGAAGCGCTGAAACAGGAGCATCTCTGCGGCGGGACGAGGGCTGTATATACCTCTGCTTCCTTCTCCGGCCAGTCGGATTTTTCTTTTCAAAAATCCTGCATTTGTGTCACCTTGGTGCCACAAAATCCGCCTGTCCTACTGCCGCAGAAAAGTGTCTGCCTACCGCTATCTGCCCTCATAGCAGATGGCGAAGCCAGCCCCTTTCCCGCGTCAGCCGGAAGCAAAGGTATAACACACTAGACTTTGCAGAGCAAAATCGTGTGCCAACAGGGATGCTGCGCGCCCCTATTGGAAACCCAGCGGCAAAGAGATATTCTCTTTGCAATCCCTCATTTTCCTCGCAGATGCATATACAAACTGCAAAAGCAACAGCTTGAAAATAGAAAAACGCTGCAATCTTCGCCATATAATTGGGCGAAAATTGCAGCGTTTTTATCACACTCAATGTAAATAAAAAGTGGGCAGCCGTTTCAACAGCATTGATATAAGATATCCAATCAGCACAAACATCACCATTACGGAGAGATAGTCGATCAGGAAGAGGATCACAGGCTCGGAATAATCGTAGAATACGAAGTGGCTTCTGAGCAGCAGATACAAACTAACTCCTCTGCGTCGGAAAGCGAACGCACCATACACTGCCCAGAGCCAGCCGATCAGTCGCAGGCTCCATATTCGCATGGATGAAGGCTGCAAGTGTTTGCGCGCCATTGCCAGCATCATGCTCCAGTGAAACCCCAGATGCAGGCTCATACAGACGAAGCCCCAGTAGGCACAGAGAATATGCACCTGCTGTGCAAGCTCATAGCCGCCGTGCCTGGGAAGAAACGCAAACACATGGCGGGACAGCACAATGCCGCTGATCATGGAGCCGACCATGCACAGGAAAATCAGCCCTGCCAGTGCTGTCTGCACGACGCGCAGGGGAGTGTAGCGCCCCCGCGGAACAGCTTGGATCCATCGGTGGTTCAAAATATGGTGCGCCACGGACAAGGCAAACATTCCCATGCCGATCCACTCGTGGGCTGCCTCACCCACAAGGCCATAGGCCATCAGAAGCAGCATGGACACCGACATGGCCGCATCCACGGCGATTTTTATTTTGAGAATTGGTTTCATGTCCTCATCCTTTGCTGTGAGAGATCACCCAGTTCAAATTGTCAGGGTCGTCAAAGACCACATTGGCTCCGCCGTGGTAGTTATAAATGCCCTTTTCGTTGAAGAAGGCGTTGTCGGGTGTTTCGATACGCAGAACTTTGTCGATGTCGGCATCGCTCCAACCGGCGTTTTCATAGGCATCGTGAAGATTTTCGTAGGCCGAGCGGGCCTTGGCGCTGCCGTAATACTCGTCGCCGTCGGCCATGTAGATATAGATCGCCACACTATTCTCCGCAATGGGTGCATAGCTGCCGTCCCACTGAGAAGCGCCGTGGAGATAGGCGGCGTACAGGTCGGGCCGCATAGACACCGCACGAGACATGGTCTCGCCGCCTGCGGAATACCCGGCGGCAAAGACCCGGCTGGTATCCACGGCAAAACGATTGATAAAGTATTCCGTTAGTTCAATGGCCTGCCGGGCGGATTTTTCACCCCAGTCAGTGAGCTGTGCAGAAACCACGATCATCTCGGTGTCCAGCCTCGTCCATGCGGTAAAGCCGTTCCAATTCAGATTGCTACCGGAAGAATCTTCACTGAACCACATCATGCCATAGCCTGGCATAACGACCATCATCGGGAACTTGCGGCTGCCGTCGTAGCTGTCTGGCAGATAATAGCTGTAATGGATGTCGCCGTCCGCGCCGGAGAAAATCTGCTCTGCAAACAGGCCGGTCTGAACCGGCTCCGATGTGACCGCCGACGCTGTACTTTCCAACGGATCTTCCGTCGGTTCGGCACTCGGTGCAGGCGTTGTCTCCGGCTGGGTCGGCGCTGCTGTACCGGCTCCACACCCCGCGAGAGCCAGTATCAGCGCAAGCACCAGAACAAGCGAAAGAAAGCGTTTCACTTCTGCTCGTCCACCGGCGGAACCATTTCCGCATATTTTTTAAGCATTTCCGGGGTGCTGGTGTAATAGCGCACGTTTTTGTTGAGCGCGGCGATCTTCTGCATTTCTTCACCGGTCAGGTCAAAGTCAAACAGGTCAAAGTTGACCTTGATATGCTCCGGATTTTTAGAGCCGGGAATGACAATGTTGCCGGACTGGATGTGCCAGCGCAGGATGACCTGCGGTGCGGACTTGCCGTATTTCTTGCCAAATTGGGCGAACAGCGGCTCCTGAAGCAGCGCCTTGTCGCCGTGGCCCAGCGGATACCATGCCTGCGGCACGATGCCGTTTTCCTTCAGAAAGGCTTTCAGTTCAGGCTCCTGATGATAGGGGTGCAGCTCGGTCTGTAATACCGTGGGGCGCACCTCGCAGATGGAGAGAATCTCCTCAATCTGCGCTTTGTTGAAGTTAGACAGACCGATGGCTCGCACCTTGCCCTCCTTGTATGCTTTTTCCATCTGGCGATAGCCTGCAATGTAGTTGCCCGCAGGCTGATGGATCAGCAGCAGGTCGATGTAGGGGGTATCCAATCGGGCAAGGGTCTTGTCCACCGTGTCGGGCTGCTCATAGAAGCTGGGCCACAGTTTGGTTTCGAGGAAAATCTCCTCCCGCTGCAAGCCAGACTTCTTCATAGCGCGGCCAACGGCCTTTTCATTCACATAGGCGTTGGCGGTGTCGATCAGGCGGTAGCCGTTCTGCAAAGCGGAAATCACCGAGGCTTCCGCCTCGTCCGGTGTCAGCAGAAATGTGCCGATACCGGCCATAGGCATTTTCACGCCGTTATTGAGTACTGCGTATTCCATAATAAATTCCTCCTTAAAGCGTTTTTTTGAGTTTTGCGGCATCATTTTTGTTGGTTGCCATGCCGCCGTAGGTCATACCATAGAGGCCGGCGAAGCGCTTCATAGTGTACTCGCCGGCTTCGAGCATCCACTTTTCCGGAGCCGCGCCCTGAAACACAAAATACAGTTTGCGTCCGGACAGTTCGCCGTCCTCCACCTTGCCGTAGAAACGATCCAGCACGTTGCGGACGCTGCCGCAGATGTTATGCCAGTAGAGCGGCGAGCCGATGACAATGGTGTCCGCTTGCTTCATGGCACCAATGACAGCATCCAGCCCATCGCCGGGGAGATTCTGACCGTAAGCGCCGATGGTGTAGTCCGTGAGGTTCAAAGTCTCATATTCGTGATCCTTCAGCAGCTCCGCCGCCAGTGTAGCAGTGTTCCCGTTTTTGTTGGGACTGCCGTTGATAAATAAAATGCTCATAGCAATGCTCCTTATTTCAGTTTTCGATATTCTTCTTCACTCACCTGCTCACACCACTGACTGCGGCAGTTTTCTCCGGGTACTTCCACCGCCAGATGGGAGAACCAGCTATCCGGCGCAGCGCCGTGCCAGTGCTTGACACCGGGCATAATGTTGACTACATCGCCGGGATGCAGCTCCTGCGGCTCTTTGCCCCATTCCTGATAGTAACCGCGCCCGGCCACGCAGATAAGGATTTGTCCGCCGCCCTTGTCCGCCTCGTGGATGTGCCAGTTGTTGCGGCAGCCGGGTTCAAAGGTTACATTGAATATTTTGACCTGCTCCGTGGAAAGCGGCGCAAGATAGCTCTGCCCGCTGAAATACTGTGCGAAACCGTCATTGGGTGCTCCGATGGAAAATACCATGCTGTTTTGATGACGCTGCTTTTCGTCGGTGTTTTCCTTGTCTGCCCAGATGTCCTTTGTCATGCGGAATGCTGCCCATGCCTTCGGCCAACCCGCATAAAATGCGGCGTGTGTCAGGATCTCCGCAATTTCACTGCGGGTGATCCCGTTTTCTTTTGCCATTGACAGATGATGACCGAAGGAGGTATCCGTCAGCCCCTGCGCCATCAGCGCTGTCACGGTGATGAGGGAACGGTCACGGGCGGAAAGCTCGCTTTCACGGCTCCATACCTCACCGAAAAGAACATCGTCATTGAGCTGTGCAAACTTCGGCGCAAATTCACCAAGCACATCTCTGCCTGCTGTAATTTTTCTCATAATGCAGCCCCCTTATCTGTGAAAGTTTGTGAAAATCATTGGTTCCTTATGGAGCAGTTCCACTTCGATGCCCTCGGCCTCCAGCGTGTTTTTCAGTTCGGTCAGGGCGGTATATGTGCAACCCCTTGGACGGGGGCTGCCGTTTACTAACAATGCTTTCATCGAAATCACTCCTTATGCGAAAATTGTTTCCAGCCATGCAGCGTAATCCCTGACCCAGCCACCGTCAGAGCCGAAGCCGTGAGGCCAGCCGGTCAGCACGATGCGCCCGGCGAAAACGCTGTTCCTACGCATTACAGACCCAGTCCATTGACCCAGGACTGCACATCATCACTGGAAACGCCAGAGGAGAACCGCTGGCCTTCCTGCCAGTCGCCGGTACCGGCCATGTCAGCCAGCAAACTGCCACTCTGACCCATGCCGGAGGAGGAAGAAGTGGCAAATGGGATGACGGTCTTGCCGTTGAAATCATTGTTTTTTACAAAGGTGTCCACAGGCCACGCTGCGATGCCCCACCAGATGGGATAACCGATAAACACGGTGTCATAGGAATCCCAATCGGAAACTTCGGTGGTGGTCAGGGGAACATCCCGCAGGGACTCGTCATCGTGCTCCCGGCTGACGCGGCTGTCGGGGTTCGTCCAATTCAGGTCATCGCTGGTGTAAAGCTCGGCGGGAACGATTTCAAAGAGGTCGGCACCGGCGGCCTCTGCAATATCCTTGGCCACCCGCTCGGTGTTACCGGAAGCGGAGTAGTAGACCACCAGTGTCTTGCCGGTCTCGGGCTGGGTCTCCGGCTCGGATTCTGCGGGAGCGGTCGAGGAGCTTTCAGACGGTTCCGTGGTGGGCTGTTCGGTCGGCGCAGAGGTTTCGGGCTGCGTGATGGAAGAAATAGGCTGGTTTGTAGAGCTGCATGCGGCAAGGCTAAGTGCAAGCACAGCGCTCAGCAAAATTACGGTCAGTTTTTTCATGTCAAAATCATCCTTTCAAATTATTTGCATTCGCAAAGAATGCCATATATTTCATCATGGCTCAGCTTTTTGCAGCAGCCAGCGGTGACGTTGGTAGAATCAGCGATGGCACGGAAGTTGGTGTCGGCAGGAATGCCCAGCTCTGCAAAGGTGGTGGGCAGGCCAATTTCCTTGATGAACGCAGCCAGTGCGTCGATACCGGCAAGAGCGGTTTCCTCGTCGCTGCTCTTGGGTGCGATGCCCCACACATTCTGTGCAAACCGTGCAAACCGCGCTGCGCCGGACTTGTAAATGTGGCGGTACAGGATGGGGTGAATCACCGCCAGACCCGCGCCGTGGTTGCAGTTGGTATAAGCGCCCAGCTGGTGCTCGATCATGTGGCACTGGAAGTCAGTTACTTTGCCGATCTTCAAAATGCCGTTTTCCGCCATGGCGGACGCCCACGCCAGTTCGCTTCTGGCGTCGTAATTTTCAGGGTCGGTCAGCAGAACACGGATGTTGCGGATGACGCTGCGCATGACGGCTTCGCTGATGTCATCGGAAAGATTGTTTTCATCCGGCTTGCCGAAGTAGGTTTCCATGACGTGACTCAGGGTATCAAAGGCACCGGAGATGACCTGCTTCATGGGAACGGACAGGGTATAGCTGGGGTCGAGGAACGCAAAATCCGCCTGTGCGCCCCAGAGTGCACCCTTGATTTTCTTTTCCTCGTGGGTGATGACGGCACCGTTATTCATCTCGCTGCCGGTACCGAACACGGTGACGATGGTGCCGAGGGGGATAAACTCCGTTGGGAATGTGTGCTTGGTGTTCTCCAGTTCCCAAATGTCCTCGTCCAGTTTGGCCTGCGCGGAGATGACCTTGCAGCAGTCGGACACGCTGCCGCCGCCTACCGCAAGAATAAGGTCCACATGATTTTCCCGCGCCAGCTTTACGCCCTCCTGCACCTTGGCATAGGTGGGGTTCGGCATGATGCGGTCGAACTCCACCACACGCTTGCCCGCGGCGTTCAGGATGCCCATGACCTCATCATATACGCCATTGCGCTTGATGGAGCCGCCGCCATACGCCAGCATGACGGTGTCCCCGTAGTTTTTCAGCAGGCTGCCGAGATACTCTTTCACACCGCCCTTACCGAAATACACCTTGGTCTTGTTCTCAAAAATAAAGTTGTTCATAAAAACTCATCCTTTCCGAATGTTATTTCTTCATCTGCTTTTCCCAAAAGGAAACGGCATCGTTGATCCAACCCTCGGCGCTTGTGCCGGTGCCCAGACCGAAACCGTGACCCAGACCGGAATACACATGAAACTCCGTGTCGATCCCGGCCTGCTGCATGGCTTCAAGTCGCGCCTGCATGACCCACCAGTTGGCGATGCCGTCCTTGTCACCGACACAGGCATAGGTGGGCGGATCACTTTCGGAATACTCGCTCAGTCCCGTGTACTGCATGATGACCGCACCGGGACGGGGCAGATTGCCGCCACCAAAGGCTTCTGCACCGTAGGACCCAAGCCACGCCGCCATTCGCGCTCCCGCCGAGCCGCCCCATAGGGAGTAGCAATCGGTGTCCACTTCCAGTTCGTCCGCATGGTCAAAGATGAAGCGGATAGCTCTTGCCAAGTCCTCGCAGGCGGTCTGTGCGCCGGGTCGGTAAATAAGAGCGAAGGCATTATAGCCTTTCTTGGAAAGCTCCAGTGCATGAGGGAAGCTGTCCTGCATGGCACCCACGTAGGCGAACGCACCGCCCGCATTGCAGATGGCAAACTTCTTTCCGGGCGTGCCCTTGAAGAAGAACAGTCCGGTATCCGCCTTGGCAGGGTCAGCGGCCTTTTCCTCGTCGGTGTAGATGTCATAGAAGATGGGGTGGCCGTCCGCTGCCCGATCTCGCAGGGTGTTCACGATCTCCACCGTTTCGTCCGGATCGATATGGCTGTAGTAGGTCAGTTGAAGTTCTTCCAGCGTGTCGCCGCTGTAATAATACTCGTCCATTGGAAACAGCAGCCGCCCGAAACCGTCAAAGGACGGAGCATTGATAACCTCTTCGATTTTTGTATTGCGGGTAAAGGGTTCGGCTTTGTTTTGCACGGATTCGTTCACTTCCTTGTCTACCGCGTCGGAGCTGCATCCGGTCAAGAGCAGCATGGCGCATAGAACCATTGCCATGTATGAGACTGGTTTCATAGGTTCGACCACCTTTTGTTTTCTGTCATCATTATAAAAAAAGCGAGACTTCCGCAGAAGTCTCGCTTCGTTCATCAGTATATACCTTTGGGTTATAATCAGCTGTACAGCTCTTTGCTTATGATTTTGGCTGCATCCAAAAAGCGCTGTACCGTCGGTGTCGGCTCCGGGGAATGGAGAATGCCATAGGGAATGCTGTAATTCCATTCCACTGGGATTACCTTCAAAAGCGGATGGACAGTTGCCCAACCGGGAATAGCCAGCAAAACGTCATTGGTGTTCTCACAGCGGTTGAACACATCCATGTTGTAAAAGTCGAAATCTACGATATGGATCTGCGGATGGTGCTGCCAGAGGTCATCCCGGAGCTGATCCACATAATGGCTCCAGCCCCGGTGCATCAGCATGAGATTTTCGCCATAAAGATCTGTGATCTGTAATTTGTCCTTTGCTGCCAGTCGATGGTGAATGGAAACAGCACAGTGGAACGGGCCTCTGACCAATTCCAGTCCAGCACAACCACGCAGGTTCAGCATGGTCTCATCAAAAATGCCGCCTACTACATCAATGTTCTTTCCGAGATTTGCAAGGATCTCTCTCGCATTTTCCGGGGTGTTTTCAAAGGGGACAATCTGAAATTTGATGTCCGGGTGCAGAGTTTGAACTCTGGACCAGAGTTCCATCAGGAGTTGTGCCGGAGTCATGGGCGAGGAACCGATGCGGATGATATTCTCATCCTCTTGCATGGCGTTTTTTGCCCGTGTCACGGAGTCCCGGCAATATCGAATGATATATTTGGCATCCTGATACATGGAGCGTCCAGCTTTTGTCAATGTCAGCCCACGGTGACTGCGGTCGAAAAGCTTCACGCCGAGGGATTCCTCTAAAAGATTGATTTGCTTGATGACAGCCGTGGGCGTGATGTAGCTTTCTTCGGCGGCTTTGTTGAAGCTGCCTGCATCCGCCACACGGAGAAAAGTCTCAAGTTGTGGGTTATACATGAAGCACCTCCTTTTTTAGAGCATTCCAAAATGCTTCAGTGCTTCCGTAATGGCTCTTTCCTTATCCGGCGGGCATTGCGGCTGTTTAGCATTCTCGGACTTGGGCTTGTTGTAATTCTCTCGCTCAATAATGCCGTGTTTCTGCTTTACCTGTGCGATATAAAGACTACTGACCTTCAAGCCGCTGCGTTCCAAAACATAATCCTTGATTTGCTCATAGGTTGCCAGTCCTCTTTTATCCTGCACCATTTCTTCCACATCCACATCAATGTTGATATGTGTCACCGGGTTTCTCAGAACTAAGAGACATACCGTCTCAACGGTATTCCCTTTGTCCCACAAAAGTTCCGTAACTTCCCCGCCATCCTTGAACACCGGAAAATTCAGGCCAATCCGCTTTAGCGGATATTCAGACTCGTCATTT
The DNA here is from genome assembly GCF_025567525.1 of Gallintestinimicrobium propionicum. NCBI lineage: Bacteria > Bacillati > Bacillota > Clostridia > Lachnospirales > Lachnospiraceae > Gallintestinimicrobium > Gallintestinimicrobium propionicum. The sequence goes on along the minus strand of NZ_JAOQJY010000012.1, from coordinate 2,399 downwards.
CTGTAAATTTCAATTTCCTTAATCAAGGCTGTGACCACATTTCTCTTTTCTTCGTCATTTATTATATTATAAACGCAGTCGAAATTCACCATGATTTTGTAAATATTCTCAAGCGTAATTGCCTGCTGCTTAATTGCATCTCGCCGAAGTCTGGCATCTTCGATTTTTTCCTCCAGCTCAACAATGACATCATATAGGGAATCTAACCGCAAGGTCATATCATGGAGCTTTCGTTCCCGGTATTTTGCATCAGCAGGGAGACTGTCAATTTCCCGTTCCAATCTTGTTTTATTCAGATCAACTTCCTTCAGCTTTGCCTGATAGCCTTCCAGTTCTTTATCCACTGCTTTCGTGTCAATCTGAACGCCAATCCGTTCTTTAATGGCCTGGGCATATTCCTCATTCCTTACGATCTCACGAATTGCCTCAATGACCATCGGTTCAATATCGGTCTTTTTCAGCATTGCCTTATATTCACAATGCTTACCCCTGACCATTCTATTCCGACTACATACATAATAGTAAATTTCTTTGTAAGTGCCATCTTTATTTGTCCATGCGTGTTTATTCGTATACATGGGACTTCCACAAACCGGGCATTTCAGCAGACCGGATAACAAATGGACTCGATCCCGCCCAATTTTTGACGGTTGCTTTACTCCGGTTCTAAGACGCTTGGCATGAGCCTTTTCCCATACCTCCTCACTAACGATTCCTTTATGCTGTCCCTCTGTCAGAATGTAATCGTCATTTCTTTTCATCTGGTAATCGTTTTTTGTGCCTTTGACTTTTTCCTTCGTTCTCCGTCCATAGGCAATTTTACCGCAATAAACCGGATTATCCAATATCAGTTTAATGAAATGTCCTGTCCAATCCTCTAATGTGCCATTCTGCCTCGGAATTTTCCGTATACCTTGTAAATTCAACTGATTCGCGATACCACCCAAACCAATTTCCGATGAAGTATATAATTCAAAAATCTTCCGTATTGCCACAGCCTCTGTTTCTTCAATCATCAGCTTGTTATCTTCCAGTGTATATCCGTAGGGAGCAAAGCCACCATTCCATCCACCCTGCCGTGCCTTTTCGCGCCGCCCGTTCATCGTCTGCTCGATAATATTCTCACGCTCAATCTCAGCCACAGCAGATAGTACAGAAATCAAAAGTTTTCCGCTTGTCTGAGAGGAATCAATCCCTTCTTCTATACAAATCAGATTTACACCATAAGATTGAACCAACTCCAAAGAGTTAAGTATATCTGCTGCATTACGGCCAAACCGTGACAGCTTATACACTAAAATATAGTCAATGTCCAAGCCATCCTCAATATCTCTGAGCATTTTTTGAAAGGCAGGCCGTCCCTCAATGGATTTACCGGATTTACCGGCATCTTCATAAGTATCAACAACGATCATTTCCTCACGATCCGCAAATCGTGTCAGCATATTTTTTTGACCTTCCAGGCTGTATCCGTCCACTTGCATCTCTGTGCTGACCCTCGGATACAAAACACAGCGTTTTCCATATCGGTTCATAATTCATACCTCCAAAATTTACTTTTGGAAAATATCCTATGTAAAGCTGCGATTCTCACGCAGCTCCGTCAACCTCGCCCAGCACTCTCATACCATATTTCTCGATGATATGTGCCAGCGAAGTGATAAACGCTTCAAATTTTTGTTCCGCCAGAAGTTCTTCTGACCGGATTTCATCTGAAGGAATCAATGCGCTTTTATGCTGGATATTCTCCATTCAGAATCACCTCCGCAATTCCTAACGAAATTATAACTCTACTTGCACAGCCTGAAAATGATACGGCCTTTCGGCACTTTTATGTAATCCCCAGACTGCACAAGAGCGTCTTGTTTATGTTTTCCATGTCATCCTTGTTTAGATGACCAATATAGTTTTTTAACCTCGACTTGTCGATTGTTCTGATCTGTTCCAGCATAACAACAGATGGTTTCACCAAACCGCATCTGTCATTTAAGTGGTAATGCGTGGGGAACTTTCTGCCTTTTTTGCTTACACTGGTAATTGCTGCAATAATAATCGTAGGACTGAAACAATTTCCCACGTTGTTTTGAAGAATGAGTACAGGACGAGAGCCACTTTGTTCGGAGCCGATACCAGGGCTTAAATCAGCCGAATATATGTCACCTCGATGGAATTTTTCAAACATCACTCTCGCCTCCTTAATATCTTAATACTTAAACAGCCGCACCAGTCTGAAAGAAATCTTCGGATAAAAAACCTGGTGCGGCTACTGTTATTCTGTTCGGATTACTCGTCATATTTGCCACGCCCCCTGACGATGGGAACACAACAGGTCTCCGCTGGCGCGGCTGTCATAACTCCGCAGCATCGTTCGTATCGTGTGCCGCAGGGTTCCCCCCAAG
>NZ_JAOQJY010000011.1:0-120863 GCF_025567525.1 Gallintestinimicrobium propionicum | reverse complement strand
TAGGAGCATAAAAGTGGGATGATAATCCCACGATATGCGACTATCGGGCAGGATTGTGGGAGTGCGCAGCACGGAACAATCCGCAGGCATCAAGGTCGGGGGTTTTTGCCCCCGACATCATAGATTTAATGTAAACGATACTTCGAAAAAAATCAACAGCAACCGCTATTCAATATGCTGCATTTTTGATTGGGGATCTGCCCACGTTTCACGCATATCCCCGCCTCTGCTTCTCCCACATCTGCCAGTAACGCCCCTTTCGTGCCAAAAGCTCCTGATGGCTGCCGCACTCTGTAATCCGTCCATGCTCCATGACATAGATTCGATCCGTCAGCGCCGTCACGGAAAGCCGGTGCGAAATCACGAGCACGCCCTGATCGGGATGCCCCTGCAGCAGCGTTTTGTTAAACGCATCCTCTGCAAACGGATCAAGTGAAGCCGCCGCTTCATCCGCAATCAGAAACTCCGTGTTATAATAGCAGGCGCGCGCCAGCGCAATCTTCTGTTTCTGTCCCTCTGAAAACAGGAAACCGTCCTCGCAAAATTCCCGCAACACCTGTTTTTCGACCGGAACAGAGGTCCCCTTTCTATACAAACCGCTCTCGCACAACGCGTCCGCAGCCCGGCTCTTATCTGCGTTTTCGGAAAGCGCCACATTCTCCGCCAAAGACGCCGCATACAGCAGATTTCCGGCAAACAGCACCGTGAAATGCTTCCGACATTCCTCCCATTCTGCCTTCGTCGAAATGGCTGCTCCATCCGCCAAAACCGCTCCGCTGTCCTTTTTTCCAAGTCCAAGCAAAACCTTGATGAACGTCGTTTTTCCAGCGCCGCTGTCTCCGACCAATGCGATCTTTTCCCCCTTTTTCATCTGAAAACAGATATCCTGTAAGACTTTCTTCTCCCCGTATCCGAAATCGACATGCTCCATCGAAATCTCTGAAATCGTCCTGCTGTCCGCTGCCATGGATTCCTGGTTTTTGTCATTCGACACTTCTCCGTTTTGTTCGCAAAAATCAAAAAATCCGTCGATGTATCCGGCATACTCCCCGGCTCTTCCCGCCATCTGCTCAAACAGCACGGACAGCGCATACAGGATGATGTGCGTCCCGTTCAAAAGCGCCGCAAAATCGTCCAGTCCGATCGTCTTTTTCCAGAAAAAACAATACCCCAGATACGCGATCATCAAACAGTCGATAAACAGAAAATCGCTCCCGATCTCCCGCCCGAACGCAATTGGAAAAATACGTCGATTCCACTGTTTCGTCTGCTCCGCCTTTTGCGAAAAGCTGTCCTGATCCCGTTTTACGAAAAATGGCAGGCAGCCCAGAATCCGCCCCTCTGCTGCATATTCCTTTCGCAGAAAAATCCGTAAATAGTTCTGGTGCAATGCATCCTTTTTGTTCTGTTCATCCCGCTTTGCGTTCGTTTTTTCCACCAGACTTTTGACACAGAAACGGCTTGCCACAAACGCCAGCAAAACGAAAACAACGATCATCTGATCCATGCGGATATAAATGACGACCGCTACCGCACCAGCCAGAAAACTGCCGAACAGCTGCCGGTAAAATTCCAGCGTTTCTTCCATTTTCGTCTGCGTAAACTGCAACGCCCTGCGGTATCCATGAAAATACCCTTCGTCGTTATATTTCCTACAGTCGCGCGTCCAGCATAATCCGGTACAACCTACGGTTTAATTTGTATTCCAGACGTTCCTTCCACTGCGGATAAACCCGTTCAAAATACCAGTGCCACAAAAAGCTCACTGACAGCTGGTACACCAGAAATCCTCCCAGCACCCACGCTGCCCGTATCAGATCACGCCCCATCAGCGCGCCGATCATCCATTTCAAAACAAGGACATTCGCCAGCACATCCGCCAGGTCATATGCGCCCGTCAGCACAATTTCCAGTAAAAACAGCCCCGGTGCATCCAGAAAGCGGAGCTTCTGCAGCCGCAGATGACTTTTCAACCCGTTAAACCGCATCGTTTTCCCCCTCCTGTGCAAAATACTGCCGTCGCTGCGTCGTAAACATCCTGCAGTAGTCGCCGCCCTTTTCCATCAGCTCTTCGTGCGTTCCATGCTCTGCAATCATTCCGTTTTTCAGATATAAAATCTGATCTGCCTGCCGTGCAAAGGATAACCGATGCGTCACGAAAATCAACAGCTTTCCCTTTGTCGCTTCCAGCACTTCCTGCAAAATATCCGCTTCTGTCAGCGGGTCTAAAAATGCTGTCGGTTCATCCAGAATTACCGCATCGAAATCGCCTGCAAACACCCTGCACAGAGCAAGCCGCTGTCCTTCCCCGGCGGAAAACATGGCTTTTTCCCCTTCTTCAAACAGCTCCACTGCAGTATGAATGCCCTGCGGCAGGCTTTTGATTTTTTCTTCCAGACCGACCTTTCGCAGCGCCTCCCAGACAAGCGGCTCGTCCTCTTTTCTGCATTCCCGCAGCAAAACATTTTCCGCCACGGTCGCCGGATACAGCCGGTAATCCTGCAGCAGCGCAAACACGTTTTTCCCGATTCCGGTTCGGCTGACTGCCCCATTTCTGTACAGCTTCCCGGTAAAATCCGGATAAAGCCCCAGCAGCACTTTCAGGAAGGTGGACTTTCCTGCGCCATTCTCCCCGACCATCACAACGCGTTCCCCTTTTTTCGTTAAAAAGCTGATATCATGCAGTCCAGCCGTCCCGTTCGGATAAGTAAACGAAAGCTGTTTCGCCTCAACAGACTGCAATGCTTCCTCCTGCGTTTCGTCCTTTTGTGCCGGTTTTTCTTCGGCAAAAAAGTTCAGAAAATCCTCTACATAAAGCAGATTCTCCGTAAAACGTGCATACTCTGTTCCAAGACGAACCAGTTTCGCATTCAGGTTTGCAATCGATAATACCAGCACGGAATATTCCGAAACCGGAAGTCCCTCCTGCGTCCAGAATTTCCACAGTGCATAAATATTTCCTGCAGTAAATGCAAACGTCGCGCCAAGATTATCCGCCAGAAAACCGAGCACCGCCAGCGTTCCGCCCTTTTCCCGAGCAAGCGTACAATTTCCCGTTTCCGCCTCCCGGTTTAAATGATCCAGAATGCTGTAGGCATCCGAAGTGCGCAGCTCCTCCATATTTTCATGGAAGAAAAATTTGCGCCATACATACGCCTTTTTCCGGTCGTGGACACTTTTTTCCACTTCATAATCATGCCGCACTTCCCCCTGTCTGCGCAGCACCATCGTCAGCAGAAACGGTGCAATCGCCACGACAAACAGAACCGGATCAAGCGTCGCCAGATAGGTCAAAACTGCCACAAGCGCCGACGCCAGCCGAACCGTATTTCCGATATTTCCCATGATTTTTTCATAAGTCGCAGATGCATGATTGGCAAGATATTCCAACCGGTTCAAAAACGCCGTTTTCTCATAAGAGGCATACGGCACTGCAGTTGCACGTTCCTCGATCCGGTGCATAATCCGCCCTTCCTGCAAAATATCCGCCTGTTCGCTGTAGCATTCCCGATACCATCTGCTCACGCCCCGAAGTGCCAGATTGATCCCACAAAAAAACAGAAGCCCTGCGAAAAAGCGTTTCCCGTCCCCCTCCTGCAGACAGGAAATATAAAAGCTCACTGCGAAAATATTGACCACAAATTCCCGCACACCGTCCAGCACATGAATCAGGATATGCAGAAAAATCCGTCCTTTCCCCAATCCGATGAGCCGGAGATATTGTATGTATTTCTGAATCATTGTCTCCCCCAGTTATATCAAACAATAGAATGCACGCTCTGCGAGCATTCTATTGTCGTGAATCAAAAATAATTTGAAGACTTTTTTGAAGTTCCTATCGTTTTTCCCAGGGGCAGGTAGCAATATTGTTTTTATAATCTGAACCATATATTCCAGCACATGCCGCAATTGGTTGATCAATACACGATAGTTCATCTGCATTAAATAAATCATCAAAAAAAAACAATATTAAGATCAAATTGCCCTCTTTCTTTTAAAATTTGTTCCATTCTCTTTTCCTCTACACTTTATAATACTGCGCCTGAGCCTGCCATAGCTGCGCATAGAGCCCGTTTTGGGAAAGCAGCGCTTCATGCGTTCCGCTCTCCGCTATTTTCCCGTTATCCAGAACAAAAATCCGGTCACTGAACTTGCAGCTGGAAAGCCTGTGGGAAATGTAAACCGCAGTTTTACCCTTGACGATCTCATCAAAGCTCTCATAAACCCTGCTTTCTGAAACAGGATCAAGCGCCGCAGTCGGCTCATCCAGAATGCAAATCTGACCGCCCTTATAAATCGCCCTTGCGATCGCAATCTTCTGCTCTTCTCCTCCGGAAAACGAAACGCCATCCTGCTCGTATTCCGGATATACCACGGTTTCCAGACCTTTCTTTAGTTTATTCAGACGTTCCCCAAAGCCTGCCAGCTGCAGCACCTCTTTTGCACGCTCTGCTTCATACTGCTCAGAAGCGGCTACATTTTGCCCAAGCGTCAGGGACAACAGGGAATAATCCTGAAAAACGATCGCAAAAATCTTCTGCCACTCCTTCAAATCATATTCCCGGATATTTTTGCCGTTCCAGAGGATTTCTCCCTCCTCCGGCTCATACAGCCTGCAAAGAAGCTTTACGAGCGTCGTTTTCCCGCTTCCATTCTTCCCGACCACTGCGATTTTCTCAGACGGCTCGATTTTCAAACTGACATGATCCAGAACCAGCTCTTTTGTCCCCGGATACCGGAAAGAAACATTCCGAAACTCAATCACCCCTTTTGTCATCTCTGTGAAAGAATCTCCCTTTGTTTTCTTTGCTTCCAGGTTCAGATATTCCAGGGTACTTGCGATCCTGCCAACATCCGTCCGAAATTCCCCTGCCAACCGGATGGATGCTGAAATCGACATACATGCCTGAAAAATTGCCTGCGCATACCGCAGCACCATGCCGACCGTGATCGTCCCGGCAATTGCCAGCGCCAGCACGCAATAATAGGAAACACACAGCAAAATTCCCTGAATCATGCCAGTTCCAAGCCCGCCTGCACTATTGATTCTGGCAATGGTAAATACATTTTTCCTGACGCCTTCCCGTTCTGTATTGATCGTTTTCTGGATCATTTTCTTCGCACGGTACATAAAAATATCTTTCAAAGACTGTGCCCCGATCGCACCGCTTCCGCCTTCATCCATATACCAGAAGCGGCTGTTCTTTTCTGCCTGAGTCATTTGATTCATCGCAGCAGATTCTTTCTTCTGATACCATTTGGCATAAACCGACGCGCCGACCACAGCCAGACCAATATTGAACAGAAGCGCTGCCGCAACCTTCCCCGCCGCGCTCCCGGAAACCTGCATTGCAAGCGGAATCAGCATAATAACCGAACCAAGCAGTTCGAACCCGGAATTGCAGAGGTTGCAAAACTTATCTGCGACTCCAAAAAATCCGCTTCCCCAGCTTCGGTCTGCCAAAATCCTCGCCCGCATTTCCTTTGCATAATCCGATTCCAGATCAGAAAAAGAAATATTCAGGGTATTTACCGGAACAAGCGTCTCAAAACGCATGGCAATCTGATAGCTTCTGGTTTTCATCTCCTTTTCCAGAAGCGCTTTTACACCTTTCAAAAGCCAGATTCCGACCAGTCCAACAACTGCTATAGAAACCGGATCTGCAGAATTTTCCCTGTAAACCAGCAAATCCAGAATTCTGGCAACCAAAAGTACCGGCAGATAAAAAAGCAGGGCATTCAATCCTCCCTGAAGAATCACAATTACAGGGAACTTCCGATCCATCGCCCAAAGCAATTTTATTGTATCCCGAACAGGAACTTTTCGTTTTTCTTTCATTGCTGTTCCTCCTCCCTGTAATACCGGCTCTGAATTTCATAGAGACGCGCATACATTCTGTTTTGCGCCATCAGTTCTTTATGGGTTCCGCTTTCCTGTATTTTCCCGTCTTTTAGCAGAATGATACGATCCATAAATTGTGTGCTCGCAAGCCTGTGGGAAATATAGATACAGGTTTTCTCTTTTCCAAGTTCCCGGAATTTTTCATAAACTTCACTCTCCGCAATTGCATCCAGCGCTGCTGTCGGCTCGTCCAGAATCCAGATCTGTGCCGATTTATGATACAGCATCCTCGCCATCAGAAGTTTCTGCGCTTCTCCACCGGACAGGGAAATTCCATCCCCGGATACCGCCTTTGTCATCTGGGTCAGAATTCCGTTTGGCTCCTGCTTTATCCGCTCCGAAAGTCCCGCCTGTTCCAGAGCTGCCCAGACCTGATTCTGATCCGTCTCTTCCAACGGTTTCAACGAAACATTCTCCGCTACGGTATATGGAAGAACCAGCGCATCCTGAAACAATACAGCAACCTGATCCCGGATAAAATCTGCCTGTCCTCTGGAAACCTCCGTCCCCTGTATGGTAATTTTCCCGGACGAAACCGGATACAGACCGCATAGAAGCTTGACCAGCGTTGTTTTGCCAGCCCCATTTTCCCCGATCAGCGCAAGCTTTTCCCCTTTCCGGATGTTCAGATTCAGTCCGTCAATTACGAACCTGCCTGCATTATACCCAAACGACACATCCTGAAAGGAGATCTCCTCCGCTGCCCGCGCGCATTCCACTTTTTGCGTACATTCCGTTTTCTGCTGTCCAGCAGGCGCTTCGCCCTCCTGCATGTATGTCCGGATTTTTTCGATTCCCTTGCTTCCGGTCTGCAGCTGACTATAGCTATGTACAAATACCGTAACAAAATTGGAAAACTGCATCGCAATACCATAATACAGGACAAATTCAGCCGCCGAAATTTCCTGCGCAGCGCACTTTTGAATCAGATACAGAAATACCACAATATCCCGTACACAGGCGATCGCGCCCTCCAGCATTCCGGAACGCGCAAGTACAGAAAAGTATTTTTTCTGCAGCTGTACCAGGCTTTTCAGACACCCGTCTATTTTCCCGGAAACAACCTCTGACAACTGATACAGGCGCATATCTTTACCGTATTTTTCATTCTGCGCAGCCCCGATAAAATAGAAAAAGCGTCGGTTTTCCCCAGCCTGCTCCTCCAGAAGTCTCTGGTACGCTTTTTCATTTTTATGACAGACAACATATCCTGCTGCGGATAACAAAAGCAACACGAAAAACAGTCCCGGCTGCAGACCAAAGATTGCCCCTCCGAACAACACGAAGGAGCCAATACACACGCACAGATCCAGAATGCCTTCCAGAAATATGCGAAAATCACTTCCCCACAGGGCAGTCTGCCGCGCCATTCCGTATGCTTTCTGTCCCTCTGTGCTCTCTGCGTAAGCGCAGGCTTTATCAAAACGTTTTAAAAAGATTTCATACAGAAAATCCCGGCACAAAAACAGCTGCCGCATTCCCCTCCCGGAAGACGCCATCTGCTGCAGTCCATAAACACAGACTGCAACAAGCCCTGCCGCCGCCAGCTGCGCTGCATCTGCCTTTCCGGTGGAAATTCTGGAAACCACAAACGCCGGAAACCAGACAGCGACCACAGAAATTCCCAAAGACGACAGAACACATAAAATCAGGTAGCAAAGCAACCCCCGATGCTTTTGCCAGATTTTCTGAAATACAAAAGAAATATTTTTTATCATTCTATACTCCCCCTTTTATATCGGTAAATTCTTTCCACTTTAACGATACCGCTCTGCCTGGCTTTCGTACAGCTTCTGATACACCGGGCACGTTTGGGACAGTTCTTCATGACTTCCTGTTCCGGCAATTTTATGATTTTTGTCCATGACGATGACCTGATCCATCAGGCGGCAGATTCCGATTCGGTGCGTAATAATCAACACGGTTTTATCCTTCAATTGTTCCAGGATTTCAGCCACTGCCTCTGCCTCGTGGGATGGGTCAAGATACGCGGTCGGTTCATCCAGCACATAGAATTCCGCGTCCTTATGCAAACAACGATATAATGCTACGCGCTGCCATTGTCCGCCAGACAGCTCCTGCCCGCCATATTCTTTTCCGAGGAACCAGTTTTCCAGCGAAAGTTTCTCCGGGTGCACACTGTCTGCATCGTCAAAGCCGATGTTCTCCGCAACCGTCAGGCAGTATCGCCCAAACTCGTGCGGCATCACGGAAATATTGCTGTAGTCGCAGTCTCGCTCCGCGCTCACCAAAACTTTGTCGTAGCTAATGCTGCCGCTCTTTAAAGGATACAGACCCAGCAGGCATTTTATGAGAGTGGTCTTGCCGGCGCCGTTTTCACCAACCAGAGCGACTTTTTGCCCACGGCGAATTTCGAAGGATACGCCATCTAAAACGTTGCGTCCCTGCTCCCCATCGTAAGTAAACACCACATCCGTTCCCACAATCCGGTCATTGAGTGTCAGCACCGCACTCTTTTTCTTCCTGCTGCCCTCTGTGATGTTGAAGTAGCACTCCGTATACGGCAGACTTTTCTGCAGATTCCAGCTGCGTTCCCCAAGCTCCGACAGCGTTTCCTGAATCGCCGGGAGCAGCGACAGCGCACCTGCCAGTGCGCCCGCCAGGATTTTCTGCTCCAGACATGCCGCCGAGAGCAGTCCAAAGCATGCAAGCAGCCCTACGACACGCAAAAGCTGCGCCCACATCAGACGATCGATCGCCGTCTTTTTGATGCGCCATTCCCGAAAAAGCAGGTGCACGCTCTTTTCCCGCCAGAGCTCAATGAGCCAATTGCCGGTCTGGAACACCTTGATTTCCTTTGCCGCCTCTTTTCGGAAAAATGATGCCCACAAATCCTCTTTTTCCCGCTCCAGCGTCACGGTTTTCTCTTTTTCCGTCTGTTCCGCTTTCACCGCTTTTTTCCGAATCAGCATTTCCGGAAGGAAAAACAGCACCAGAATCACCGGAATCATCATGTTCCAGCTGCCAGCAACAAAAAACGAGCTGACCAGCGCGACGATCGTGCCTGCAAGCATCACTGTCTGCATAAAACAGCCAGGAATCCGCTCATCCTCGATACACTCCCGTGCCCGATAAATTGCGTCCAGCTTTTCCTTCTTTTCCAGATCAAAATATTCGATCCGAACCATCGCATCCGCCAGCCTGCGGTTTAGCTCGTCCGAAACCTTTTCAAATACAAAAGTGTTCATCGCAATCGCATACGCGAAGCCTGCCAGCTGCAGCAACACAAAAAAACTGACATACACTACAATGTATACAATATAAACTTGTTCTTTTAACAAAACCGCATTGGTCAGCTTTTCCAGCAAAAGTCCCGTAACAGCTCCCGATAACGAGGACAAAAACAGGTACGCCATCACATAAACCGCCGCAACCGGCACAGCGCTTACGACCGCTTTGACAGACAGACCGACCATGCGGTAGTCCCTGAATTTATTTTTCTTTTCCATATCTATAACCCTTTTTCAGGCATGCACTTTTCGACATATCTTAGCTTTCCCGGTGTGCGCCCAACGTAGATTTACCGATACCACTCACTCTGCGCATCGTACAGCTGCCTGTAATATGCATTGTTTTCCATCAGCTCTTCGTGGCTTCCAAGCCCGACGATTCCCCCATCCCGCATGACCGCAATCAGATCGACGGTCTTTGCCAGCGCCAGCCGGTGCGTTACGATAATGACGCCGCGATCCTTCATGACATTCATCATATCCTCGTACAGCTTCGATTCCCCGATCGGGTCCATCGACGCCGTCGGCTCGTCCAGAAGAAACATTTTTGCATCGGACAGAAGCACTCTCGCCAACGCGATTTTCTGCCATTGTCCATCCGATAAATCCGTGGAATTTTCCCCGTATTTTCCAATTTTATAATCCAGTTTATCTTTCAGAGTTTCCAGACCGACCATTTCCAGCGCAGCGATATAATCTGCCGTCGTCTTTTCGCCGTTCTGGCACATGGAAAGATTCTCTTTTACCGATAACGGATAACGGTAAAAATCCTGAAATGCCGCCGCAAACAGCCGTTTTCTTTCCTTCGGCGTTCTGTCTTTTACGGGCCTTCCATCGACAAGAATGCTTCCCTGTTTCGGCTCATAAAGTCCCAAAAGCAGCTTGATAAACGTTGACTTTCCCGCGCCGTTTTCGCCCACCAGCGCCACATGCCGGTCGGACGGAATCCGCACATTCAGATTGCGAAACACCTCTTTTCCATCATATGAAAAAGAGACATTTTCAAACAAAATTTCATTCTCCATGCTGCATTCCCTCCAGCTTTTTCAGATAGCCAAGCTTCTGAACCTCTTCTCCGCATTCGACGTATTCCTCCGAAAAATCGCCGGACAGTCCGCTCACCATATCAATCATCTTCACGCATGCCAAAAATACGCCTGCCGACAGCGCGCCCTGATACACCTGTAAGCCTGTAAAGGCAAAAATCCAGATCGTCCAGAGGCTCAGAAACAGGCAGGAAATCCCATAATACTTCTGCGTGTGCAGACTGATTTCGAGCCTTTTTTTATACACCTTATCCATGTGCTGTTCGATCCGTTTCATAAAGAAATTCTTTGTCTGCATGATTTTGATTTCATACAGATACTTTTTATCATAAAAGAGATTCAGGTAATATTTCATTCGTCTCTCTTCCGGAATCCGCTCATTTTCCAGCGCGTCGCTCGTTACCATGATTTTGTAGTCAAAATAGAAAATCAACACGATCAAAACGACGCTAACGCCTACACCGCCACCGGACAGATACAACAAATATCCGAATACGGCAATCAGCTGCAGCAAAATTCCAATGACTTTCGAAAACGAATAAAACGCCTTCCAGAAATGCTCATAAGGCTTGTCCGAGATTTTCTCCACGAGATCGTACATCGTCTCACTCTCAAAATGCGGATAATCCAATGAATGAACCGTCTCAGCGATATGCGTTCCCAGCGCAAGCGTCACTTTTTTCTCAAGACCAAACTGCAGCCGTTCTTTTCCGTTCTGAATCAACACCTGAAAAAGAAAATAAATTCCCAGGAACAAAACGCCTTGCCAGATTCCACTGCCAAGGCTGTTCTGTAAAAAGCTGTCCACCACGCTCTGCAGCAAAATCAGCTGCAGAAACGAGATCAGACAGGACATAATTTCCACCGCAAGATACGCCGCCGACTCCCCTGGCGCGTAGTGAAATATCGTATGGAGCATGTAGGAAAACTGCTTCATGATACCTTCCCCCTCTGTTAAACAACGTAATTCTCCGCCTGTGCTTTCCACATCCGGCTGTAAAGTCCGCCTGCCGCAAGCAACTCTTCATGCGTTCCGGCTTCGGCAATCCGTCCTTTTTCCATCACCAAAATCCGGTCAGCCAGGCGTGCAGAAGCGAGCCGGTGTGTTACGATCACCGCTGTTTTTCCCTTTACCATCTGTAAAAATTTCTCATACACAGCGCTTTCTTCCACCGGGTCGATCGCCGCAGTCGGTTCGTCCAGCACAATCAGGTCATGCTCCCGGTACTGTCCCCTCGCAATCGCCACCTGCTGCCAGAGCCCTCCGGACAGGTCGATTCCCTCAAACTCCCGCGACAGCATCAGTTCGCTGCACTGCGCAACTGCTTCCGGCTTTAAGCCCGTTCGCTCCAGCAGCGGTTTTACCGGCGCATTCTTTTTCGGGTCGCTGATCGTCACATTGTCCTGCAGCGTCATCTGGTATCTCATGTAATTCTGGAACACGGCAGAGCGCCCGATACAGCCGTCCTGCGTGGTTCCCTGTTCCGCGCCGCACGGCTGCGTCACTGCTCCATCCTCCACTGTCACAGCCCCTTGTGTCGGTGGGTACAGCCCCAGAATCAGTTTTGCCAACGTCGATTTTCCCGCTCCGTTCTCCCCGACAATCGCCAGGTGCTCTTTTTCCGGAATCGTCAGGTTCAAATGCTCAATCGAAGGCTCCTTTGCGCTGGGATAGGTAAACGAAACATCCGAAAACTGCATCGCCTTCCCCATCCGCGGCACGTCCTTCCAACTCCTGTCCGGATCTTTTTCCAGGAATGCCACATAGTTCTCCACCGCCGGCAGACTGCCTACTGCACTTCCAAGAAATCCACAGACCAGTGCAAATACCATGTCAAATAACGAATTTAACGCATAGTATACTGCCGCAAATGCACCGACCGAGATGCTTCCCTTTAAAACGCTCACCACTAAAATCAGCACCGCGCCCAGATACCCAATCATCCCGACCGTCTGGTTGATGGCATCCAGCCCGTTCGCCTTTGTACGGACTGCCGCCTCTTTTCCACACAGCTGCTTCTGTTCGGTTTTCATCTTTCCAAAGAAAAACGGCACAGCGCGCAGCACCCTCGTCTCCTTGATAAATGCAAGGTCTGTCAGGCACTTCCGGTAGCCCTGATATTTCCGTCTGACCGGCGCTGCCGTATCTTCATAGCTATAAAAAATATTTCTCTGCATGTACAGTGTCACGATGGACGGCACAAACGAAATCACGATACATAACAGCAGCACCGGGTTCAGGGATGCCGCATAAATCGCAAAAAATACCAGATACGGCGGAACCATGTCGATGATGCCGATCATATGGAACATGAAAACATTCGCATCGTCCCGCCCAGCCTGCGCCTTCTGGATTTCATCCAGCGACTCGTTCTGCTCGAATGCCAGCGGGAAAAGCTTCGAAATTTTCTCGTTAAATTCATAACGATACGTCTCGTCACAGATTTCCAGAAATTCCGTCAGCGCATAGTTAAACAGCGTATTCAACAGCTGGTAGCCGATAATCCCACACACATAAAAAGCTGTCGCGGCGATCAGCGCTGCCTCAAACCGTCCCTTTCCAACAGAAGCGATCAGCTCATTCACAAAATTCGAAAGCAGCAAGGTATTTGCGCCCATCACGACTGACTGCGAAATGCCCAGCACATTGATCAGAATAAACCGCAGCGGCGCTGCATGGAACGCCATCGGGAACATGACGCGCACGGTATGAAAAAAGCTTCTTTTTTTCACAGATACCACCTCCTCTGCGTTTCGTACATTTCGCAATAGATGCCGTTTTGTGCCATCAGGTCTTCATGGGATCCCTGCTCCATCGCCTTTCCGTCCTCAATCGCAATAATCCAGTCGCACAAAGATGTGGCGCCCAATCGGTGCGTAATCATAATCGTTGTTGTATACTGATACAGCTTCAAAAACTTCTGGTAAATCTGCTGCTCCCGTACCGGATCGATCGCCGCGGTTGGCTCGTCCAGGATTTTCAGCTCTGCATCCTGATAATACAGGCGCGCCATCGCAATCCGCTGCCACTCGCCGCCGGACACATCCACGCCATCCTCCGCGATTTTCCCGAGTACCGTGTCCATGCCCTGCGGCAGCTTTTCCAGCACATTGTCCAGCTCGGAGGTTTCCGCCGCTTTGGCAATTTTTGCCCGCTGCCCTGCATCCGCGCCGGGCGCGATATTATCCGCTACCGAGACCGGATACTTCGCATAATCCTGAAACAGCACGCCGAACAGCTTCCAGACCTGTTCCCTTGAGAATGTCTCGATCTTTTCCCCGTTTAACAAAATTTCTCCGGAATCCGGCTCATACAACCGTAAAATCAGCTTTACAATCGTCGATTTGCCACAGCCGTTGCGCCCAACGAACGCGTAATGGTGTCCCTTTTCGATCCGAAAGCACATATCCTTTAACACCATCGCTTCGGTGTTCGGATAGTGGAACGAAACGTGGGAAAATTCCAGCGACTCAAACGAAAGCGCTGCGCTACTGTCCGGTTTTTCCTCATATTCCGGCAGCTCCAAAATACGTTTCATGTCGCCCAACAGCTGTCTGCCCTGCTCCATCTCCTTGAGCATTCCCGGCAACTGCCAGGTCAGGTTCTGCGCCATTGCCATAAAGGACGCCACCAGCGAAACGAAAACACCGACGGAAGTATTGCCCTGCACAACCGGGAAAATCAGCGCAAAGATCACCAGAATCGACAGCGCGATCGCCAGAAATCCGCCCATGTTCATGCCGATGAACCACCAGCGTCTCGCTTTCCGCTCCCGCAGCCTTGCGATCTGTCTTTCTTTTAAGAAAATCCCATTGACCCAATCGCCAAACCCGAACAGAACTCGTTCATTTGCCGCGTCGCGGTTCCCCAGAATTTCTTCCGCGTAAGCCGCTTTCCGCTTTCCAAGCGTGACCTCTTTTTTCGCCTCATACTGCTTCTGCCCGCCTTTTACTGCAAAGAACCCGAAGCCGACCAGCAGCACCACGATGACCGGCGAAATCCAGACCGGAGCCTGCGTAATCAGCCACACGACCAGACAGCCGTTGGAAATCAGGAAGCAGACCATCGAAAAACCGCTTTCCAGGACTCCGTTTAGCACTTCCTCCGGGTCCTTCGATACCCGCTCCAGCGCGTCCTGAATCTCCGTATTCTCCAGAAATCCATACGGAATCCGCGAAATTTTCCCGATCATCCGCTCGTCCAGATACGGAAAGAGCACTTTCCGCTGGTGAATCCGCATCCAGGTATCCAGATTTCCGCCCAGCCGCTGGCACAGGATCAAAGCTCCCAACAGGCAGGCGTCGCGGATCGCCTCCTCCATCCGCTGATTTAACACCAGGTCGATAAACCGCGCGCTGACCAGCATTGTCAGAAACGGCAGCAATGCGGATACGATTTTTTCAAGGAATCTTCCAATTACCAGAAGCTTCCCCGGAGCATGCCGAAACGACATGCCAGTTTCCCCTTGTTTCATTTGTGCAGTCCCCCTTACTAAAACAGGTAATTTATACCCTCCTGTTTTGTTATCTAAATTATAACATACTTTACCTGCTAAATATAAATTAAAATGCAATTTTAAAAAGAGTAAACAACTTTTTTTATAAATTGTTCTAACTGATAATTCATTTGCTCTATCTTTTCAATATAGGTTTTTAATGTACCTTTTTCATTTATCTTCCCTTTTTTAGCATTAATACATAATCTATTAAATACCGTTTCCAATGATATTATGTAATCGTTTTCAATCTTTTTGCATTCTTCATCATATTTCCCAATTTCATTACAACATTTATTCAAAATCTTAAAAAAAGCCTCTCTCGGCAAAATATAATTTCTTCTTATTTGTCTGGAAACATCATCTTCTCCTAATAAATAAATAGCATCTTCATTATTTTTCATCCATTCAAGAAATTTATCCCGACGAATCGAACCATTTTCTATAATATCTTGAAATCCTGATTTTAGATTTATATTACAAAGACTATTATCTATCTTATTTATCGTTACAATTTTACCCGTAAACTCATCCTCCGGATATAAATTATAAGAATCCATCCACATATTTTTAAGCAATTCCTCTTTTAACCATATTCGAAACAATCCATATCCACTTCCTTCATATTTTGCTCCACTATTTTCTATATGTGCAGCATCTCTAAGACAGATCGTTGGATGATCCATATTATATCCTGTTACCATTATTCCATGTATTGAATCATAAGCGATATCACCATATACTTGATCATAAATTATGGATGCTCTATGTAAATATAATATTACTGGTTTTCTTAAATCAATATATTTTTTTATAGTTTTTAAAAACAAAAAATTTTCTGACTCTTTTAACATTTTAAAATCAATTTTTAGTCCTATTTTAGAAAGAATTTGTTGACGGCTTTCCAAAAACTCCGTTTTTAGCGGATAATACCAATTTTCTGACCAGATAATGTATAAACTATAAAAAAAATAAGCCGATTTAAAAAATAAATCCGCACAAGCTGCTATCGGCTGATCAATACACGATAACTCGTCCGCATGGAAATAATGATCATAAAATCCAATATCCAATTCCAACTGAGATTCTTTAGTTTTTATATTTATCATATTATTACACCTTTCTAATTATATTCATCTGTATATTCGATAGGTATTCGCATTTGCTTTTTATATTTTCTACTTTCGTAACTAAAATCTTTCATTGTTAAAACTTGACTATTTCCAAGTTCTAAATAAATTAATAAATTCTTTTCATGATATGAATAACACGGCGGTATTGTATTCATATTCTTCTTTTTTAAATAATTAAATTCATACCCTTTCCACAAAAAAATTTTTCTGTGATAATTTATAAAATCTTCTAACTCTTTTACCTGTATGCAAGCCCCTGAACTAAACTTCGAATTAACATAATCCGCTTTTTTCCCCGTTTCTATAGGTGAATATTTCGCATTTTTTTCCGTTAAAGCTGACATATCAACCAAATAATATTGATCGTTTACATAAAAATAATTTATGACATGACCACTTCCATCCGGTCGAATCCATTGAAAATATCCCTTCTCAGAATACAAATCTCCTACCACATAATTTAACCACGCGGCTGAACTTGCACAACATCCATGATTTGTTTCGTATGCATATTTTCCAGATTTATGTAATTGCCATGGCACTTGCTCAAATTCTTTAATTATAATATCATTAGATTCTTCAAAATGCCGTACCATTTGATATAGTTGAATTGCTTCATATACATTTAAATGAATTTCAGTACCAAATATAAAAGGGGTCTTTTCATTCATTTCTTCCAATTCTTCATTTTGATACCTACTTTCCCCCAAAGTATGAAAAGGCACCCAATATACGTTTTTATATATACATGTCTTAAATGTTGCCTCATGCCGTAAATTTATCGTATTATACGCCATATTTTCCTCCTTTTTAGGAATATAAACATAACTTATAATTCCTAAACCTATAACAATACTCCCGTAAGTTAAGATTTTGCAAACCGCCTCTCGACTCGCATGATATCCGCCTGCATAAATACGCAATGGAAAATATACAATCTCCATTATTATTCCAGCCACTACACTTTTCATCAAAAATCCAACAACCAGTACTAAAGAAAAATCTTCTATTAAATGTATAACGCGTTTAACGCCACTTTCAATAATTTTATGATTCGATGAAGTAACATAACCAAATCGATCAAGTTCTCTCACGCATACTTCTTCAATCTTTGTATCTACGAAGCCCATCTAGTTGTTCATCCACTTCCTCCTGATAATATCTGCCAAGACATGTAACATTCGCAGATACAATTGCAGCGAATAATACAATTTTATAAAAATATTTACAAATATATTTTTCAAATTTGTTCATTTTTTCTATCCTCTTCTTTCTTTTTTTATCTATTTTGCATTATATCACTTATTTTCTCTTATTTTTTCAACATGTAAAAAATAACCAGTTTCATGTAAAAACTGGTTATTTTGTATATCGTATAATATTTTCACAAACACAAATACCGCCAGGATATAACAGAATCTATATCCTGACGGCATTTTATATCTTTATACATAAAAAAACAAATCTACACAGAACAAATGTTCATTGCATGTTATTCTCATTATCCCACTATATTTTTTCACAACCCTTTCTACGCTCTGCAGTCCATATCCATGTTTTACATCATCCCGCTTTCTTGTCTTAAACTTACTATTTGAACTTTTATATACAACTCCATCAAAACTATTATATATGCTTAAATATAAAATTCCTCGTTCATATTTTAAACGTATATCCAAATGTTTTTCGTCAGATTTCTGCAATGCCTCCCCTGCATTATCCAAAAGGTTTCCAAGAACAATATTTAAATCAGCCTCTGATATCATAGACTCACATGGAATATCAATTTGAAGTTGCGGCTTACATCCTGTTTGCTTTTCTATTACCTCCAATTTATAATTTAAGATACTGTCAACAGCTACATTACCGGTCTTAACGTACTCGCCCTTTACGCTCTGGAGTTCTTCCATGCTCTCGATATAATCAGCTGCTTTTTCGTACTCACCTTTTTCAAGATAGGAAGAAATCAATTGCAAATGATTTTTTAAATCATGTCTTAAAATTCTAATATTCTGTCGTGACTGCTGTAGTATTTCTAACTGCTTCAAATACATCCTGTTTTCCTGTAAAATTTCCGCTTTTTCAATTCGTTCTTCATAATTTTCCACTACTTTGTGATAAATATGATAAGTTCCAAGATTAATCATACAAATAAGTTCCAAGGATATCATCGTCCACTCATACGATTCAATTCTTTCTGTTACAATCTCTGCCAAAAAAACACTTCCCAAAAACAACAAAATCAGATTCCAACATCCACTAGCAGGAATACTCGCTCTCTTTGTAAAAACTTTTAATCTTTCAAGTAATAAAAGTAGAAGTAACGCAAATATTCCAGAGCACAAACACCCCATAGCTTCTTCTTCAATTGGCTTTCCGATCAGATTGGAAAATATCCATACAACATCTTCGGAAATAAGACCAAGCGCAAATGCTCCAACTGTTGCAAGAATTTTCATTTTCCAACTTCCTTCATATAATATAAAGGCAAAGCAAAGATATCCTATTATAATCGAGATTCTAACAACAATAATTCCTGTAGAGAATACATACAACAATGAATTTATCAACCATACGATGAAATAGAGACAAAACTTTTTTCCCCATTTTATTTTTTTGCTTACAAGAAATAACTCTATCGTACGATATCCAACATACACACTCAATATATTGTATAAAAATCTGAATATTGTTTCGTAAATTTCCATTATTATCTTTTCCCAGGCTTTTCATTTAACAATCTTTTTTGTACTTCCTCCTTGTAACTCCTGCTGATCGGCAATTCGACTCCATTCGTTAAATACATTTGAGATGCTTGGAAAAAAGCAATATAATTTTTGTTGACTAAATAGGATTTATGTATATGCCAAAATTTATCTTCACTTATCTGCCTTTTCACCTCATTTATTTGTCCATAAAATTCTACTTCCTCCTCATTTTTTGTAAACATCTGAATTTTCCGTCCCATACATTGGAAATAAATAATTTCATCTTCTAAAAGTCTATAATGAGTTTTTCCTACATTATAATCAAAATACTGTTTGTTTCTATTGCCAAAAAGCCGAAGATATTCTTCCATGATATGATCAACCCGTTCCTGCTTCACTGGCTTTACCAAAAAATCCATTGGTCTATTCTGAAACAACTGCATTGCATAGCTTTCTATTCCTGAAATATAAATAATTTGTGTCATTTCATTTTTAATATCAGCGCGTAACTCTTTTCCGATTTGTACCCCATCTAGCCCCTTTTCAAATTGAATATCTAAAAATATCAGATCAACTGGAAATTCTTCAATCAGGAACTCCAGATATTCTTCCCCTCGTGCAAACACTAAAACATCTATTGGAATCCTACGGGTCTTTGCAAAATTCTGTAAATACTGCTCCAGCAGACTTCCAAATACCAGGTCGTCGTCACAAATCGCTATTCTGTACATATTTTTTTCTCCCCCCAAATGCACTTTTGCAAAATTTGCGAGCATTCTATTGTCATGAATTAAAATTTATTTCCTGCGGCAATAAATTAATATTGCCGCAGATAATCCTTTATATATTTTTACAACCGAACCTTCACCGCAAACAGTGCGTTGCCATCTACTTCCACGGTTACGGTGCTGCCGTCTGTTTCTACGGCATTGTCTTTTGTTTCCTCGAACAGGTCAACTGCCTGTGCTGCTTTGACTTCTGTACCGAAGCTTAACTTCACTGCAGAACGCTCACCGGAGGTCTCGCAGCCGCGAACCAGAACGCAGCCGTCTGTGGTAGGCTGTACTGCTGTGATCACCGCGCTGTCGGAAGCAACGGATACCAGGCTGTCCTCCAGAGGCAGCTCGCCGTGGTGGCAGTTGGTGGGCTGGTAGAAGATCTTATGGTTGCAGCCGGTTGCGATATCTTCCGCTTCCTTCGCATCTCCGCTCGCTGCGCCAACCCAAAGGGTAATGGTGTGGATGCCGCGTTCCGGATAAGGATCGGGGCTTACGGAGCTGTTGATCAGTGTCAGGTTCAGGCTCTCCTTCTGTCCGCGATAGCCGTATTTGCTGTCGGAAACGAGGATTGCGGAGCTGCCGTCCATGCGAAGCGCCATGCCATAGCGCAGTCCGGGAACATCGTTGTTGATACCTCTGCGGACAGTGCTGCCTGCGGGCACGTCATAACGGAAGGCATCGGTCTGATAGGACAGAGGCGTCTGCCAGGTCAGAACCGGAATGATGTCTTTGCCGATTTCTTTCCAGTCTACCTTCAGCTCTACGCGAACCAGCGGCTGGTCTTTTTCCAGAACATAGGTCACCTCTGCGGTAGAATTTTCTACGGTAAAGTGTGCGGTTACACTGCTTCTGAGTTCTCCGATCACAGCTCTGCTCAGTTCTACGCAACGATCCACCGGCACGTTTTTGATCGCTCTGCCGATGTTCCATGCGCTGGAGGTCTTGCATTCTGTTTCCTGATACACAAGTCCGGCTTCTTTTCCTTCGCCGATCAGCTCCTGTCCGGTCGTCTTATCCACCAGGGATTTGATGCGTCCGGTCTCTGCGCTGATGGTAACGATGGTCTGCTCATTTTCCAGAACAACATCGTCATAGCAGCGGGTTACCTGCTCATTTGTCTGTAAGTAAACCGGATAGGAATCCAATCCCTTTTCATACAGCACAACAGTGGTATAGCCGAGGGCAGGAACCTCCTGATCTACTAAAACGCGGATATATTTGTGATCCCAGTACTGCTGCAGCTCGTGGTCAACCAGCTGGAACGGAATGTCGTTTCCGTCTGCATCGCGCATTGCCAGTCGGCGCAGATCTCCGGTCCAGTCCCAAACGGTCAGCTCTGCAACCTCACGGCGTGCATGGGACAGGCTGTTGAACAGATGGAAAATACGGGTTCTGCCGCTGCCTCTTTCGGTGCTGGGCACCCCCACAAAGTTTTCAATGCCGTAGCCTACGCCTGCGCCTTCAGACTGGCTGTTGTATGCATCGATATCGACCGGAATCGAGGATGTATCGATCTTTTCTGCGATCACGCGCATTGCGTTTGTGATCTGGGTGTTGGCAGTTGCCATAGAGGTCTGGAACAGTCCCATTGCATGCTCTCTGGAATCCTGTACGCAGGAGCCGGTCAGGATGTCGTGGAAATGGGTAAATAATACATCCTCCCATGCCTTGGTCAGCTTTTCCTTCGCATACGGGAAGGCAACCTTCTGTCCAGCCAGTGCGCTCATCGCTTCTGCATCGTAGAACGCAGC
Source organism: Gallintestinimicrobium propionicum (assembly GCF_025567525.1). Taxonomy (NCBI): domain Bacteria; kingdom Bacillati; phylum Bacillota; class Clostridia; order Lachnospirales; family Lachnospiraceae; genus Gallintestinimicrobium; species Gallintestinimicrobium propionicum. The sequence goes on along the minus strand of NZ_JAOQJY010000011.1, from coordinate 99,797 downwards.
CTCCAAACGGCGATTGCCTCTCTTGATGCGGCTCTGGGTGGTGTAGCAGCCGTTTGCAAAGTAGTTTAGTTCTTCGTTTACAACAGGCAGCTTTTCCCGGATTTTTTCTGCTTCATGGAAGTAGTCGCGGAAGGTGCCGAAACGGATCTTCGGATAAATTTTCCAGGTCTGCATTTCCAGTGCACGCTCTACGTCGCGTCTGGTAGGTCCGCCGCCATGGTCACCCACACCGTACACCACCAGACCGGTCTTTAAGCCGCTGCTCTTTTTCACGATTTCCATAAATCCTGCACCAATCTGCGGTGTGATCGCTCCGTTATACCAGTTGGGCTCGCGGTAGGTAAGGACTTCTTTTCCGGATGGAGCCTGATAACGGTACAGCACGTCACGGCGGGCATTTCCTCTGCAATGGTAGAAATATTTTACGCCGCCGAACTGATCGATTTCCGGCACGTTTGCGCTGTGCCCGAAGGTATCGGGGGAGAAATCCAGATCAAAATCCTTTACGCCCCAAACCTTGGACAGATATTCTCTCGTGTACTGGATATGACGCAGCAGAGACTCGCCGGAGGGCATGTTCTTGTCTGTCTCTACCCATGCAGAGGCGGTTACTTCCCAGCGTCCCTCTGCAATGCGGGCTTTGATGCGCTCCATCAGCTCCGGATCATATTCTTCCACGATTTTGTATACAGAAGCCTGGGACTGGGAGAAGCAGAACTCCGGATACTGATCCATGATATTTAAAATCGAACGGAAGGTTGCAAGAACGATGGAAACGGTTTCGTTGAAGCTCCACATCCAGTTCATGTCAATATGCGCATGGGCTGCCAGGATCAGCTCATAGGATTTTGCTTCCTCTGCGATCGGCTCAAGGATTTCCTCTGCCTCTTCACAGGCCTGATCGGTCAGTACGCCCTCGGTCTGCTGTTTTTCCAGCAGATAATCCAGCGCTTCCTCCAAAGCAGCGTCGTATTTGCCGTTTTCTGCCTCGGATAAATGAAGGGCAAATTCCAGCTCTGCAAGGATTCTTGCGTTCGCGCGGCCGGGGCGGGTGATGTGCGCCTGCTCCTCCTTCGGCATGCCGAAGGTGTCCTCAAAGTGCATTTTTTCCCGGTTGCCGCCAACGGAGGTCTTGAGCCGGGTAAATTTTTCTGCGAGTGTCATAACTTGTATCCTCCTCTTTTTTATGACAACAGATAGCATTCTGTTGTTCTATGGATATCCGGACGGCGGATGCGAAATTTCCGCCGCCCGGCAGTTCCTGATTTTATTCGTCCAGGAAACGGTCTACGATCTGCTGCCTGTATTCTTTGGACAGCGACGCGAAGAATGCCGAATATCCTGTGACACGCACAACCAGATCCGGATAAGCTTTCGGGTCTTCGTGTGCTTTTAACAGTTTTTCTTTGGATACGCAGTTCATATTGATCAGCGTACCGCCTGCCTGCTCATGCGCATGGATCAGTGCAACGAGGGCGTCCACACCGCCGGAATGCTGAATCAGTCCGGTGTCGATATCCAGATGCAGCGGAGCAGAGTTGCCGTAGCCCGCCTGTGTCAGTGCTACCGCATTTGCCTTTAAAACAGGGGAGAACGTATCCACACCTCTTGCAAATCCGGGGTCCGGTTCGGAAGAATGGGAAATCGCATCTCCGGCAAAGCGGCCGTTGGGCGTTGCCTCCAGCGTCTTTCCATAGGCATAAACATCGCCGTGGGAGAACAGTCCGGGAACGATCATCAGATGATGCTTCCTGGTCGGAGAGCCCTTGCACAGTGCTACATAATAGTCCCGGATGCGTACTGCCCAGTCCTGGGCGCGGGAGCCGGGAGAACCGAAACGGCGGATGTTTTTGAGCATCAGGCGTTCTCTCTCTGCGCCCTCATAGTTGGTATCCAGCAGTTCGAAGAGTCGATCCCAGGTTAGCTTCTTTTCTTCTACAACACGCTGTTCGATCGCCGCAAACGAATCCGCTACGGTGGCCAACGCAATGCCGTCGATATTCAGATCCAGAATGTCCACGCCGCCGTTGGAGCAGTTTAAGCCCCGTTCGATCGGGCCGTGCATGGACAGATTCAGCACGATTTCCGGGCGGTTTCTCTGCATGACTTCATAATGCTTGTCATAGCCAGCCTTGACACATTCCACCATCGCTTGCAAATGATAAGTGAAGCGCTCCCAGAGCAGATCCAGGTCGCGTGTTTCCTGCGCCTGCAGATCCTTTAACCCATAGTGCAGGGCAACCGCCATGTTCACGCGGGTTACATCCTGCAGCGGATATTCCCGTCCGGGGATCGCCACCCAGTTGCAGCCGCATTTGACACGCATCCGTCCCAGCTCTACTGGAAAGCCGTTTTTGGAAAACCCCTCGCTGATGCCTTTTTCCAGCGAGTAGCATACACCGTAGCCATCCTCTATCGTATATTCTACCGACCTTTTTAACAGAATTTCCGGCTCCGGTCCCTGTCCTGCAATGGGCGCATGGACGCGAATACCTAAGTTGGTCGGGATCTTTAACAGGTGCATTGCATCCAGAATCAGGAACGACAGGCGGCTCGTCACTTCCCGGTCTCCTGCCGGCGTCAGTCCGCCGATCTGGGTGTAATGCGTATCGTTAAAGAACAGGCTGGCAATCATCCAGACTGCCTCTTCTTCCGTCAGGATACCGCTTTCGATATCCCGTTCAAAATATTCTTCCAGAAGCGTATCCAGTGCCCCCAGCGCACCGCCTGCATAAAACGTGCGATCCACCGCCTGGAAATGTGCTAAAAACTGCACTGCTTCCCGGAAGGTGCGGGGCTCGTGCTCGCACAGCTCACCGTTTACCTTTGCAATCGCCAGATAATTGTCTCTCAAAAACGGATCACTTTCCTTTGCAGCCAGCTCCTGCGCATAAACCTGATGCGCCTTTACCCACTCCAGGATCCCCAGCACAAGCTGCTCCTCTCCCTCATAAAAATCAGGATCCGGCGGATTGTTTTTCTTTCTGTAATAACGAATCTTTTCCAGAAGTCCCTTCCAGCCCTCTCTTAAACCGATCTCCATGTCCGGGCACAGATGGTTCATACCGCCGAAGCCCGCCTGTGTGATGCGGTACTTTTTGATGGTCTCATCCAGCTCGTGGGGTTTGTCCTCATCCGCAATTCCAAACGGTGCAAACCGGTCGAATGTGCCCACCCAGCAGCATGCCAGCGCGCTGTTGGGATTGATATATTTCGGCATTTCATTTAAGAAACGTCTGAAATTTCGCCCGATACATACACAACCGTGTACCAGACCGTCCTCGCAGGTTTCCGGCTCAAAAGTAAATTCCGGAAAATCAATAAATCCGTGGTCATCGATATCAATCGACCCATGCCGTGCAAGCTTTGCATCGTTGATCTTTAGCTTATCCCGATGCATTCCCTCAATCAGCTGCAGGTATAACGGCGATACCTTCGTCTTCTCCGTATTCATATACTTCCCTTTCTAATCGAATCACTGGAATCCATACTTCTTTTTCAGCATTTCCACCTCGTCCTTTAGCGGAACGGTCCCCTCAAACACGTTCTGTGCCTCCAGTGCCCTGTACTTGGAATTTCCCAGCTTGTGGTACGGCAGAAGCTCTGCTTCGATCTGCTGCCACCGGTGTAAAAACTCTGCGATCTTTTCCACCTGATCATCGTTCATACCCGGAATGTAGGGATAACGGACGAAGATGTTTTCGCCCCGGTCGGCAAGCCTTGTAAAGTTTTCCAGAATCCGTCCGTTCTCCACTCCGGTACAGGCTTTGTGGACATCGGCATCCATTGCCTTGATGTCGTATAAAAACAGATCCGTATAGGGCAGCACCTGTTCAAAGGATTCCCATGGGACATTTCCGGCAGTATCCACCGCGGTGTGTACGCCTGCCGCCTGACAGCCCTTTAACAGCTCCGTCAGGGCATCCGGCTGCAGCATACATTCTCCCCCGGAAAATGTCACGCCGCCCTTTGACTGGTCGAAATATCCCTTATTTTCGAGAATCTCTTTTAAGATACTGTCCGTATCCCGCCATTCTCCGACGCTGACCAATGCATCCGCATAGCATTCCTCACAGCATTTGAAGCAATGGATACATTTGCTTCTGTCGATCCAGTGTCCCGTCTCGTCAAAGACCTGCGCCCCCACCGGACAGACCTCCCGGCATGCCATACAGCCAATGCAGCGGTCCGGATAGAGTAAAATTTCCTTTGCGGCATGGATGGATTCCGGATTGTGGCACCAACGGCAGTGCAGGCTGCAGCCCTTGAAAAAAACTACAGTCCGCACGCCGGGCCCGTCATGGACGCTGAGATGCTGAATATTAAAAATATTCGCTTTTATGCCCATTTTCCTGTTACACACACTTCCTTGGATACGCTCTGATAAGATACAAGCAGAGTCTTTGTCTCCTCATCCCAGGAGCTTTCCAGAACAACAGCTTCGCCGTCTTCGTCAATTGCCTTGATGTCTGTGGGCTGCTTGGGCAGGCGCACTCTGGTGAATGCCTTGATCTTATCTGCGGTTTTGAGTCTCAGCATTACACCGTTTTCTGTTGTCTCGCCTTCTTCTACGCGGGCAGAGGTTCCGACAATACGGAAATCTTCGCCTTCGATTTTGGAAAAATCAAACAGCAGGGTTACATCATCCGGTGCAACATCTTTTTCATGGATAATTGCATAATCGTTTGTCATCAGATCCGCATAAACGCCTGTAAATACCTTCTTCTCGTCGCTTACGCTCTCTGCCATAACGGAAGAAATCACATAAGGTCCGCGATGGAGGGTCAGGTCGTTTCTGTAGGTCCAGGTGATGCCGGTATCTGCCAGCGTCTTCTGAACCAGGCTGCGGTACTGATCTGCCAGCTCTTTACTTAAGCAGATTCTTGCAGGAAGCTCCTTCCAGACAACGATCTTGCCGGCGCCAACTTCATGTACGCCTTCCTTGGGATCTCTCCCCAGTCCAGCCAGCTCGAACAGATGCTCTGCAGGATTTGCATAGCCTCTCTGTCCCCACCATGCGTCGATCTTATGGAACGGGTCACTGCCATCGCCGACATAGATCAGCGTGCCGCCCTCTCTGATCCAGGAAACAACGGCTGCGTTTACGTCCGGTGCATCGGGTTTCATATATTCATAGCTCAGTACGAGACACTTGTAATCCTCCAGATATCCGGCAAAACGACGCACGTTGTCCAACTGAACCGGATGGATCGGCAGACCGTATTTTACAAGGGGCATTGCCACGCCGAAAAAGTTCGGGAATGCTGCGCTCTGAATAAAGTCGTACATCAGGGAATCCTTTTCCCCGATCTCCTTCATCAGCCTGGCAGCTGCTTCTTCATCCACAGGATTACCGGAGTTTTTGTGCATTGCAGCTCTGAAACGGTCGCCCAGCTCTTCGCCGTCCACGATACCGTCCGGGAAGGTTCTCTGAAACAGTCCGCTGTCGGACATAAATACGCCTACCCCGTCTGTACCTCCCTCAAAGAGGATATCGCTCTGCTCCATGTCACCGAAAAGCTGGAACATGCCGGACAGCAGCGTGGAATAGCTCTGAGGGATCGGCTTGGACTGGTCGGTCTCGAAGCTTGTTTCAATCTTTTCTGCAATTCTGGGCTGGAATCTTGGGTAACGTCCGTCAAATACGCGGTGAGGCCACGGGCAGATCTCATAATGCCAGATATGCGGATGCAGCAGGGATGCCACTGCGGTTCTTCTGTAGTTGTATTCGTAATTCTCCCAGGTATAGGAGGGAAGGTCTTCGATGGGGTCATTTAAAAACCACATCCGGCGGCCGGTGCCCTTTACCAGCTCCTGCATCACACCATACTCCAGATATGCCGTTTCAAAGGTACGCTCTTTGTATACACCCTCGTAAACGTTCGCTTCACGGCTCGTACCGGTCCAGATCTGCGCGATGTAGCCATCTACCGTCGGAATACTGATCAGCTCAGCCTCCGGGCTCATGATCTTCCACTGAGTGTAGTTTAACAGACTGTGCGTTGGAACATAGAAGCGCAGATCCTTCTGATAGGTTACCTTTGCGTATTCCTTCAGCGCCGCACTCACGCGGTCGATGGTTCTCTTATATAAATAAGCCTTCAATCTTGCACACTTATACTGTGCATCCAGACTTTCATGCTGAGGCTTCCAGGGTTCTTTGTAATAAATTTCATATTCTCTCTTGAACGCTTCTGAGTAACCGCTCTTATCCCAGAACTCCGGCTCTTCCACATGGATTGCTTCCACGCCGGCATCTACGGCAACCTTCAGACGATCTGTCAGATATTCCGAAAAGGAAACCGTCGGAACCATATAGGGTACCGTCGGGTTATGGATCACGTCTTTGCCGTTTCTGTCCACCTGACCTTCATCCCAGTGCTTTCTGCCATCCCACTTGCCGTCCAGATATTCCTGATATTCGCCCCATGCGATACCGGTCATCAGATGGATGACATAGCCCTTTTCTCTGTACTGACGGATTCTCTCCGGCATTGTCGGATCGATTCCGTACACCATGATAAAGTCACAGCCAAGGTCTACCGAAGGCCGGATCTCCCCGCTTGCCTGATAGCCTGTCAATTCCTCTTTTTTCGATCTGATATAAGCCATTTATATACCCTCCCATTTATCCGGTCCCCAGCCGGAATGTGATTCTGTATGATCTGTATGAATAAAAAGAATGTGCCTTGGCACATTCTCGCGCCGAGGCGCGGTTGCTTCAGCAACCATCTACCCTTGCGCCGAGTGCGCATCCTCGCGGAGCGTTTTTATCGTATGGAAACGAAGTTTCCTATACGATGAAAAAAAAGGGCGGGAAGCTTCCCTTAATCCAATGAAATCCTTCCTTGCATTAAGTTCCGTTTCCCGCCCTGATCCCTTATTTCTCAGAGAACGTTACCTGTTATACTCTGTATTTTATATTGTAATCTGTCTCCATTGATAAGTTGAATTCTGCCTTAGTAAGCGAAGTCATCTCTGGTCTTAGACTGTTCGGTCATGTAGTCCAGGAATTTCTCCATCTCACCGCCATTGTTTGTCTTTAAGTATTCCTGATAGTCAAGAATGATCTGTCTTGCTTCTTCTTCGGTATCAGCGAAGAATGCACGCTCAGTGTATTCTTTTTCTTTTACATCATCGAATGCCCATTCGGAGAAGTCGGAGTAGTTCTCATATCCAGGAGCCATAGCATCGATAGCATAACCCTTAAGGATTTCTACAGGATGAACTTTCTTATAAGCGGTGATGTACTCGTTCTCAGCATCAGCTTCGAAAGGAGCGGACTCGCCAAACCACTTGGCGTTCTTCTTTGCAACATAGCTTCTGCCTGCCATGTAGCCGATACCTCTCTGACGCAGTTCTTTGGTAACAGAATCAGAATCGGTTGCATAACGCTCGGCCAGTTCAGCAGTCATACGAGGCTGTCCATCTGCATTCAGCTCGTAGGTATCGCCTTCGAAGCCGTAGCAGATCAGCTTTGTGCCTTCTTTGCTGTTTACATAGTCCAGCCATGTCATAGCAGCATCGATGTTGGTGCAGGTGGTAGGGAAGATGATAGCAGGAGATCCGCTTCTACCTTCGGATTCAACCTGAACCTGTGCAGAACCGTCAGAGTAGTTCAGAGGTCCAACCCATGTGTAGCGCATTTCAGGATTGCTGTCATACAGACCGCTCTGCTTGGTTGCATCGATGGTTACACCATACTGTGCGCAGGTAAACAGTGCAGTACCGTTGCCGACTTTTTCTTTTGCAGCATCATCCGTTGTTGTGAAGCACTCTTTGTCCAACAGTCCGTCATGAACCATCTTCCATACAACCAGATTCTTGTTTACATAGTTTTCGCTTAACTTATCATAAGTTACGTTTCCGTCAGCATCCAGTGAGTAGCCAGTCAGCTTCTTCTCATTGTAGCTCTGTAAGTAGTTATCATAGGACCAGCCGTTATGGAAGGTGGTAGCAACGATACAATCGTTGCCGTTTACATCCTTAAAGCCATAGTCCTTTGCTTTCTGCATGAAGTCCAGCAGCTCTTCCGTGGTCTTGATGGAAGTAGGATCGATACCCAGAGCTTCCGGAACGTCGCCACGAACGAATACACCGTAGTTCCACATTGCGATATCTTCTACATCACCTGCAACCTCGGTAGGCAGAACGTATCTTGCACCATTGAAGGAAGGATCGTCGATATCATTTTCCAGATATTTCTGGCTGATAACACCTACATCCCATGCATCAGAGATATTAGGATAGTTGGGAAGCATGTCTTTGATATCAATCAGACGGCCTTCTGCGCCAGCCTTTTTGATGATCCCAGTCGAACCGGAGCTGCCCCCCCAGTAAGGCGCATTGATCATATCGGGCATATCGCCGGAAGCGAACATCATGTTCAGCTTCTCATCTTCACTCATCATGATTCCTTCAAATTCTACGGTAACGCCGATCTTGTCACGAATTGCAGCTGCAACCTCGTTGTTATACTGATCGTCAGCAGTGTTGAAGCCGCCGTTCCAGCATACCAGCATCTTCAGCTGAACATCGTCAAACTTCTTATACTTGTTTCCGTCCTCGTCTACGTAATAGTCACCGTCTTCTTCGGTGTCAGCCGCAGCTGTGTCATCCTTTGCTGTATCCTCCGATGCAGCGGGTGTTGTGGATGCAGAACCAGTGTCTGCGCTGCTTCCGCAGCCTGCCAATGCTGTAGCCGCCATTGCTGCGGTCAGCACCAGTGCTAATGCCTTTCTCTTCATACTTATGTCCTCCTTTTTTATTGACAAACGGCTGCATGAACCCCCGTCCTGCATTGCCGTATGTTTCAAGTTGTAACAATAGAATGTACGCTCTGCAAGCATTCCATTGTCATGAATAACAGCTGTCGCCGTTTTTGTCTCAGGCATCAGCCCTTGACGGATCCTACCATAACGCCCTTTACATAATATTTCTGTAAGAACGGATAGATCACAACGATGGGCATCGTCAGGATCATTACGAATGCCATCTGCAGAGACTGGGAGGTAAAGCTTGTTACATTACCAAGCTGTGTTTCCTGTCCTGCCTTGATCTGGCTGGAAGCAGTTGCTTCGCTTAAAATCTTCTGTAATACGGTAGCTGCCGGATACAGAGCTGCTTTACTCTGATAGTAAGCACCTGTGAACCAGTCATTCCACTTGCCGACACCGATGAACAATGTCAGAGTTGCCAGGATCGGCTTGGAAAGAGGAAGATAAATCCTGCTCAGGATGGTCCAGTCATTTGCACCGTCCAACTGTGCGGATTCTCTTAATTCTCCCGGAATCGTTGCAAAGTTACTTCTCAGCAAAACAAAGTTGTAAAAGCTATATAATCCAGGAATGACATACAGCCAGAAGCTGCTGGTCAGTTTCAGGTCACGCAGCACCATGTAGTAAGGAACCATGCCGCCGCCAAAGATCGTTGTAAAGTACCAGAAGAAGTTCATGAAGGTTTTTCCTGGCAGCGTCTTGATGCTCAGCGCATAGGCAGCAAGTGCGGTAACGATCAATCCTAAAACGATCGATAAGATGGTTGCCGAAACAGAGATCAGCAGGGAGGTTCCGATGGTCGGATCCTCAAATGCCATCTGGTAGTTCTCCAGTGTGAAGGCTCTCGGCCAGATCCACACGCCGCCTCGCATGAAGTCACGTCCTGTATTAAAGGAAGCGATCAGCACATACCAGAAGGGATAGAAGGTTGCAATTCCCAGCAGGGCCAGGAATGTGTAGTTAAAAGCTTTAAATATTTTACGGCCTCTTGACTCTTTGATTTTCATGTGTTTCCCCTCCTCCTTTTACCACAAGCCTACTTCGGCGTATTTCTGGGTCAGGTAGTTCGTACCTGCCACCATGATCAGAGAGAACACGGATTTAAACAAGCCGATGGCCGTCGCGTATTCAAACTTGCCATATCGGATACCGGTTTGAATGATGTATGTATCAAGTACCTGAGAGATCTGATTATTTGCCGGCTGCTGCAGCAGAAGGATCTGATCATAGCCTGCGTTTAACATGCCGCCTACTGCCATAATAAACATAATGCCGATGGTAACGGAAATTTCCGGGATCGTGATATGCAAGGTACATTTCCAGCGGCCTGCGCCGTCAATGGATGCTGCTTCATACAATTCCTGATCCACACCGGTGATGGCTGCCAGATATACAATAGAGCCCCAGCCTACGTTCTTCCAGAGGTCTGAGAAAATAACCAGCGGAAGGAATGCATTTTTCTCACCCATTACGAAGATCGCTTCTTTTCCCATCATCTGACGGATGTCATTGAAGATACCGCCGTAGGGTGTGAAGATCGTCGTCATCAACTGTACTACTACGACCCAGGATACGAAGTTGGGCAGGTAGCTCAGGGTCTGAACGGTCTTTTTGAATCGTTCTGCTTTTACTTCATTTAACAGAAGCGCCAGGATGATCGGTGCCGGGAAGCAGACGACCAGCTTCAGGCTGGTGATTACCAGAGTGTTCTTAATGGTCATCCAGAACTCCGGTGATGTAACGAACTTCCTGAAATGCTTGAGTCCAGCCCATTCGCTTCCGAAGATTCCGAGGTCAAACCGATAGTTCTTAAAAGCAAGAACAATGCCTGCCATCGGCGCATAGCAGAATACAAGCAGCCAGACGATGCAGGGAAGGAGGAACAAATAGAGCATCCAGTGCCGTTTTATTTGTATCCTTAGTTGTTTCTTGTTTTTCTGTTTCTGCTCTGCGCTGATGGCAGGCTTTGCAATTGCTTTTGCCATGTTTTCCTCTCCTTTTTATAGCGTAAGGTGGATCACTCCCCGATCGCAGCTCTGTCCTTTCCCCATCATGCAGAGTGCGCTCCCTTGCAAGACCAGCCGTTCAATACAAACATGACAAATAGTACTCAGTCATCTCATTCGTATCTCAGGCTTGCTTATTTTGTCTTGCCCCTTGTGAATACTATGTTACCACTTTTTGTTCACTTTGCAAGCCTTTTTTAATAAATTATGTCCATTTTGTGAATTATGAATAACTTCGCTACGTGAATTATGTCGATATCAACATAGCAAATATAGCAAAACATAATTTGACTTTCTAATCAAATCATGGTATAGTTTTTATAGGTAGTGCTGAAAAGAGTATTGTTTTTGTTAGAATTATCATTTTTCTATAGTATTTTACAGACTATTAGGAAAATATTTCAGGATATTTTTTATTATTATCAGATTTTTTCGCATACCGCAGCATAGCATACATAGCAAAGTAAAATAGAAGTTATATAGAAGTTATATAGAAGGATTACTTCGGAAATGAGGATTTTATATGGAAAAGACAAATCAACCCCTTTATCAGCAGCTCATGGAGGATGTTCGTTCCCAGATCGAAAACAGCCTGCTGCTTCCGGGCGACAAGCTGCCGACAGAGCGGGAATTCATGCAAAAATACAATGTCAGCCGGATTACGGTTTCCAAGGCCCTGAACGAATTAAAGGCAGAGGGTCTGATTACCCGCTTTCCAAATAAAGGCTCCTTTGTCGCCAGAAGTGCTTCTCCCCTTGCTGCTGCGGCTCAGGTCCCGCTGGAAGCTCCCAGTGTCCTGATGCCGGCTTCTGCCTCCGCGCAGCTTCCTGCTGTCCAGGAAGGCAGTACCTCCGATACTGCTTTTACCGAGATTGCCTGCATCCTGCCGTCCTTCTCCGATCAGTTTTCGTTATCCATGGTAAATGGCATACTTTCTGCATTTCCCATAGATTCCTATATCTGTCACCTTTTCCAGAGCTTCAATCCTTCTCTGGAAAACCGGCTGCTGCAAAAATGTATCGACACCGGCATCAGCGGAATCGTTCTGTTTCCTCAGGATCAGCCATTTTTCAGCGAGCAGCTGCTTTATCTGCTGCTGCAGAAATATCCCCTGGTCCTCATCGACCGGAATCTTCCGCGTCTGGATACCAGCTATGTCATTGGGGACAATAAAACCGGCGGTGCACTCTGTCTGCGTCATCTCCACGCCCTCGGACATCAGCGCATCTGCTTCGTCTCTTCTGCCCGGCGGAATACCTTCACGGTTCGCTCCCGTATCGACGGCATTTTGCAAGAAGCGGAGGTACGCAATATTCCGGAATCCTCCATTACGATCTGGGATTTCTTCAACAAGCATCAGCCCTACGTTCACTATCAGAAGCAAATGATGAAGCTGATCCGGGAGGAGCGCATCACTGCCTTTATTGCAGCAGAATCCACTACCTGCGCCTATCTCTACAGCCTGTTTGCCACAATGAACCTCCGGGTTCCTGAGGATATCTCCCTGATGTCCTTTGATAAACCGCTGGTAGAATCCCAGCGTCCCGATTTCTTTACCCACATCAGTCAGTCCGAATATCTGATGGGAAAAGAAGCCGGCACGATTCTGAAACATCAGATCGAAACCCGTGATCCGCAGGTGACACACCGTGTGATGTCGCCTCTTCTGGAGGTTCGCAAATCCACAAGGGCGATTGTGCTGTAGCTTTTCTATCTTTGTTGACACATCAACAAATATATGTTATGCTTTCCAGGCCGACTTGGGAAATCGATCGGCCACGCAGCCCAATGGGCCTGCGGAATGGAGGTAACGAATCACATGAATCAGATACAGATTATTACAGACGCGGGATCGGATATCGTCGATTGCTCCCGCACAGACCTGACCGTCCTTCCGATGACCATCCGTTTTGGCGATGAAGAATATTTGGACGGCGTCAACTTAACCCACAGACAGTTTTATGAAAAGATGATCGAAACACAGGTGCTGCCGACCACCAGCCAGCCTTCCCCCTATGCCTTCGAGGCTGCAATCAGAAAAATCCATGAACAGGGCGACATTGCACTGATCATTACGATCTCCTCCAAGCTCTCCGGAACCTGGCAGAGTGCCAACATCGCCGCAGCCGAAACCGGCGGAGAGGTTTATATCGTAGACAGCTTAAACGTTGCCGTCGGGGAAAAGGCCATCGTGGAATATGCATTGCGCATGAAGGATGCCGGCACAGATATCCACACCATCGTAGAGACCCTGAATCATGAAAAAGAAAATCTGCGAGTGATCGCTCTTTTGGATACCCTGGAATATCTGCAAAAAGGCGGCAGAATTTCCAAAACCGTTGCCATCGCCGGAAGCCTGCTTTCCATCAAGCCGGTGGTCTCCGTTGTGGATGGTGAGGTTGCACTGCTGGGTAAGGCACGGGGCTCCCGCCAGGGCAACAACTTCCTGATCCAGCAGATTCAGAAGGACGGCATTGATTTTTCCCGGCCGTTTTTCCTGGGCTACACCGGGTTAAGCGACGCGCTGCTGCAGAAATACATTTCCGACAGCGCAGAGATCTGGAAGGAGCATGTTGAGCATCTGCCCATCGGAACCATTGGAGGCGCCATCGGAACCCATGTCGGTCCCGGAGCCATCGCGGTGGCGTTTTTTACAGAAAAATAATCTTTGAACTTAAGGGGGATCTTCCTCCAGAAAAAGCAAAAGCACCTCAACCTTTCTTAGATCGGTTGAGGTGCTTTCTTTCTGACAACAGGATCGGTTCAATCCTCCTCGATATGCTCCAGTCCCTGATTGATGATCGTGCGGACATGTCCGTCCGCCAGGGAATAAAAGATGGATTTGCCTTCTCTTCTGCTTTTAACCAGTTTATTCTGTTTTAAAATGCGCAGCTGATGGGAAATCGCCGACTGCGTCATCTGCAGGGCTGCTGCAAGATCGCAGACACAGACCTCCGCTTCAAACAAAACAAACAGAATCCGGATACGGGTAGAATCTCCAAATACCTTATAAAGCTCCGCCAGATCATAAAGCTCTTCTTCTTTTGGAAGCTTTTCCTGTACGATCCTGAGCAGTTCTTCATGAACCTCCGTTTCTTCACAGTGATCCATTTCCAGTTCTTCTTTTTCCTGCATGGTTCTCTCCATTTTCTTTACAGCTTTTTCACATTCAGGGCGCGGATCGCATTGAGCACGGCGATAATCATAACGCCCACATCCGCAAAGATCGCCGCCCACATATTCGCAATGCCGAGTGCGCCGAGGATCAGGCAGACCGCTTTAACACCGATTGCAAAATAAATATTTTCATAAACGATTCTCAGGCACTTTCTGGAAATTCTGATGGCCTTGGAAATCTTTAACGGATCATCATCCATCAGAACAATATCCGCCGCCTCGATCGCTGCATCCGAGCCCAGTGCTCCCATTGCGATGCCGATATCCGCACGGGAAAGCACCGGCGCATCGTTGATGCCGTCTCCCACAAAGGCAAGCTTTTCCTTTTCCCCTTTTTCATCCAGAAGCTTTTCTACCTGTGCTACCTTGTCGCCGGGCAGAAGCTCGCTGTGTACCTCATCAATACCGAGCTCTTCCGCAACCTGACGTGCTGCCTCCCGGCGGTCTCCGGTCAACATGATCGTCTTTTTCACGCCGCATTTTTTCAATGCCGCGATGGCTTCCTTTGCATGAGGCTTGATCTGATCCGAAATCAGGATATGTCCGGCATATTTGCCATTCACCGCCATGTGAACAACGGTTCCGACGCTGTGACATTCCATACAATCCACACCGAGCTTTTCCATCAGCTTGCTGTTGCCTGCAGCAACTCTCACGCCATCCACCTTTGCAGTCACACCGTTGCCGCTGATCTCTTCGACATCCGTTACACGGCTCGGATCCAGGGGCTTGCCGTATGCCTTCTTAAGGCTCTTGCTGATCGGATGGGAGGAATGGCATTCCGCCAGCGCTGCGTATTCCAACAGCTTCTCTGTATCCATGGAAGAATGATGCACACCGCTTACTTCGAACACGCCCTGTGTCATGGTTCCTGTCTTATCAAATACAACATATTTGGTTTCGGAAAGCGTTTCCAGATAGTTGGAGCCTTTTACCAGAACACCTGCGTTGCTCGCACCGCCGATTCCGGCAAAGAAGCTCAGAGGAATACTGATGACCAGCGCGCACGGACAGCTGATTACCAGGAAGGTCAGCGCCCTCATAACCCAGTCGCCCCATTCCGGTGTCATTCCAAGAAACAGCAGCCGCACAAGGGGAGGTAAAATTGCCAACGCCAGGGCGCCGTAGCAGACCGCAGGCGTATAGTATTTTGCAAATTTGGAAATAAAATTCTCGGATCTGGATTTTTTGGAGCTTGCATTTTCTACCATATCCAGGATCTTCGATACCGT
Organism: Gallintestinimicrobium propionicum; assembly: GCF_025567525.1. Classification (NCBI taxonomy): domain Bacteria; kingdom Bacillati; phylum Bacillota; class Clostridia; order Lachnospirales; family Lachnospiraceae; genus Gallintestinimicrobium; species Gallintestinimicrobium propionicum. Next base: position 84,605 of record NZ_JAOQJY010000011.1, on the reverse strand, counting down.
CGATTCGCCAAACTCCTTTGTCGTCCGGATTTTCAGCACGCCGGACATGTTGATACAGCCGCTGATGACTTCGTCCCCAACGCCGGCTTCCCTCGGAAGGCTCTCACCGGTCAGGGCGCTGGTGTTTAAGCTTGTGCGTCCCTCTTCGATCACGCCGTCAATCGGCACCTTTTCTCCGGGCTGTACAACGATCACGCTGCCGATTTCAACCTCATCCGGATCAACCTGCTCCAGTGTTCCGTCTTCTTTTTCGATATTCGCATAATCCGGACGGATATCCATCAGCTCACTGATGTTTCTTCGGCTCTTACCCACCGCATAGCTCTGGAACAGCTCACCGATCTGGTAAAAGAGCATAACCGCAACGCCCTCTTTATAATCCCCCAGAAGGATCGCGCCGATGGTCGCAACCGCCATCAGAAAGTTTTCATCAAAAACCTGTCTGTTTAAAATACCTTTCCAGGCCTTTAACAAAATATCATGGCCGATCACCAGATACGGAATCATAAACAGCACAAATTTCAGCCAGCCATCTATCGGAAGCAGGCTCAGTACAACCATCAGCACTGCTGCCACGATAATTCTGGTAAATACTTTTTTCTGTTTCTTATTCATGCCTTCACCCCTTTCGGTAAAAACATCAAATCTGCAGACTGTCCATGATGGGTACAGCCTGCAGATTTGTCTTCTTTTACAGGAAGATCTCGCAGTCATCCTCTACCTTTTTGCAGTTCTTGTATACCTCCTGCATAACGGTCTTTACATCTGCACCCTCTTCAAATTCCACGGACATTTTCAGGGTCATGAAGTTTACCGTTGCGTCCTTAACGCCTGCCGTCTTCTTTGCAGCGTCTTCCATCTTGTTTGCACAGTTTGCGCAGTCAACGTCGATTTTGTAGGTTTTTTTCATGATAAAATCCTCTCTCTTCCTGTCTTGCAGCATCTATGGGTGCTTCTGTTCCCCATTGCTTTTTCTTTCATATGAACAACTATTCATATGTTTGATTTCATTATAGCACCATTTTCGATTCTGTCAACAAAAATGTCAGGATCCTATGTTTAATTTCTCCAGGGTTCTTTCCCTTCCTTCTCTACTTCGATCTGGCACAGCTTCATTGCCGCCAGCGCAGTATCATGAGAAGCAGGCGTCACGCAGGCACACGCTGCCGCATCAACGATCACATCTGCCTCAGGAAATGCAGCCTTACACAAAATCGCGTTGGAGAGCATACAGATTCCGGTGCAGAGTCCGACCAGCTCGATCTGCAGGTTCGAATCCGCAACGATTTTCTCGTCCGAGCGCAGTTTTTCAATCAACTCCATGGAGCCAAAGGTGGGCTTTTGAATTTTTCTCGCTGCATCCACCTGTTTTTCTTTCAGCGCCTGCTCTACTGCCGGGCACAGGCAATGTCCATTCGTTCCCTCGATGCAATGTGCAACCGGAAGATGCAGTCCTTCTTTTGTCTGCAGGTACTGTTCCGGATGCGTGTCCTGTGTCACATAGATCTGTTCTGCCGGGGTTTCTTTGATTTTGCAGACGACGTTTTCCACAATCGCCTGAGCCTCCTTTGTTCCAAGGCTCCCTGTAACAAAATCGTTCTGCATGTCTACTACAATCAAAAGCTTCATAAAATCCTCCATTCCGCAGGCCCTTTGCGCCGAAGGAACCGCGAGGCGAACCTCCAGTTCGGCTCTGCGATCCTGGCTACTTTGTGACGCCTGCGGCACAAATAGCTGTGTGAAAACGTTTTTTTCTTATTATACCTGAAAAGAAAAGACAAAAAAACACCCTTCTGCATGTTTCCATACAAAAGGGTGCCTTTTTCGTTTCCTTTATCCGATGTGCCTTCCACATGAGGACTGATCAAATGCCTGAAAAACACATCATACCAAAGCTGTCTGGGTATAATTACTCAGCAACAGTCTCGGTAGCTGTCTCAGTTGCAGCTTCTGTGGTAGCTGCTTCGGTTGTAGCTTCTTCTGTGGTAGCTGTCTCAGTTGCAGCTTCTTCTGTGGTAGCTTCTACAGTTGTAGCTTCTACAGTGGTCTCTTCTACAGTAGACTCAACTGCTACTGTGCTCTCTTCTGCAACGGTTGCGGTCTCAACAGTTGTCTCTGTAGCTGCTGCGCTGCCGCAAGCTACCATGGATGCTGTCATAACTACTGCTGCTAAAACTGCTACTAAATTCTTTTTCATAATAATTTCTCCTCCTAAATCAAAACCAGGCATTTTAAAACTATGCCGTTTCTTTAATACGAAAGTGAGGATACCACCTTTTTTTTGGTTTGTAAATAGTTTTTTTCTAATTTTAAAACATTTTATGAATTTTATAAGGTTTTGTTCACATTTCGTACATATTTCAATTTTTTCTTCCTTTTTACGCCGATTTTGCATTTGTAAATACGAAAAAATCCTGTATCATATAGGATGCCAGGGTCAAAAAGTCAAAAAAGCCGACGCAAGCTTGCTTGCAGAAGGCGTTTTGACTTCTTGACCCGCCAAGATAGGAGCATAAAAGTGGGATGCTAATCCCACGATATGCGACTATCGAGCAGGATTGTGGGAGTGCGCAGCACGGAACAATCCTGCTGGCATCCTGCCCAGGGGCATCGAAAAAACATTAACAACCGCACAAAGAAATGCAGCATTTCCTTCCCGGGAAATCCTGCAAAATGGAGAAGCAATTCATGAAATCATCCAATTACCTGTTAGAATGCTGCGTCGATTCCGCATATTCTGCCCGTATGGCCAAAAAAGGAGGTGCAGACCGCCTCGAGCTTTGCTCTAATCTTGTCATCGGCGGTACGACGCCCACCATCGCCCTTTATGAACAGATCAGAAACCAGACCGACATCCGCATCCATGTTCTGATCCGCCCCCGCTTCGGCGATTTCCTGTACTCGGAGGATGAGACAGCCCTCATCTGTAAAGAAATCGACGCGTTTCGGGCAGCCGGAGCCGACGGCGTTGTAATCGGAAGTCTTTCTCCGGACGGTTCCCTGTGTACCGAACAGATGAAACGCTTCCGCGAACATGCCCGGGATATGTCCGTCACGCTGCACCGTGCATTTGATATGTGCCGCGATCCCTTTGCGGCCCTTGAGGAAGCGATTTCCTTGGATATTCAGACCATTCTGACCTCCGGTCAGGCTCCCGACTGTCTGCACGGCGTCGATCTGCTCAATAAACTCCATCAGGCAGCTGATGGCAGAATCCATCTCCTTGCAGGCGCAGGCGTCTCTGCCAAAACGGTTCCTGCTCTCCTTGAAAAAACGTCCCTGACCCAATTCCATATGTCCGGCAAGACCATTAAAAACAGTGAGATGGTCTACCGCAACCCGGAGGTTTTTATGGGAATTCCCGGTATGAGCGAATATGAGATCTGGCAGACTGATCCAGAGGCTGTCGCAGCTGTGCGCACGATGCTCGACCGCGCGGCAGATGAAGAAGCGTAAATGCGCAAGAATGCGAGCTGCTGTGTAAGGGAGATGCCAACATGCGGCACAGCGCAATGCCGATCACTGATTGAATAAAGACGTTCCCGAACAGATTTGTTTCGGGAACGTCTTTTCTTTTCGACTATTATCTCTCACATTTCCAGAAGTAAGCACTATATCCCGGCAGCTCACTTCCGCCGCCAAAATCATGCTCCTGTCCGGTGATCAGATCCACCGCACGACCACAGCCTGCATCGAAGTGGGCTGTATAGGGCTGCTCCTCTGCATTGATCGCAACCAAAACCCGTTCTCCATCTACGGCGCGTTCAAAAATGCACTGGCGGTTCGTCAGCACAACACTGCGGAATGCGCCATAATTGAGGGCATTGGAGTGTTTTTTAGCTTCTGCAAGCTTTGCGATCCACTCTGTCAGCCCGTTTGTCTGAGGCCCATCGAAGCATGCACGCAGTGCAGGATCTCCCTGGCTTTTCTCTCCCTTTGCGCCCCATTCACTTCCATAATAAACGCAGGGGATTCCGGGCATACCAAACATCAGCGCATAAATAAGCGGCAGATGCTTTTCATTGGTAAGGATGCTTGCCACTCGCGTCACATCATGGTTGTCCACAAAGCTAAGCAGATGCTTTCCTTTATAAAGGGTCCAGTTTTCCGGGCCGAACTGGCGCAGCAGAGAGTGGACAATTTCAAACATATTCATACTGTTGAAGCTGGAATACAGTCCCTTATAGCATTCATAGTTGGTGGCAGAATGCAGCATGGAATCATTCATCAACCGGTTGTAATCCCCATGCAGCATTTCTCCGACGAGAAAGAAATCCGGCTTTAGGCTGTCGCAGAAGCTTCTCAAACGGCGGACGAAATTTTCGTCCAGACAATAAGCGACATCCAGCCGCAGACCGTCAATGTCAAACTCGTCAACCCAGCCTCTTACGCTTTCCAGGAGATACTGGACAACCTCCTCGTTCTGTAAATTCAGCTTGACAAGATCGTAATTGCCTTCCCAGCCCTCGTACCACAGACCGTCATTGTAATTGGAGTTGCCGCCAAGATTGATATGAAACCAGTTTAAATAGGGGGAATTTTCCCTGTTTTTCAAAACATCCTGAAATGCCCAGAAGCCGCGTCCTGCATGATTGAACACGCCATCCAGCACAACCCGGATGCCTTCGCTGTGAAGCTTATCGCAAACCTGCTTAAAGTCTTCATTCGAACCGAGGCGGCAATCGATTTTACGATAGTCCCTTGTATTGTACCCATGGGTATCCGATTCAAAGACCGGTGAAAAATAAATCGCATTTGCCCCCAGCTTTTTGATATGATCTGTCCAGTCCAGCACCTTCAAAATCCGATGTGTCTCCACCCCGTCATTTTCAAACGGTGCTCCGACAAAACCAAGGGGATAAATCTGATAAAATACACTTTCATATGCCCACATAGTAAATTCCTCTTTCCTGCCAGTATATTTGCTGACCTGTCTATTTTACCATTTTCCTCCGGACTGCTCAATATCAGAATCCTGCACTTTTCCAATAGAATCAATCAATCCCTGATGTTTTTAAAAAATGATTCGTTAATATGACATCGATCCCCATATCAAAGAAGGCTTTTGCTTCTTCTGCATCATCCGACCAAAATAAATTACAGATCATCCCCTTTGCATGAGCCTTGTCGATCATGCTCCGGGTCAGAAATAATTTGCAGAATTGTACCCGGCTGCACTGATACCGAATGGCATTTTCCACAATGCTGTAATTCATATGTCCCTCCAGACAGCATCTTTTGATATCCGGCGCCATTTTTAATGCCGTTTCCAAAACATCCTTCTCCCCGGTAATATAAACCATGTCTCTGCATTGGTATTTATCCAGCAGCTGCAGGATTTTTTGAAAGGTATTCTCATCATAAGCCGGAATTTCTCTGTCTTCCAGATCCTTCAGCACCATCGGCTCCGGCTCCCTAAGAGGCATCGGCAGCGGCTTATTTTCTGTATATATTTCCATCAGCTCCTGTCCTCTTCCCTCCATGATCCGATTTTTAAGAACCGAAGCGCCAATGGATTTGATATGAATATTCATAACTACCTTACCGGCAAACTGCCGCAGCACCTCTTCAAATAAAGGAATACGTACTCCTTCATATTCCGAATGAAATTTCTTTCCTGCATCCAGGTTTTTCATCTGTTCCCATGTCATATCACAGATTGTGCCTTTGCCGTCTGTCGTCCTGTCTACCGACGGATCATGACACACTGCCAGCTGTCCATCCGCCGTCGGCCATAAATCAAATTCTATCTCATCCGCTCCTAATGCCACCGCAGCCGCAAATGCCGGCAGTGTATTTTCCGGCGCAACGGCATTAAATCCTCTGTGTGAGCAAAATTTTCTTTTTGACATTTTATCCATTTCCTTTCTTTTTTCAGGAAGCATTTTTTAATTTAGGATCCAATCTATCTCTCAGCCAGTCTCCGATCAGGGAAATATCTAAGATCAGTACCACTATGATAATACTGGGCAGTACCGCCAGCCACCAATGCGTCAGCATATAATCTCTGCCCAGACTGACCATCACGCCAAGAGATGTGCCGGGAGGCTCTATTCCAAGTCCCAAAAAAGACAAGGTGCTTTCGAGCAAAATAAATCCCCCCAGCTCCATGGTAGTCTGCACGATCAGGGGCGATGCAATATTTACCAGAATATGCTCAAACACAATTCTTACTCCGCTTGCCCCCATAGAACGGCTCGCTTCGATAAACTTCGCATTTTTCAGCTGAAAAATCTGGCTTCTTACCAGACGGCAATAGGAAGACCATCCTGTGATTGCCATAACGAGAATTGTCGTAACCGGCTTTGCCCCCAGAATACAAGCAAAAATAATACCGATAAATGTGGTTGGTATAGATAAACGTACATCTGTAAAGAAAGACAATACCGCGTCTATCCATTTTCCGCCCAGTCCGGAAAGAATCCCCAATGCAGTTCCAGTTACCGTCGCAATGATCATGCCGGTAAAGGAAATCATGATGGTGGATCTTGTGGCATAAAGCAATCTGATCGCAACATCTCTGCCCAGATTATCCGTTCCAAATAAATAGGGGGATGTGGGATTCTTAAATTTTGGCATTTTTAATCTTTGTGTAAGATCACTTGCCCCCAGATCGATCGGTGCAATCACCGGTGCAAGCAGCGCCGTTATAACGATTACTGCCAGTGTCACCATTAAAAAAATTATCATCGGTGGAATGATCCATCTTTTTCTACCGAGCTTTCTGTTCCGCATACTTATCCTCATTTCTGTATTTTATCTGAAATCCTTTAATGATCGCGTATTCGCGGATCCAGCAAACCATAAGAAAGGTCTACCAAAAGATTCACAAATGTTACGGAAGCCGATATCACCAGAACGCCAAATACTACCACAGGAAAATCTCGCTGCTGTGCACTGGAAACAATTAAGGTTCCGATCCCGGGCCACGCGAATACCGTTTCCACAACAACAGATCCTCCGATCATAGCACTTAACTGTGCTCCCAAAATCGTAATGACCGGGATCAGCGCATTCCTGAGGCCATGCTTTAAGACCACCTTCCATTCCCGCATGCCCTTTGCTCTGGCACAATCCAAATGCTCCTGTCCGATCACATCCAGAAGCGAGCTGCGGGTAAGTCTTGCAACATTGGCAATGGGACCTACTGACAACGCGATTACCGGCATGAGAAAGTGCTGTGGAGTTCCGATACCGCCGCTTGGCAAAATCCTGAGTTTCAGAGAAAAAATAAAGATCAACAGGATTCCCAATATAAAATTAGGCAGAGTACTGCCTACCACCGCACTGCTCATGGTGATCCGATCTAACAGGGTATTGTGCTTCACCGCTGCCAGAACTCCCAAGGGGATTCCGATCACAATGGTAAGTCCCAATACAATGCTTCCCAATGAAATTGTCGGAATCATACGCTCTGCGAAGAGATCGGAAACAGAACGTGCATAGTAATAGCTCATTCCGGTATCCCCCGTAAAGAGCCCGACAAATGATTTTATGTACTGCTGCCACAGCGGCATATCCAGTCCCAGATTTGTCCGCAGGATTTCTTTTGCAGAATCACTGGCTCCGGCCAATGTCAGCCATTCAATCGGATCTCCCGTTACTCTGGTAAGGAAAAAAACCAGAGTGTAAACTGCCCATATCGTCAGTACCGCCTTTCCTACACGCAATATAATATAACGTTTCATTGCTTTCCTCCATCCGTGTATAAATGACAGGCAACCTGATGTCCATCTGCCGTTTCTGCCATCTGCGGTCTGATCTCTTTACAAATAGCAAGTGCCTTTTTACAACGCGCGCAGAACGGACATCCAGGGGGCAAATCCATGGGACTGGGGATCTCTCCCTCCAGTACTTTGCATTGATCCTGTTCTCTGGGATCCGGTATCGGTACTGCCTGCATAAGGGCCTGGGTGTAGGGATGAAGCGGATGCTCAAACAGATCTTCTTTCTCCGCCAGTTCTACTGCCTGCCCGAGATACATTACAAGCACTCTGTCACTGATATGGCTTATAACGCTCATGTCATGTGAAACGAAAACATAGGTCAGCTTCTTTTTCTCCTGCAGATCCTTCAAAAGGTTTAATATCTGCGCCTGAATAGAAACATCCAACGCAGAAACTGGTTCGTCACACAATAAAAGCTGCGGATCCGTCACCAAAGCTCTGGCAATGGCAATCCTCTGTCTCTGTCCTCCTGAAAATTCATGGGGATATTTTTTCAGAGAGTCTCTGGATAATCCCACCTGCTCCAACAAAGGGAGGATTCTCGATTTCTTTTCCTCTGCACTCATCCGCTCATGGATCCGTAACGGCTCTTCCAGAATTCGCTGAATGCTCATGCGGGGATCCAGAGATGCATAGGGATCCTGAAATACCATCTGTATATTTTTTCTAACCAAAGGAGGCATATGTCTGTGTATTTTTTTGTCCCCGAACTGCACATAACCGCCAGTCGCTTCCTCCAACCCCATCAGCATGCGGATCAGGGTTGTTTTTCCACACCCTGATTCCCCGATGATCCCCAGTGTTTCGCCCTGATACAGGGTAAAGGAAACATGATTCACGGCATGTACCCTTCCAATTTCTTTTGGAAGCAGTGCTCCTCTTTTTACCGGATATTCTTTACATAGATCAACGACTTCTAATATTTTCTCTTTCACAAGGCAACCCCTCCAGGCCCGCATTTTTCTTTTTCCTGCTGCTGCGGAGTATAGAAGCATTTGTATAAATGTCCGTTTTCCCCCTGCATACCCGGCTCTTTCTCATGGCATACCTCCTGTGCATAGCTGCAGCGGCTGCAAAACCGACAGTACTGTACCGGTACTTTCATCTTTGGAACCTGACCAGGGATTGTATACAGCTTTTCTTTTCTCTCTTTTATGCTGGGAATTGCTGCCAGAAGCCCTCTGGTGTAAGGGTGGCATGGATTTTCGAACAGTTCTGTACATTTTCCTTCTTCTACTACTGCACCGCCATACATTACCAGCATACGGTCACAGACAGCGGCCACTACTCCCATATTATGGGTTATCAGTATGACTGCTATTCCCAGCTGATCCCGCAGCTCCTTCAGCAGGGAAAGGATCTGGGCCTGGATCGTCACATCCAACGCCGTTGTCGGTTCGTCTGCGATCAGTACCTTCGGGTTACATGCCAATGCAATGGCGATCATAACTCTTTGCTGCATACCTCCGGACAATTCGTGAGGATATTGTTGGATCCTCACCTCCGGTGAAGGGATTTTTACCTGCTTTAACAAAAAAACAGCTTTTTCATAGGCTTCTTTTTTAGAGATTTTTTCATGTATGCGTATGATCTCTACGATCTGATCTCCTATCGTGTACACCGGATCCAATGCGGAGAGGGGATTCTGAAAGATCATGGAAATTTCTTTTCCTCTTATCCGGCAAAGCTCTTTTTCCTTCATCTGAAACAGATCCTTCCCCAGATAAATGGCCTGTCCGCCCTCCCTTTTGGAGGAAACAGGATCCAGCAATCCCATCAAGCTGCGCACAACCGTGCTTTTTCCACATCCGGATTCTCCTACGATTCCGACAATTTCACCAGGATAAATATCAAGATCCACTCCATCCACTGCCGGAATTACGTTTTGTCCCGAGTAGTAATAGCTTTTTAACCCTTTTATTTTCAGAATAGCTTCCAAATAACTATACTTCCTTTCAAAATCTGCTTCCCGGCAGATATCTGCCGGGAAGCAGCCCTGTCATTATTCTGTAACTTTCAGATCCCCTGCACGGAACGGCATGATCTGGTTTTCACAATATGTCATATCCCATTCCAGACCATCTCTGATACCATACAAATCTTCTGCCTGATACAAATAAGTGCCTGGGCAGTAGGTATCGAATACTTCCATCAGGGTTCTTGCTGCCTGCCGCTGTTCTTCCAGATCCTTGCTGTCGATCAGTGTATTTCCTGCTGCCACAAATTCCTCTGTAGGTGTCCAGCTTCCTGTTTCCGGGTTTGCCGGTCCGGAGCCTGTTCCAAACAGGAGCCATAATGCACCAAGGGGATTATCAAACCGGGAAGCAGAGGACCATGCCCGGATGTCTGCACTGAAGGAGAATTTGTCTGTAAATACGACTTCTGCTTTTACGCCGATATCCGCAAGCATGCTGACAATGGCCTCACCTGCCTGATTGCCGTTTGTATAATAACCGTCCGCCATTTCGATGGAAATAACCTCTTCCCCGTCATATCCGGATTCTTTTACTAATTCACGAGCTTTTTCCGGATCATACTGTACACCGGGATAGTCCTCAATATATAAATCTCCATAGCTTTCAAACTGATGCCCATTCGGAACCTTTGCATATCCGGACCAAAGGGTATCTACCAGTGTCTGGCGGTCTATTGCCATCGTCAATGCCTGTCTGAATTTCTGATTTGACATAATGCTGTCTTCATTTCTGGTATTAAATGTGTATATATGGATATTTTTAATGGAGGTTCCCACCACGCTCACACCGGAGGTTCCATTGATCGTATCTACCGCATCAGAAGGCACATCATTGATAATATCTACTTCCCCTGTGATCAAAGCGGTCATACGGGCAGATGCTTCCGGATAAGAAATAAATTCTATACTCTTTGCAGCAGGCTTATCTCCCCAGAAGCCGTCGTAACGCTCCAACACATATTTTTCAGGAGAGTACTGTGTCAGCTTATACGGGCCGGTACCGATGGGAGCAGTCTGAAAGGCTTCATCTCCGATTTCTTCAATATAATCCTTCGGTACAATGCTTGCTCCCCAGATAGAGCCCAGTCTCTGTTCAAACGCAGCATCCGGTTTTTTCAGCTTGAACTGTACCGTAAGATCATCTATCTTTTCGACGGAATCCAGTGTTTCATATAATACTGCAATGGTTCCATCTCCATAGCCGCTTAAAATTCGATCAAATGTAAATTTCACATCCTCTGCATCACATACCTCGCCGTTCTGGAAGGTAACATTTTCCCGGATTTTTACATTTAATGTTGTATCATCCTGCCATTCCCAGCTATCTGCCAGCTGTCCGGTGATATTTCCTTCTTTATCCGTGAAAAGCAGGGTATCAAAAATATTATAAAAAAGCTTAATGCTGGCAATACCGATGGATCTGTCCGGATCTAACTGTGTCGGCAAAGCAGCAAGACCAATTTTCAAAACATCCAATTCTGTTTCTTTTGCTGCAGCTTCTGCTGTATCCTCCTGTGAAGACGCAGTCTGCTCAGCAGTCGTCTGAGTCGCCTCTTTCTTATTTGCGGTATTTGCAGCAGAGCCGCAGCCACCAAGCGTAAGCATCATTGCCATTACTCCGGCAATCAACCGAGTCCTTTTTTTCATACATTCTCCTTCTTGTTGTGTTTTCTATTCTCTTTCCTGCAGTTCTAAGTTTTGTGTGCACATCATCAAAAGAACTGTTAACATCTTATGTCTCTTTTCTATTTGTCACCATCAGGAATGCGTAAATCGTTTGTAAAAGTTCTGCATATAAAAAATGCAGGATTTCCTTTCCGGAAAATCCTGCAAATCAGAAAAGCATTTTATGAAATTATCCAATTTGGAAAACTGCCGCTCTGTACTTCTATTACTGTGCGTTACCCGGTTCCAATGCCAACCCAATCAATCGATCCGCCTGATCTGCCATGAATAGCGGAATGTTCAGCACATCATCATCCAGCTTCGGATTTGACCTCCACTGGGAAGATGTCGTTCTCCCGCTGAATGAGGAAATCAACTTCGTAAGGCGGGTTGTTCTGACTCCAATAACGGGGCATGACTTCAAAAAATTTCTTATATTCTTCATTTCATCAAAGTTAAAGTAAGCTGTATTTTCATAACAGCGTCCGCCGAACTCTTTCAGAATCCAAGTCTTACCCACCTGACGTACACCCTTCAAGATTAAAGGCTTGCGGTAGGGAGAATTCTTCCAAGCCAGCAATTTTTTAAGACAAATCGTTCCATAGAATCGTTCCTCACATAACTGCAGTATGGATTCCCCCGATAAACAGATAGGGAATCGAGCACATCGCTCCGAATCCAAGACCGAACGCTTTCTTCCTTTCTATTCATCAAACATCATATATTCCATATAAAATTCCTGAAATTTCGCACTCGATCCAAGATTGATGGTCTTTGCCCGCTCTGCCAGTGCTGTTGCTTCTTTTTCCATCCTGCGGTCATGCAGAATCCTTACCGCACCCGCCAGTGCCGCGTTTCCGCAGATTTTAATACGGGACAGGTCAATTTTGGGAAAAAGTCCGATTCTTTCCGCGCTTTTGGCCGACATATAGGAGCCAAAGCCACCTGCCACATACAGGCCTTCCAGCCCGGCAGCATCTATTTTTTCCTCCGCCAAAAGTGTCTCCATTCCTGCCCGGATCGCTCCCTTGGCAAGCTGAACCTCACGAATATCCTCTGCAGTCAGACCGACATTTCCTGCAAAGCATACATCCTCTTCCAGATAACCGGTATCCTCCAGCAATCCGCTTTCCAGCAATCCTGCCACACCGTCGATCACGCCGCTGCCGCAGATGCCCTCTGCTGTAGAAGCCTCCCTGTCGCCAATCACATGTACCTTCCAGCTGCCGTTTTCCCAGTTTACATGGTCAATGGCACCTGCCACACCTCGCATGCCGCAGGAAAGCCCAGCGCCCTCAAAAGCCGGTCCCGCCGCTGTCGCGCAGCAAATCAGGCGTTCCTTATGAAACAGGACGATCTCTCCGTTCGTCCCCACATCCACCATCAGCCGGGATCTGCCGCCGCGCGAGGCTGAGACGCCATTCAATTCTCCGCAGCTGACATTCGTGTCAATTGCTGCCGCAGCTTCTTTGTGGCTGCCGTCCGCTCCGGGTATGCGGTTCGTTTCTGTAAGACCCGATCCAAGAATCGCTGTCGTAATATCCGCACCGACAAACGCAGACATGCAGCGCGGAAGATATACGTCTGCTTTCCGGCAGCTCAAATCCAGTGCTTCTCCTATCGTCCACCAGCCAAACAGCTCGTCCGCTTCAAACGGCGCTCTTGACAGGCATCTGGGATCCTTCTGCGTCAGGAAATACAGCATCGACGTATTTCCGGTAATGATAACTGTCTCAATGGCCTCTGCACTTTCTCCTGCGTGTTCTGCCAGCTCCGTAAGCAGGCGCGACACTGCCTCCCGGACGATTGCCGCAAGTTTACCCGCTTTTCCCTCCAGAGAAGCTTCCATCCGGCTGATGACATCCGCTCCGAACACGGACTGGGGATTCCATGCGCCCATCGTTCCGACAGCCCTGCCTTCCCGATAGAGGACGGCTGCAATTGTCGTTGTACCGATATCCACCGCCGCTCCGAGGTGACGGTAGAGCCGCGCGCCGGGCGCAGCTTCTGCAGACGGCGCAGCGCTGGTGCGCTCTGACGGCTGCGCTGCGACGGCGCGCTCTGACGTCGGAGCAGGCGACATGCTGACGGCGCTGGAAACTGACGGCGCAGACGGCGTGCTTACACAAATGGTCTCCTCCCCGTCTGCTTCCTGCCGCAGCGCATCGATTTTCCCGTCCGGCACTGCTTTCAGAAAGCAGGCAAGCCGGATTCCCTGCGCAAGACGCTCGGCTCCAAGAAGTTTTTTTTCCGTCTCAGACGGAGCTGCAAAACTTCCTTCCGCATACACCATACATTTTCCACAGGCATGCCGTCCGCCACATGGCATTTCCACTCCGTGTGATTTTTTCAGCAAACTGCTGACTGTTGTTCCCAGCTCTGCGAAAAGAGCTTCTCCATTGATCCAAAAACGGATTTTTTCGCTGTTATCTGTCATTTTTTATTCTGTCCTGTCAAACAGGCTCCGAACCGTCTGTTTTCTGCCAGCCAACAATCCGGTCTCCTATTTGTCCTTTGCTTCATATGATGTCGGGGTCAAAAGCCCCCGACCTTGATGCCTGCGGATTGTTCCGTGCTGCGCACTCCCACAATCCTGAGGTCTTCCTTATTGACTGTATTTCCAAAATGATATCCCATCGCACCGATGGATGCAAGCGGATTTGTCATCTCAGTCGCAGTGTTGCCGCAGAATAAAATCAGGGCGTGCAAAAAATGATTTCTCATCCTTCACACGCCCTGATTATTTCCGATAATCCTTTATTTTTCCGCGAAACACGCAGACATTTTTCATTCGCCCTTTAACAGGCTGCTGTCCTCGAAGTAATTGATCTTCATCGCTGCCTTGACATCCTTTAAGGTTTCCGCAGCCTTTGCTTCTGCAACCTCACTGCCCTTTTTCAGAATGTCGTAAACATCCGTCAGATGCTCTTCCCAGTATTTTCTTCTCTCACGGATCGGCGCAAGCTCAGACTGCATAACGTTGTTTAAGAACTTCTTCACTTTGACGTCGCCCAGACCGCCCCGCTGATAATGTGCTTTCAATTCGTCCAGATTCTGGTAATCCGGTAAAAACTCTGCAAAATGCTCCGGTCTGCAGAATGCATCCAGATAGATAAATACAGGGTTTCCGTCTACGTTGCCGGGATCCTCCACACGCAAATGGTTCGGATCTGTGAACATGCTCATAACCTTTTTCTTCACATCTGCTTCTGTGTCGGACAGATAAATACAGTTGCCAAGGGATTTGCTCATCTTCGCCTTGCCGTCGATGCCGGGCAGTCTTAGGCATGCCTTATTGGAGGGCAGGATGATCTCGGGCTCTGTCAGGGTGTCCCCGTAAACGCTGTTGAACTTATGTACGATTTCCTTACACTGTTCCAGCATCGGCAGCTGGTCTTCGCCAACCGGAACGGCAGTTGCACGGAATGCAGTAATGTCCGCAGCCTGGCTGATGGGATAGCAGAAAAATCCAACCGGAATGCTTGCTTCGAAATTACGCATCTGGATCTCTGCTTTAACGGTAGGGTTTCTCTGTACTCTGGAAACCGTTACCAGATTCATATAGTAAAAGGTCAGCTCTGTCAGCTCCGGAACCATCGACTGAATGAAAATCGTTGCCTTTTCCGGATCAAGGCCGCATGCCAGATAATCCAGCGCTACCTGTAAAATGTTCTGACGTACCTTTTCCGGATGCTCTGCATTGTCTGTCAACGCCTGTGCATCCGCAATCATAATATAAATCTCGTCAAACTGACCGGAATTCTGCAGTCTTACACGCTCCTTCAAAGAGCCTACATAATGGCCCACATGAAGACGTCCTGTGGGGCGATCCCCCGTTAAAATAATCTTTTTGCTCATATGTCTGTCCCTCTCGCTTCTCTTGGGATACTACAGTGCTCTCTGCAGCCTGCCGCATCCTGATAAACCTGCAAGTCTGTTGGTTTCAACAGCTGCAGCTCTTTCCAATTATATCCCGTAAAAAGCACAGAGTCAACAGTTGCGTATATTCGCATCTGTTGACTCTAAACAGGTTACAGTTCTGTGATTCAACCTGCGCCGATCAGCCCTCGTGTTTCGCACTGCGCCGCTGGATCCACTTTACAAGCTCCACGATGGGAACTACCAGCACACTCAAAAGTAGTGCAACGAGATACTCTGCAGGCTCCACACTCGTAAAGCCAAATGCCCCGGCAAGCAACGGGATCTCACACACTGCAGTGGTTGCAAGCAGCGAAACCACTGCCGCTCCAAGCAGAAGCCAGTTTTTCGAGCCAAGCTTGAAAATACTTCCTCTCTGGGAACGCATATTCATGCTGTGGAAAATTTCCGCCATTGACATTGTGACAAACGCCATCGTAGTGCCATGGGCGCTGTTTGTGATGGTCCATTCTCCGGTTTCCATGAAATGTCCGATAAAATAGGAAACCATGACAAGTGCTGTTACCAAAAGTCCCTGATAAGCAATATCAAAGCCCATTCCATCTGCAAAAATCCCGGCCTTCGCATCTCTGGGTTTGCGCTTCATAATGTTCGGCTCTGCCTTTTCCGTACCCAGCGCCAGCGCCGGGAAGCAATCCGTTACAAGATTGATCCACAGAAGATGCACCGGCTGCAGAATCGTAAAGCCCAGAAGTGTCGCAAAGAAAATACTCAGCACTTCACTCATATTGGAGCCTAACAGAAACTGGATTGCCTTCCGGATGTTGTCATAGATTCTGCGGCCCTCTTCCACCGCGCCGACAATCGTTGCAAAATTATCGTCCGCCAGCACCATATCTGCCACATTTTTGGTAACGTCCGTTCCTGTGATGCCCATTCCGATGCCGATGTCCGCAGCCTTGATGGAGGGCGCGTCGTTAACGCCGTCACCGGTCATTGCCGTCACATAGCCGGCATTTCTCCAGGCGTTTACGATACGGGTCTTGTGCTCTGGCTGTACGCGGGCATAAACGCTGATGTTCCGGAACTTCTCTGCAAATTCTGCATCGTCCATTTTTTCCAGCTCTGCTCCGGTCACTGCCAGGCTGCCATCCTGCAAAATACCAAGCTCTTTTGCAATCGCTGCTGCCGTATCCACATGGTCGCCCGTGATCATAACCGGTCGGATACCCGCTTCCCGACATTCGTCAATTGCTGCCTTTACCTCCGGACGCACCGGATCAATCATGCCGCACAGTCCCAAAAAGCAAAGCTCCTGCTCCAGCAGATCCGCATCCTCGCTTTCCGGTTTTTTCGTCCAGACTCTCTGTCCGCATGCCAGCACACGCAGTGCCCGATCTGCCATGGACTTATTTGCCTGCAAAACCTTTTTCCGATATTCTTCTGTCATGGGCAGAAGCTGTCCATCCTCCAGATAAAATGCACAACGGGTGAGAACCACATCCGGCGCCCCTTTTGTAAACTGAATGTAATCGTCCTTGCGTTTATGGACTGTGGACATCATTTTCCGTCCGGAATCAAAGGGAGCCTCCATCACACGGGGCATACTCTGTTTTAAAAGATTCTTATCCTGCCCGATCCGGTTCGCCCAGACAACCAGGGCAGCCTCAGTCGGTTCTCCTGTCACGCTACCGTCTGCATCCAGCTCTGCATCACTGCACAGTGCCATTGCTGCCGAAAGCTCCTTCTCTTCTGCTCCGAAGGAATCTACAACTGTCATCTGGTTCTGCGTCAGCGTTCCGGTCTTATCCGAGCAGATCACCTGGGCACAGCCAAGGGTTTCCACTGCAGTCAGCCGGCGGATGATCGCGTTTCGTTTTGACATGTTCGTTACACCGATGGAAAGTACCACTGTCACAACTGCCGCAAGTCCTTCCGGGATCGCCGCCACTGCAAGGGAAACCGCAATCATAAAGGAGTTCAACGCAACCTCAAAATTCAGGCTGCCTGCCCGAATCATCTGAATCGCAAAAACCAGTACGCAGATTCCGATCACCAGCTTTGTCAACACCTTCGAAAGCTGTGTCAGTTTTCTCTGCAGCGGTGTCTGTCCTTCCTGTGCCTGAGACAGCGCATCCGCAATTTTTCCCATTTCCGTATCCATACCAGTGGCCGTTACGACTGCCACAGCACGTCCATATACGATCGTGCTTCCCATATAGACCATATTTTTACGGTCGCCAAGGGGCACATCCCGTTCCCCGTCTGCCAAAAAGATCTGATCGATCAGCTTCGTGACCGGCACGGATTCTCCTGTCAGTGCAGCTTCCTCTGCTTTCAGGCTTGCGCTTTCCAGAATCCTTGCATCCGCCGGAACCGCATCCCCTGCTTCCAGACAGATGATATCCCCCACCACAAGGTCTTTGCTCAAAATCGAGGACATTTTCCCGTCCCGCACAACCTTTGAGGTGGCCGCTGCCATGTCCTGCAGCGCTTCGATCGCCTTTTCCGCCTTGCTTTCCTGATACACACCCAGCACGGCATTGATCAGGACCACTGCCAGGATAATGATGACATCCGCAAAGCTGTCATTTTCCAGGACTGCAAGCACACCGCTGATGGCCGCTGCCGCCAGCAGGATCACGATCATCGGATCTGCCACCTGTTCCGCAAACCGGCGCAGCAGGGATTTTCCCTTCGCCGCTTTTAACTCATTTGCTCCGTTCTGCAAAAGCCGCTCTGCCGCTTCTTTTTCCGTCAGGCCGCTTTTTTGGCTGTTCAGCTCCTGCAGTACCTGTTGTGAGTCTTCACAATAATACTTCATTCTTTTTCCTCCCGATGGTGTTTTTCGTACAATAGATCTCACACTTCGTGATCGCTCTATTGTCTTATACACTAGACCTCTCACTTCGTGATCCTCTATTGTCTTAAATCACAAAAGACCCAAATACTGCTTTTCAAAAAGAAAACAGTATCTGAGTCTCGCAATTTAAAACAAGCCAGATCGGCATAGGATCGGGGTTGTTGACTTGTTACGCTGATGCAAAGGCGATCCGCCGGCTCTGTTCCATCCCAGCAGCTGCACTTGCTGCGCTCGCTACTCCCTCACAGGGAATTTTGTTTAGCAGTAAGGTTATCATATGCAAAGTCTTCTGTCAATATACATGCCGGTAAAGTTTTGGTGAAATTTTTTGTCCTCTTTCGCTGCGGTTTGACCGGAAATCCTTGTTTTACAGCCGTTCCACCAATGCGCCGCCTGCGCGCAGCACCCCATTCTCATAACCTCTTGCAAACAGCACGCTGCCCTCTGTCTCCACATCGGTCTCTTTTCCGGATGCGTTCAACACAACCCGAAGCCTGCTGCCCTCTGCCCCGGTTTTGACATATTCCACCACCCGGTCAGAGCTGTTATTATTTTCAAATGTGATTTCCATGCTGCGGGCCGCAGGCTCTTTTCGAAGGGCTATCAGCTGCTTTACCTGCTCCGTAATCTCTGCATAGTTTCCCTGTTCGATCTGATCCCAGGGCATACAGCGTCTGCAATCCGGGTCAGCGCCGCCCTCTATCGCGATTTCCGTTCCATAATAGATACAGGGACTTCCAGGCATTGTAAAGAGCATTGCAAGCTGCTGGAAAAAGAGATCCTGATTTCCACCTGTCTGATGGATCAGCCGATCTGTATCATGGGAATCCAGAAGGTTAAACAAAACCTCTGTCGTCTGACGCATATAACGCACCAGATTTTCATGGATCGCCTCTTCCAGATCCGATTTCGTCTTTTCCGGCTGATACCAAAACTCCCGGATGGCTGCAGCAAAGGGATAGTTCATAACGGCGTCGAATTCGTCCCCGCCAAGCCACGGCATTGCGTCATGCCAGATTTCCCCCAGCAGATAAAAATCCGGTTTTAACTGCTTTGTCATCTGCCGCAGCTCACGGCAGAACAGATGGGAAATTTCGTTTGCAACATCTAACCGAAGTCCATCAATGTCAAATGTCTCAATCCAATAACGAACGGTATCCAAAAAATAGTCCCGCACCTTTTTTTCACTCGTATTGAGCTTTGGCATCCGCTCCGCAAAGGCAAAGGAATAATAGCGTCCATCCCGGGTGCTGCCCTCCTGCTCCCGACAGGGCCAGCGATTGATCATAAACCAGTCATAATAGGGGGACTTAGGCCCCTTTTCCATCACATCCCGCCACGGTAAAAAGTTACTGCCGCAATGGTTGAATACACCATCCAACATCACTCGGATGCCTCTGTCATGGGCCTCCTTAACGAGCAGCTTCATAGTCTTTTCATCTCCGAAGCCCGGATCGATTTTCCGGTAATCTGTCGTATCATATTTATGACTTGAGGGAGATTCAAACACCGGCGTCAGGTACAATCCGGTAATACCAAGCTCCTGTAAATAAGGAAGCTTTTGACGGATCCCATCCAGATCGCCGCCATAAAAATCGAGATTACTTACGGTATGGTATCCCCAGGGCTTTACCCAGTCCGGATCATTTTCTTTGTTGCCGTTGCAAAAGCGCTCCGGAAAAATCTGATACCAGACCGTCTCCCGCACCCACTTTGGCGTCACGTTGATATCCACCGAATTCATCCACGGAAACGTAAAGCACTGTCCCAGCTGTCCGTTTTTCACATCCTCCGGCGAATGAAAGCCATCCTCAAAATAAAAGACCCGTTCTGCTCCTGCCTGCAGCTCGAAGAAATACCGGCACCGTTTATAGGGAGGCTGCACGGGAATTTCCCACCAGAGGTGCTGGGGCAGACGCATTTTTGTCACGATCTCCTCCCGACTGCCTTCCCAAGCCTCGTTTCCGCCCAGAATACCAGTAGAAAACGGGTCGCCATAATGAATCCAAACCTGTTCCACTTCTTCTCCGGTCTGCAGCCCTACCATCAAAATTTCCTCATTCAATGCATAGCAAAACTGCTGTGACGCTCTATGATAAACCGCTTCTAAATGAATCATGTTCAGACCTCCGTTTTCCAGGCTGCATCCTTTTAAACTGCAGCCGATCTCATTTCAATGCATTTCCAGTCCATACTTTTCCTGCAGCTGCAACAGGGTGATGTCGTGTTGAATATGCTCCGACAAAATTTTCACCATCAGCCCATTGTTGCTGACCGTACCGCTCCAGTTGGCAAATGCACCGCAGTCCGCTGTCAGCGTCATCTGCCTATCTGTCACAAGCATCAGACGGGAGGGCTGATGTGCTGTCAGCATTCCTCCGTGGGTATAAAACTCCACATCCTCCCGGTTCAGTCCAAGATCATAAAAGGAAAACGCAACGATCCGCACGCCTTTTTTCTTTAGCCGATGGAAGGTCTCTGCAAAACGGGAAAGATCAAAATCCGCATTCAGATAAACCTCCTCCCGGGCATCCTCCAGAAGCTTCCCTGCCCTTGCCATCGCCGTTTCAAAGCCCCGGAATACGAAATGCACCTCCGGCTGCTTCGCCGTCTCATATTCTTTCAGCTGTTGCCTGGCGAGAGAAAGGTTTGCTGTCATTTCCGCCTGCATCCGCCCCAAAAGCACCTCCGGTTCCTGGGCGGCATACAGTGCTGTCTGATCCGGAACCAGCTCCACCATCCCCTTATCCAGCATGTGCTCCAGCGCATTGTAAATAGAAGGGCGTGCAATTGCGATTTTTTTTGCCAGCTGATAGGCAGACATGGGCTCAGAACCGATCAATGCCATATAAATCTGTGCTTCCAGCCTTGAAAAATTCAGATGTTCCAGTGTTTCCTGCAGCTTCATCGTTCGCTTTCCTTTCGTTGTATATTTTATGCAACTATATATAGCATAAACTTTTGCCCTATGCAAGTATTTTTTTGATTTCCTTGAAAAAGAAGAACATTCGGTGCTGATTTTTCAATGAACGGATAAAAAATGAGCTGCGAAGCAGCGGAGAGCGTCGAAGACGCGGTTCATGACAATAGAATGTTCGCAGAGCGAGCATTCTATTGTATTGCGAATGGCGCGTGTGAACTGTAACTTTTATTGCATGCGCTGTATTTTTACAGGTATCTCATCTTTCTCACCGTCTGCACAAACTCTATATTGGTTTTCGTCTTTGCAAACAGATCCAGCACCTTATCCACAGCTTCATCGGATTTCATACCATTCAACGCGCGGCGCACCACGTTGATTGCTTCCATCTCCTCTGCACTCAGCAGCAGATCTTCTCTTCTCGTGCTGGTTTTGGGGATGTCGATGGCAGGGAAAATTCTGCGTTCAGACAGCTTTCGATCCAGCACAAGCTCCATATTACCGGTTCCTTTAAATTCCTCGTAAATGACATCGTCCATCCTGGATCCGGTGTCCACCAGTGCAGTGGCCAGAATCGTCAGGCTTCCGCCCTCGCGCATATTGCGGGCTGCACCAAAAAAGCGCTTCGGCATATGCAATGCCGCCGGGTCAATACCACCGGACAGGGTACGTCCGCTGGGCGGAACCACCAGGTTGTAGGCACGGGTCAGGCGGGTAATACTGTCTAACAGGATCATAACGTCTTGTTTATGCTCGACCAGACGCTTTGCACGCTCAATAACCATTTCGGAAACTCGTTTATGATGTTCCGGTAATTCATCAAACGTGGAATAGATCACTTCAACATTCGGCCCTGCCACCGTCTCCTTCATGTCCGTTACCTCCTCCGGACGTTCATCGATCAGGAGAATGATCAGATGCAGGTTCGGATAATTTTTCTTTACCGACATGGCCACTTCTTTTAATAGGGTTGTCTTACCAGCCTTCGGCGGGGACACAATCATACCTCTCTGTCCTTTACCGATGGGGCTTAACAAATCCATGACCCGCATCGCCACCGGGCAGCCGAAGCGTTCCATTTTCAGTCTGCTGTTCGGAAAGATCGGCGTCATATCTTCAAAGTTGCTTCGTCTGGATGCTTCCTCTGTGGTATAACCATTAATCGTCTTGACATAAAGCAGGGCAGAGAATTTTTCATTCTGTGTCCGCACTCTGGTATTTCCCTCTAAAATATCGCCTGTCCGCAAATTGAACCGACGAATCTGGCTGGGTGCCACGTAAATATCATTATCTCCCGGCATATAATTATCCGAGCGGATAAAGCCATAGCCCTCAGCCATGACCTCCAGGATACCCTTTACCGTAATGCCGCTGTCCAGCTCTGTCGGGAACTTGTCGTCCTCTGGACTCTGGATCGGTGCAGTTCCGCGATTATACGGACTGTTGTAGCGCTCATTATAACGAGGTGCAGGCGCGCTCACACGGTTCTGTGCCTCTTCTGCCACAGGCGCAGCAGTACGGGGCACTGCAGCTGCAGTATTTTCCCGCGCACCATTGTTGTCGCGGCTTCCTGTCCGTCCATTATGATAAGAACCATTGCTGATGAAGCGCTTTCCTGTTCTCTGCTGCCGTCTTTCCTCCCGATCCCCTGCTTTGCTCTCCGGTTCTGTCCCACCGTCATGAGGATCCTGCTTTTCCACTGCGCCCTTCTCCGGGGTATCCTTGCGCTCTGCCGCATCCCTCTTCGGAGCATCCTCCCGCTCTGCTGCGCTCTTTTCCGGGGCATCCTTGCGCTCTGCCGCGCCCCTCTTCGGCGCATCCTTGCGCTCTGCTGCGTCCCTCTTTAGAGCATCCTCCCGCTCTGCCGCGTCCTTCTCCGGGGCATCCTTGCGCTCTGCCGGGCGGTTCTCCGGGACGCTGCGTTCTGTTTTGATTTCTGCATTCTCCTGGGCATCCAACCTCAGCATCGCATCAATGACTTCCGCCTTTTTCATTGTAGAAAGTCCTTTTATCCCCCTTGCTTTTGCAATCTCCTTCAGATCATGCACTGCCAGAGATTCATATTTTTCTCTTATCATTTTTTCCTCTCATTTCTGCGCACGCTTTTTGCGCATGTCGAGTTTGTGTCAAGTGCGCGCAGACACAAATCTCGCGATTGAAAATTTTTATTTTTCAATCTTTACTCCCTTTACTGCCATCGTGATTCGTCCCTGATTTTCATACGGAATTCTACATGAAACGATCTTTTTGAAATGCGCCAGAACATCCCGATCCGGGAAACAGCGGTCTTTTGTCAGAAATCAAAAGTGCCTGTCATTTTAATGAATTTTATTACACATCGGAGACACAAGTCAAACGTCTCCTTCTGTTTCGCTCATTGTACCACACTCAAAACAGAATAGGAAGATTTTTTCCTTGATTCACTCAAATAAATCAGATATGATGATATACAGAGAGCTACGAATGGCGCGTATGCCCCGACATCATCATTCCTTATTAAATAAAAAAGAAAGCAGGCAAATCAAATGACAAATCAGGAGAAAGCGCTGGAACTGCATGCGAAGCTGCAGGGAAAGCTTGAAACCGTTTCCAAAACACCCGTCCGCACCCGTGAAGACCTTGCACTTGTCTATACTCCCGGCGTTGCGGAGCCTTGTAAGGTCATTGCAAAAGACCCGGCTGCCGCTTACACCTATACGATGAAAGCAAACACTGTAGCTGTTGTTTCCGACGGTTCCGCCGTACTGGGACTCGGCAATATCGGTCCGAAGGCCGCTATGCCCGTTATGGAAGGCAAGGCTGTCTTATTTAAAGAATTCGGCGGTGTCAACGCAGTTCCCATCTGCCTGGATACTCAGGACACGGAAGAGATCATCAAAGCTGTTACCTGGCTTGCTCCCGCTTTTGGCGGCATCAATCTGGAAGATATCAGTGCACCCCGCTGCTTCGAAATCGAAGAGCGCTTAAAAGAGACCCTGGATATCCCTGTTTTCCACGATGACCAGCACGGAACTGCTATTGTTGTACTCGCCGGCATCATCAATGCCCTAAAGGTAGTCGGTAAGAAAAAGGAAGACTGCCGCGTTGTTGTAAACGGCGCAGGAAGCGCAGGAGTTGCCATTACCCGCCTGCTGATAACCTACGGCTTTTCCAATATCATTATGTGCGATAAATCCGGCATTCTCTGCGATGGCGCAGAGGGCTTAAACTGGATGCAGGAAAAGATGGTAAAACGCACCAATCTGGCTCACGAAACCGGTTCCCTTGCAGATGCTTTAAAGGGTGCTGATATTTTCGTCGGCGTTTCCGCTCCAGGTATTGTGACGGAAGAGATGGTGGCTTCCATGAATTCCGATGCTATTCTGTTTGCAATGGCTAACCCCGTTCCTGAGATCATGCCTGATCTCGCAAAAAAAGCAGGGGCACGCGTTGTCGGCACCGGACGCAGCGATTTCCCGAACCAGGTCAACAACGTTGTCGCATTCCCCGGCATCTTCCGCGGTGCTCTGGAAGGACATGCAAAACAGATCACCGATAAAATGAAGCTGGCTGCCGCTAATGCCATCGCAGCCCTCGTTTCTGACGAAGAATTAAACGAAAACAATATCATGCCAGAAGCATTCGATCCCAGAGTTGCGGACGTTGTTGCAGATGCAGTCAAGAAAAACATCCGTTGATCTCTGGCACCAGAAGCCCTACTATTCGCTGGACGCCTGGTGTAAAAATACATACGGACGAAAGCTTTACAAGGCTGCGCTTGATATCGGCTGTACCTGTCCCAACCGGGATGGCACCCTCGATACAAGAGGCTGCATTTTCTGCTCTGCAGGCGGAAGCGGCGATTTTGCTGCTTCCCGGCAGCTTTCTGTAACAGACCAGTTAACTCAGGCAAAGTCACTTCTGTCCTCCAAATGGATACCGGAACCCGGCAAACCGTCTCTGATCGCCTATTTTCAGGCATATACCAACACGTATGGCGATCCGGACAGACTGCTTTCCTGTTATGAAGAAGCACTTTCCTCTCCGGAGGTCGCAGGAATTTCCATTGCGACGCGCCCGGATTGCCTTTCCGATATCATTCTGGAGGGACTTGACCGCCTCCAGTTACTGTATCCTGACCGGTTTATCTGGATCGAGCTTGGTCTGCAGTCCATTCATGACCACACTGCAGCAAGGATCCGCCGGGGATATCCGACCTCCGTATTTTATGATGCTGCAGCAAAGCTCCATGCCAGAAGGCTTCCCTTTATCGTCCATCTGATCCTCGGACTCCCCGGGGAAACCCGGCTTGACCTGCTGGAAAGCATCCGTGCCGTCAATCAGGTGCATCCCTTTGGTGTCAAGCTGCAGCTTCTCCATATTTTAAAGGGAACAGATCTTGCCCTGCTTTATGAAGCCGGAAAGCTTCCTGTACTGACACAGGAAGAATATCTCGATCTGCTGACAAGCTGTATCGCTGCACTTTCTCCGGATATCTGCCTCCACCGGGTCACCGGAGACGGTCCCCGCAAGCTCCTGATCGCGCCCCAGTGGAGTCTTTCGAAACGAAACGTCTTAAACGGGCTGCATGCCCTTATGAAACAACGAAATCTCAGACAAGGGGATAATTATGAACCAGGAACCTCTTACACTCTATAAACTGATCGTTCTTTATCTGCTCAACAAGGTATCCTTCCCACTCACAATGGCGCAGGTCAGCGATCTCATTCTGGAAAAAGAATATACCAGCTATCTGACACTGCAGCAGGTTATCAATGAGCTGGCGCAGGCCGGTCTGATCACTGCCAAAACACTGGTCAACCGCACCCATCTGCAGATCACGGAGGAGGGCCGCAATACCCTTTCCTATTTTGAGAACCGCATCAGTGACGCGATCAAGACAGACATCGGCGAATATCTTAAAAAAAATGAACTGGAAATGCGCAACGAATCTTCGATTCAGAGCAACTACTATAAGGCTGTCAACGGGGAATTCGAAACAGAGCTGACTGCAGTGGATAAGGACGTCAACCTGGTGACCATCCGCCTTACGGTTCCTACAGAAGAGCTCGCAATTTCCATTTGCGAAAACTGGCAAAAAAATAACAGGGAGATTTATCAGTATCTGACAACCGCCCTGTTTTAAAGTATGTTATTGCAACATCTCCCGGATCACACTGCCATCTGTTTTTCCGAGGTCTATCTCCAAAAGTGCTGCCAATGTCGCGCCCTCATCCCAGAGCGCGATATTTTTTTCTACCCGGGCACCAGCTCTTACACTGCATCCCGACATTGCAAAAAAGGTCTGATAGTCTGCCTCACCCGGCAGATACCCGTGGGTCCCCTTCATGCCATGTGCGCAGTCTTTTTCTGTTGCCGTCAGCTGTTCCCATTCGTCCAGAAAAAACCATCCTTCCTTTGCTTCCAGCATCAGAAAGCAGTTTTCGTCTGCGCCCATATTTGCTGCCTCTTCCCGGGTCAGAATCCTTTCGATTCCAAAATCCTCCCGTCCTTTCAGCGTCTCCAGCACTTTTCTTGTACGCTTTTGCACTTCTGCATTGTTTTCTACAGACGGATGCAGATAGATATAGCAGCTTCCGTCACAGTTTTTTGCATAGGCCTTCCAGCTTTTGATCCTGCCGTTGCGGACCGTCAGCAAGCCGGCTTTCCACAGTGCATGATTGACAAAGGCAACCTTGTCCACATCCTTCTGATAATGATCCCCCAGAAGCACGACCGTCGTGCTTTCCATCTCTCCGGTTTCCTCCAGTGCCCTTACAATCTCGCCCAGACGCTTATCGTGGCGCTTAAGAGCTTCTTTTGCCTCCTTACTCTCCACGCCATAGAGATGTCTGTTCGCATCCACATCCGTCAGATGCAGCAAAAACAGCTGCGGATTGTATTTGTAGATCGTATCCAGCGCGCATGCCTGAATAAAATTGTCCAGTTGGGGCTGTGCGATTCCGTTTCGCAAATGTCCGAAGCGTTTGTTCAGATCCAGCTGATAAAACAACGGACCGTTCGTCGCATTCATCAGGATCTGATTTTGCCATTTGCGTGTCACCATAATCTCCGGCACATAGTAGTTCATCCTGCTGCCTGCCGCAACAGGCCACAAAAGCCCGGCCGTCGTCATTCCCTTTTTCTTCGCTTCGTCATAAAGCGTCGTGCTGCGGATCCATTTGCGATGATAAAGCCAGTCCGGATCCTTCCGGTTGGGCTGGATTTTTGTGTTGTTCACAATCCCGTGATTTTTCGGCATCCGCCCTGTCACAATGGATGTATGGGCCGGATAGGTCAGGGACGGACACACACTGTTTACATGGCTGCACAGCGCTGCCTGTTCAAAAAAGCGCCGAAAATTCGGCAGGGTCTGTAAATATTCCAGGTCCTTTGCTCCGACCGCATCAAAGGACACGATCATGACCCGCTTTGGTATCTGTTTCATTGCTCTTCTCCATCCTGCGGCTTTTGCTCTGTCTTAGCCGCTTCCCTGCGTATCCGCTGCATGTGCTCTTTGATTTTTACTTCATATCCCATCCCACTTGGCTGATAAAACTCTCTTCCGGACAGCTCATAAGGTAAATACTGCTGTCTGACATAGTGGTTTGGATAATCGTGTGCATATTTATAATCTTTTCCGTGTCCCAATTTTGCTGCTCCTTTATAATGGGCATCCTGCAAATGCACCGGAATCGCCAGATTTCCGGTTTCTTCCACCGTCTTCATTGCAGACGCAATGGCGTTGACCGCTGCGTTGCTTTTCGGCGCACATGCAATGTAGGCCGCCGCCTGTGCCAGAATAATCTGCGCCTCCGGCATGCCCACCCGCTCTGCTGCCAGGGATGCAGAAACCGCTACCTGCAGCGCTGTCGGATCTGCATTGCCAACATCCTCCGACGCACAGATCATCATCCTGCGGGCGATAAATGTCACGCTTTCCCCAGCATACAGCATCCGCGCCAGATAATAAACCGCCGCATCCGGATCGGAGCCCCGCATACTCTTGATAAATGCCGAAATCGTATCATAATGATTATCGCCTGTTTTGTCGTATTTTACTGCACGTTTTTGAATACATTCCTGGGCAACCTCCAGGGTCAGATGGATTTTTCCATCCTCTGAGCGCTGTGTCGTCATTACGCCAAGCTCTACTGCATTCAATGCCGCACGTGCATCTCCGCCTGCAATATCCGCCAGAAACTCCAACGCATCCGGCTCTATCTGTGCCTGATAGGCACCCATTCCTCTCTGATCATAGACTGCCCGTCGGATCAGTTCTTCGATATCTTCCTTTGAAAGCGGCTTGAGTTCAAAAATAACCGAACGGGACAGCAGCGCTCCGTTTACCTCAAAATACGGATTTTCCGTCGTCGCACCGATCAGGATCAGGGTTCCATCCTCCACAAAGGGAAGCAGATAGTCCTGCTGACTCTTGTTGAACCGATGGATCTCATCAATGAACAGGATCGTCTTTTTTCCAAACATTCCACGGTTGTCCTTTGCCTTTGCGACAACCTCTTCCATATCCTTTTTGCCTGCCACAGTCGCATTGATCTGCATAAACTCCGCGCTGGTCGTATTCGCGATCACCCTCGCAAGAGTCGTTTTGCCCGTTCCGGGCGGTCCGTAAAAAATGATGGAGGAAAGCTTGTCCGCCTGAATCGCACGGTACAAAAGCTTGTCCTTTCCGATAATGTGCTGCTGCCCGACTACCTCATCCAGCGTCCGGGGCCGCAGCCTTGCCGCCAGCGGCGCTTCCTTTTCCTGATTGGTCTGTCTCATATAATCGAAAAGATCCATGTCCCCTTATTGTACCTCCACTTTCATGTTCGGCCACACCTTCTCAATCCGCTCGTCAGGGTAATTGATGTCAAAGAATGTGTCGATCACGCTCTTCTTTTCCGCCCGCACGGTTCCTGTGGTACTTTCCGTGCCCGCGGCAGTCCCTGCGTCCGCGACGCTTTCCTCCTTCGCGGCGTGTTCTACGCCTGCGGCAGTCCCTGCGTCCGCACTGCTCTCCTGCACCGCCGCGCTGTCCTGTCGTTCCACATAGCGTACCATGGCGCCTGCTGAAATCACCGCATCGCAGCTCATCAACACGATAACTGCCCAGGTCGCAATTTTTGCTCCAAGGGGCGGCAGCTTTTCGATCCATCCACTGATCGTCGGATAACAAATTTTTACCCAGACAACGGATAACATCCCCCAGAAAATGCAATACAGCAGGTTGGTTCTCCCGCCGATATTAAAGGGCATGTCACTGTAATCCCAGAATGTAGTCCCGAGAAAAATCTCTGTAAATACGCTGCACAGATATTCATATACGCCGCCCAGCACACTGCCCGCCAGGAAAATATAACGATCCTCTTTTCCGGCAAGCCGCTGCAATACAACTGTCAGAATGACCGCACCGAAGCCCCAGACAATACTGAAGGTGCCGTAAATTACGCTGGACCGGCTCATCCATACGCCTCCCGTCACCCTGCAGAACAGCGTTTCGATCAGATCTCCGAGAAATGCACAGATCATAAATACCCAGATCAGCTTATCCACACAGACGCCTCTTGCAAAGACATATCGTTCTGCCCGATCTGCCTCCTCCAGAGCTTCCATCTCCGGGTATGCACGGTTTAACCGCTTCCAGACTGCATGATAGATCTTGCCTCCAAGCTTTTGCTTGACTTCCTTTTGTTCCTGCAGAAGTCTCCCCTGGGTTTCCTTCAGCTCTGTCAGGCTCCTGCTTTTCCTGACTGCAATCAGAATCGACACCAGGTCGGCAGCCATCAGCCCAAAGCCGACTATGTCTATGATCCGCAGCACAATTGTCGGAATCATCGAAAACAGGATAAAGACCGGAGGATGCAAAAGCAGCACCGCCGTCATCACAACTGCTGCCTTGATCAGCGAAAGGAGCACACTCTTTTTCTTCCCGCCAAACAGTGTCACATCCTCGTAATTCCACAAATGCTTTTTCCAGATTTTGGCTGCGATCCCTCCGGAAAAATATTCCACAACGGACACGACCATCCAAGTGGTCAGAAACTGCAGCAGCCATTTTGTCCCCTGCTCCGGCAGCAAAAGGATCAGAATATCCATCATTATGCCGTATTCCGGACAAAGGGGCAGACTGAAAAATCCGCGGTTGCAAAATCTTCTTTCTTTTACTGCAAAAAAGGCAACCTCCAGTGCCCATCCGATAAAGCTGTACAGCAGCAGATACGCTGCCAGTTCTGTGTAGGTGTATTGCATTCTTTCCGCTCATTTCTGCGCACGCTTTTTTCGCATGTCGAGTTTGTGTCAAGTGCGCGCAGACACAAATCTCGTGATTGAAACATTTTTTTCAATCTGTGTAACTGTTTCCTTTCGTTCTAAACCGGACCATGGATTACGAAGTAGGATTGTTGGAGTGCGCAGCACGGAACAATCCGCAGGCATCAAGGTCGGTGCAAAAGCTTCCACATTTGATTATAACAACTATTTTCCCTGCTGTACATGTTGGATTTCATCCAACTGCGAATTTCAGGATACCAGCATTATTTCTTCGACTGTCACAAAGACATAGCCTTGGCTTTGCAGCTCATCCACAATAAAAAGTGCCGCCTCAATACTGGAAGCATATTCATCATGCAGCAGGATAATCGCATTTTCCCGCGCTTTGGACAAGATTCGCTTTTCAACATTGGTGCTGCTTTGACTGCACCAGTCCAGGGGATCGATCGTCCACAGCACCGGGAACATATTCAGCTCCTGTTCGAAGCCTTTGTCCCAGCTTCCATAGGGCGGACGGACAAAAATGGTTTCCGCTCCTGTTATCTCCTTCAATACCTCATTCGTGGAGATCAGCTCCTGTCGAAAGGCTTCCCGGTTATTGCTTGTCAGCTGAATATGACTATAGGTGTGGTTGCCGATCAGATGCCCCTCCTTCTGCATACGCAAAATCAGCTCCGGATATTTTTCTGCATTCTCCCCTGTAACAAAAAAACTGGCTTTTGCGCCCCGCTCTGCCAGACCGTCCAAAAGTATTTTCGTATAGACCGGATGCGGGCCGTCATCAAAGGTAAGGGCAATCTTTTTGGGCTCTACTGCATCGGATACACCGCCGGAAGTCTGTATTGCTGCCTTTTCCTTCCCGTTTTTTTCCTCCCCTGTCAGCTGCCCTCCCGCAGCAGTTCCAAAAAGCAGCAATCCAACCAGAAAAAGTCCCAGTTGAATTGCTGCCCTTTCATTTCGTTTCTCTTTTTTATGTTCCATGGAAAACCGCCTTTTCCGGTTCCTTCTTTTTAATCTATGCAGCAGAAGCCCTCTATCATTCGGAAAGGACGGCGCAGCAACGCCAAAACCTTATCTGTCTGCAGAAGAACTACCGGACTTTGACGGTTCTCGTCCCCGGACTCAGCTCTGAAATTCCAGCTGCCGAAAGCTGTGCCTGAAATAGAGCACCTCCGCCACAGATGTAATCGCCCAGGAGAAAAAGTAGAGGGAGTACAGCGCCGGAATCGTATGAATCCATACAAAAATGGTATACACCCAGATCACCCGGAACACACAGGAGCCTAAAATAACGATGACCATCGGCACAATGCTCTTTCCGATTCCTCGGGAGGCTGCGATGCTGCAGTCCATAAACGCACTGATCATATAAGAAAATCCCATGATCTTCACACGCTGCATTCCGGCATCGATTACAGCAGGCTCCGTCGCAAACAGCGACAGAAACTGTCGTCCGAAAATCAGCAGGAGTCCGCCAAAGATCGCACCTGCCGCAAAGGAATAGGTCAGCCCGACGAGATAGCTCTTTTTCATCCGTTCCCGGTTGCCAGCGCCCCAGTTCTGTCCGATAAAGCTGGAACAGCCGGTATAAAACGCTGCCATAATATTAAAAATCAGCGTGTCCGCATTTGCTGCAGCTGCATTTCCGGACACCATCACCGCATCAAAGGAATTGACGCCGGACTGCACAAAAAGGTTCGCGATAGCAAAGATGGCATTCTGGATACCGGTGGGTATGCCAAGCACCAGAATCGCTTTTCCGCAGGCCGGATCCAGTCTGAGCTTCGAAGGGTGCAGCCCACAGTCGTCCGTCCGTCGCAGCAGATGAATCACGATCAGAAGTGCAGATAAATACTGTCCGATCACACTGGCGATGGCCACGCCCTCTGCTGCCATATGGCACACGATAACAAAAAACAGATTTAAAATAACGTTTACAATTCCTGCAATGGACAGATATACCAGCGGACGTTTCGTATCCCCGGTGGCGCTCAGAATACCGTTGCCGCAGTTATACAGTGCCATACCCGGCATGCCCAGTGCATAAATTTTCAGATACAAAACAGCACTGTCCATCAGCTCTTCTTTGGTATGCAGAATTCCAAGCAGTCCCTCTGCAAAGAAAAAACAGGCTGCACCCACAAGCAGACCGACGATCAGACAGATTACAAAGGCGGAATGCACGGTTTTGATCACGGATTCCCTGCGCCTTGCACCCAGCTCATGCGCCATCCGCACATTGACACCGCAGCCCATTCCGATCAGGAAGCCGGTAAACAGCGTGACCAGAAGCGTTGTCGAACCAACCGCCCCCAGCGCCCGGTAGTCCGAAAAGCGCCCTACCACCGCTACGTCACTCATATTAAACAGCACTTCCAGCACCTGGGAAAATACCAGCGGGCAGCTCAGGAAAAACAGGTTCTTCCAGATCGAACCTGTTGTCATTTCTATTGCTTTTGTTTTCTTTTCTCTCTCCATTCCCCTGTAAAAGCCTTTCTATCCACAGAATCTGCATCAATATGCGCTTTTTCAGGTCGTTTTTCGACCCGTATCTATCACAATACTCGCAGGAGTTGATTTTGTAAAGAGAAAAAGCACCCGGCAGGAGAAACCTCCTCCCGCCGAGTGCTTCTACAGTCTGCAGCTTTAAACGCTATGCTGCTTTTTCTTTGCGACCAGCTCGCCGTTTTCCACTGCGATCAGGATCGTGTCACCCATCTGTACCTGATCTGCCAGGATCAGCTTTGCAGACAGCGTTTCCACATATTTCTGGATATAACGCTTCAACGGACGCGCGCCATAAATCGGATCATATGCGTTGTCTACAATGAACTGCTCCGCATCCGGGCTGAGTTCGATCGAAAGCTGCTTATCTTCCAGACGATGATTCAAGTCTGCGACAATCAGATTGATAATACCGCTGATGTTATCCTTCGTCAGAGGCTTGAACAGGATGATCTCATCCAGACGGTTCAGAAACTCCGGACGGAAGTGACCGCGCAGATCCTTCGTTACCAGCTCTTCTGCTTCCGGCTTAATCGTGCCGTCCGCATCGATGCCATCCAGCAGATAGTTCGCGCCGATATTCGAGGTCATGATCAGAATCGTGTTCTTAAAGTCCACGGTCCTGCCCTGGGAATCCGTAATCCGGCCGTCATCCAGCACCTGCAGCAAAACATTGAAGACATCCGGATGTGCCTTTTCAATTTCATCGAACAGGACAACTGAGTAGGGCTTTCTGCGGACTGCTTCTGTCAGCTGACCGCCTTCTTCATAGCCAACGTATCCGGGAGGCGCTCCGATCAGACGGGACACAGAGTATTTCTCCATGTACTCACTCATATCGATCCGGACCATGTTGTTCTCGTCATCAAACAGGGACGCCGCAAGCGCTTTTGCAAGCTCCGTCTTACCGACACCGGTAGGTCCAAGGAACAGGAACGAACCGATGGGCTTGGTCGGATCCTTGATACCTGCTTTGGAACGGATAATGGCATCCGTCACCTTCGTTACCGCTTCATCCTGACCGATGACTCTCTTATGCAATTCGTCATCCAGATGCAGCGTCTTATTGCGCTCACTTTCTGTCAGCTTTGCAACAGGAATACCTGTCCACCGGGAAATAATCCGGGCGATTTCTTCATCAGTTACCGCTTCGTGAACCAGGGAAAGGTCTTCCTTCTTTACTTTTTCTTCTTCCTGCTCCAGCTGTTTTTTCAACTCCGGCAGTTTGCCATAAGAAAGCTCTGCAGCTTTCTCCAGGTCGCCTTCGCGCTGTGCAATCTGAATTTCATTGTTGACCGCTTCGATCTCTTCTCTTAATTTGGAAAGGTTCTCTACGCTCTTCTTCTCGTTATCCCACTGCGCTTTGCGGTTGTTGTACTCGGACTTTAACTCCGCAAGCTCCTTCTGAAGTGCTTCCAGACGCTCCTTGCTCAGGGTGTCGTCTTCTTTTTTCAGCGCAGCCTCCTCAATTTCCATCTGCATGACCTTACGGCGCAGCTCGTCCAGCTCCGCAGGCATGGAGTCCATCTCGGTCTTGATCAGTGCGCACGCTTCATCCACCAGGTCGATCGCTTTATCCGGCAAAAACCGGTCAGAAATATAACGGTTGGACAAAACGGCGGCACTTACCAATGCATTATCCAGAATCTTTACGCCGTGATACACCTCATAACGATCCTTTAAGCCACGCAGAATGGAAATGGTATCCTCAACGGTAGGCTCATCCACCTGCACCGGCTGGAAACGACGTTCCAGAGCGGCATCCTTTTCAATATATTTGCGGTATTCATCCAGTGTCGTTGCACCGATACAATGCAGCTCGCCTCTCGCCAACATAGGCTTCAGCATGTTGCCGGCATCCAGTGCACCGTCTGTTTTGCCCGCACCGACGATGGTATGCAGCTCATCAATAAACAGAATGATCTGTCCTTCGCTCTTCTTCACATCCTCCAGCACTGCCTTCAGACGCTCTTCAAATTCGCCCCGATACTTGGCACCTGCTACCAGTGCACCCATATCCAGTGCGAAGATCTTTTTATCTTTCAGCCCCTGGGGTACGTCGCCCCGCACGATTCTCTGTGCCAGTCCTTCGACAACGGCGGTCTTGCCGACGCCGGGTTCACCGATCAGAACCGGGTTGTTCTTCGTTTTTCTGGAAAGAATCCGAACCACGTTACGGATTTCATTATCCCTGCCGATGACCGGATCGAGCTTCTGGGCTCTCGCCTTTTCTACCAGATCCTGTCCGTACTTCTCCAATGTATCATAAGTAGCCTCCGGATTGTCCGAAACGACTCTCTGATTGCCGCGCACCGTGGACAATGCCTGTAAAAAACGCTCCCGCGTGATGCCGTACTCGGTAAAGATCTGCTTGATCTCCTTATTCGGATACTGCAGCATGGACAAAAACAGATGCTCTACAGAAACATATTCATCTCCCATCTGTTTTGCTTCATCCTCGGCATGGATCAGCACCTGATTTAAGTCCTTGCCGATATAAACCTGACCGCCCTGCACCTTTACGCGCTTTGCCAGCGCCTGTTTGCTGCGGTCCACAAAATGCTCCTTCTGGATTTCCATCTTCTCGATCAGCTTTAAGATCAGGCTGTCTTCGATGGTCAGAAGGCTGTATAAAAGATGTTCTTCTTCGATCTCCTGATTGCCGTATTCATAGGCAAGCTTTTCACAGTTCTGCACTGCTTCTACGGATTTCTGGGTAAATTTGGAAATGTTCATACACAGCTCCCTCCTTACTCAATCTATCATGGTTTCGCCATTCGGCTCCTCTATTGGAACCTTCCGGCCGCTGTTGTTTGTTCTAGTGAAGCTATAACACTTCATCTGAATCCTACTATAACACCAGCTATTAGCCACGTCAAGAGGTGAGTGCTAATTATTTTGTGAAGATTGTGTGAATGTGTGAACTCTACAAGTCATGCTCCTGTCTGCATGCGGATTGCCAGCAGCTTCTGAATTTCCTCTCTGGTTGGCATTACACGCAGTGCTCCTATTTTTTCACGCACCATCTGTACTGCAAAGGGGATTCCCGTTTTAGGAATCCCCCTATCATTATCCATGCGTTTTCCAACTCCATGTAAGTTTTATCATGTGTTTCCTAAACCAGATCGTATTTCACCACATCGATTTTAGCTGCACCTTCCGCAAAGAATGAAATTCCTTTTGCCTCCTGCTCTGTAAATATGACAGCCGACATAACCTGCTCGCCATCATTAATAAATACTTCTGCGCTAAATCTATCCAAAATCACGCGAAGCTTTAATTCATTGGCATCTCCATTTACCAGACATCTTCTCTGATGAACCAATGCTCGTTCGCTTCCCGAAAATGTTCTGTCAATTTTCAGGACAGACTCATCCGGGCGGAAGCACAATTCTGTATGAAACCTCTCATTCTGTGCAAAACGTAATGCGAATTTCTTATAGACATTTTCCTTATCTTCCGGACGTATCACAAGCTCCATATCGATCGTTCGTCCTTCGATTTTATCCAATGAGATCGTATCATTATTTATTACTACATTATTGTACTCAACTCTGTCTTTTCGCATCGCATCGAGTTCTTTGATCGGCGTTTGATAAAGTCTTCCGTTTTTCACAGATAATTCTCTCGGCAGACTCATTTGTGCAAACCATTTTGAGTCATTGCAACGATGAGCAATCGTGTCCCAGTTCTGCATCCAGCCAATCATAATTCTCCGTCCATCCGGGGTTCCCAACGTCTGCATTGCATAAAAATCAATTCCATAATCCACAGACTGCGCAAACTGCTCTTTTAAGGTATATTTATCCTTGTCCATTTCTCCTATGATACATAAAGTACCATTTCCGTTATGATATTCCAAGCCTTCCGGCAGCATATCCTGTGGACTGGTCAAAAGAACGTGTTTCCCATCCAGTTCAAAGAAATCCGGACATTCCCACATCTTTCCAAAACGTTTCTTATTTTTTGCAAGGATGCTGACAAATTTCCAGTCAAATCCGTTTTCGCTTCTATAAAGAAGAATCTGTCCACTTCCATCTGCCGGTCTGCTTCCGATAACACAATAGAAGTTCCCATCTTTTCCTTTCCAGATCTTTGGATCACGGAAATCCACTTTACTTGCACCTTCCGGAAGATCTTTGGCTGTCAGAACAGGATTTTTCTCATATTTCTTATAATCTTTTCCATCTCCAACAGCCACTGCCTGTGTCTGAATATCCCTTACAGTTCCATCTTCCATTGTTTCCTGATCTACCGCAGTATAGAGGAGCAGTTGTCTTCCGTCCTCTAACTCTATTGCGCTTCCTGAAAAGCATCCAATTTTATCATAATCTTCATCCGGTGCCAAAGCTGCTGGAAGATGTTTCCAGTGAAGCAGATCTTTACTAACCACATGACCCCAATGCATACTGTTCCAGTGTGTATCGTATGGATAATACTGATAAAAAAGATGGTACTCTCCCTGATAGTATGAAAAACCATTCGGATCATTCATCCATCCGACATATGGACTCACATGAAAAGCCGGTCTATCTTCTGCTTTTATCTGCTTTCCCTGTTCATCTTCATATTTTCTAGCCTTTTCTAACATCTCACTCATGTAAATTCTCCTATTGTTCGTAGCGTTATTTTTCTTCACTCAATGACTTCTGATACTGATCAAAGTATTTCTGTTTAATTGAAAGATAATCAGAAAGTCCATACTGTTCCATTTTCTTCAGATAGGAATCCCACTCTTTTTCAATTCCACCATTCAGGATCCAGTCTGCTTTCTTCTGCTCTGCATATTTTCTAATATCTGTATCGTACTGAGACACTTTATTGGTATCCTCAATGCTCATAAAGACGTTTGGATAAACATACTTGCTGTTCATATCCTGCAGATAAGTTTCATGCATATTGTCTAAACGCCATTTTGCATCTTCTGGCTGTGTTACATATACATCATAATATTCATTCAGTACTGCAAGCGGACCATTTACAGATTGTGCCTCACGTACTTCTACCGGAGACTGAGTTCCAAGATCCATATGCTTCAGCATTTCTCCGCCATCTTTATTCCTGGACAGTTCAAAAATGTTAAAAGAATCCTTTTCTCCATAAGTTCCCCAGTTATTCTGCGGTGACTGAAAGGGGGCATACATCTGATCAATCCATGCGGCGGCAAGTGCTGTGTCACGACAGCTGGATGTAAGGACACATCTTCCACGATCGAATCCGCTTGTTTCGCTGTTGTTCTGTCTTGTGATATTTCTCATTCCATCCGGTCCTGTCAACGC
This sequence comes from Gallintestinimicrobium propionicum, assembly GCF_025567525.1. Lineage (NCBI taxonomy): Bacteria > Bacillati > Bacillota > Clostridia > Lachnospirales > Lachnospiraceae > Gallintestinimicrobium > Gallintestinimicrobium propionicum. Next base: position 46,540 of record NZ_JAOQJY010000011.1, on the reverse strand, counting down.
TGGCAGCATCACATAATCTTCATTGTTATCGATATTTGCAATATCCCATGTAAAGCAGAGACCATATCGATGATTCTTTCCTTTTGCCACATAGGTGGACCACTCTTGTGTAAATGCTTCCGGGTCGACCAGATCCTCTGTTACAAGCTTATGCAACCATTGGATACCTTCTTTATAACCTTCCTGAACCGTTGTGTAAATAACTTTTCCTTCATCCGTTACAGCGAAATGATCCCCTGTATCTCCATAACCTTCTCCAAATCCATTGATCAAAATTGCAGGATCCTGATCTCCATTATTGATAATAAATGACATCGGGATTACATCACCTTCAATGGAAAATTCTTTTTCAAGTTCATCTGCATGATCACGGAATTGAATTAATACCTGTTCCAGTTCATCTGTTGTTGTCGGAATCTCAAGTCCAAGATAATCCAGCCATTTTTTGTTAATATACGGGATATCTCCGATTGCCTGAATGGCTTCTTTCCCTGCTCCAAGCTGCTCAATCCATGGAAAGGAATAAATATGTCCATCCGGTGCTGTACACATCGCCCTGTATTCCGGATATTTTTCAAATACTGCCTGTAAATTCGGCATATATTTATCTATCAGGTTTTCCAATGGAATGATGATTCCCTGCTTTGCATAACGCAGCAGGTCATACTCACTCATTCCGGCATTGAATAATCCGTCCGGCAGATTTCCAAACTGGGCAAGTGCCAGGTTTTTCTTATCAGAAAACTGGTCTGATACAAAACAAGTCCAGTCAATATGAACATTTGTCTGCTCTTCCATGCGCTGAAAGATCACTCGTTCATTTGGCTCCTGTGTTGATGTAGCCGGTGCACTTGTAATAAAGGAAAGTTCTGCGGTTTCCTTCAATGGAAACTGCACTTCCGATACAGGTGTATCCGGATCAATTTCAGCTGCAAGCTGCTGCTCTTTTCCACATCCTGCAATTCCCACCATCATCGTCAAGAATAGTCCAATTGCAAGTAATGCATTTACTTTTCTTTTCTTCATAGCTGTATCGTTCCTTTCTTATTAGCCTTTTACCGATCCGACCATAATTCCTTTATCAAAATATTTCTGGAAGAATGGGTACATTACTAACAGTGGTAAACTTGATACTACAATGGTTGCATATTTAAGCTGTTCTGCTATTTTTGCCATTTCTGCCGTACTCTGGATATCGGCGATCATTCCCGGCTGTGGTGTATTCTGTACCAGAATAGAACGGAGCACTAACTGCAATGGCTGCAGATTTGCATCATTCAAATAAATCATTGCATCGAAATAACTGTTCCACATTCCAACGAAGGACCAGAGTGCCAGAACTGCAATGATCGGCTTACATACCTGAATCATGATTTTAAAGAAATGCTGGATCTCATTTGCCCCGTCGATCGCAGATGCTTCTCTTAATTCTGTCGGAATTGATTGATAATAAGTTCTTGCGAGAATCATATTCCATACATTAAATGCCCCCGGAATCAGGATTGCCCACACCGTATTAACCAAGTGCAGCTGATTGATCAAAATGAAGGTAGGAATCATTCCACCCCCAAAGAACATTGTGATCAGGAAAATAATATTGAATAATTCTCTTCCTACAAATTCTTTTTTAGACAACGGATATGCTGCCAGCAATGTCACAAAAACGGAAATAACTGTAAATGCAAGTGAATACAGGAAAGAATTTAAAAATCCACGCCAGATCATTGCATTCTCTAATACTCTTCGATAGGCATCTAATGTCCAGTCCTTGATTTTAAAACTCAATCCCTGGTTATTCAAAACATTCGGATCCATAAAGGATGCGAGTACCACATAAACAATCGGTATTGCTATAGAAAGGACGAATAAACCAAGAATGGTAAATCCGATTCCAAGGATTACGCTGTCTGTCCTTGAATATTTTTTATTCTTTATTTTCTCCATCTTTTCTCCCTCTTTCCTATAATCCTTCTCCATCATTCAGTTTCTGAACAACCCAGTTTACAAAAACCAGCAAGATAACATTTACAACAGAATTGAAAAGACCTACTGCTGTAGAATATCCATAATCTCCATTTAAAAGTCCGATACGATATACATATGTAGACAGGATTTCCGATGCCGGCAAGTTCATATCTGTCTGTAACGCATAAGCTTTTTCAAAACCTATACTCATAATATTTCCGGCCTGTAAAATAAACTGAATTACAATAATATTTTTAATTGCAGGCAACTCTACATACCAGATTTGCTGCAGAAGATTTGCTCCATCCATAAGAGCTGCTTCTTCCAGCTCTTTGCTGGCATTCGACAATGCTGCTGTGTACATAATAGATGCCCATCCTGCCGCCTGCCAGATTCCGCTTGCAATATAGATTGTCCGGAATGCAGAAGGCATTGTCATCCAGTTTGTGCTGATTCCGAGTACTTTATTCAGCGGTCCTACAGGCGATAAAAACATACGGACCATACCACAAAGTACGATGACGGAAATAAAGTTCGGCATATAGATCAAAAGCTGAACTTTCTTCTTGATTCCTGTCTTTTGAATACGATTCAGAAGCAATGCAAGAATAATTGGAACCGGGAACCCCCACAGCAATCCGTAGATACTCAATTTTAATGTATTCATCAGATAGCTCATGAAATCCGGTGAAGATAAAAATCGTCTGAAATACTCCAGTCCGACCCAGGGACTCCCAAGAACTCCTTTGATTACATTGTAGTCTTCAAAAGCAATCAGAAGACCACCCATCGGAAGATACTTAAAAATAATTGTCAGCAAAAGTCCCGGCATCAGGAAGAATAAATATAGCTGCCAGTTTTTCTTCACATAAGTCCCCTTTTCTCTCCAGGTTCGCTTGCTTGCGGACTTTGCTTGGTTTTGCATTCTTTTCATGCATTACTCCCTCCATTCCTTTAACGCTTCGCACAAAACCGGTTAAGTAACCGGTTACTTTCTAGTTTGATAATACTCTATTCCTCTCATTCTGTCAACACTTTTGCGTGTTAAAATAACCGGTTACGTAATCGGTTATTTTCCCATTGTGTTTTTCCATGAGAATTGCTATACTAAAGACTATTATAAACTGTTAGTCGTCATATTAAAGGAGATTCCGCTTTTATGAGTAAAAAACAGGTAACTTTTGCAGATATTGCAGAATACACAAATTTTTCAAAGACTACAATATCAAGATACTTCAATCATCCTGATTCTCTTACCTTAGAAAACCAGGAAAAGATTTCACAGGCTCTTGACATACTTGGATATAAAAAGAATAAGCTGGCAAAGGTCCTGGCGAATGGAAAAAGTGAATTTATCGGAATCATCGTTCCAAACCTCTATCTGCACTATTATTCTGAGATGCTGGCACAATTTCTTTCCAGCTACAGAGATTATCATTATAAATTTCTTGTTTTCGCCAGCGAACATGGGGCTGAAGAGGAGCAACAATACATTGAAGAGCTTCTATCTTATCAGATTGAGGGACTGATTGTTTTAAGTCACACGCTTCCATCCGAAAAGCTCGCTTCCTATCAGATTCCTGTCATCGCAATTGAACGTGAAGCAGAACATATCAGCAGCGTCAATACTGATAACTATATGGGAGCACTTCAGGCTACTTCCCTGTTGATCCGGGATAAATGTGACATACTGATTCATATAAATGTCAATGTGAAAAAATCTGTCCCGGCTTATGACCGTATCCGGGCTTTTAAGGAAACTTGTGAAGAACATCATGTTCCATATCATATCGATCTGAGTGTAGAAGGTAATACTTATCAGGAGATTTTAAATGTGATTCGGGTAATTTTCGATAAGATAGAAGCCAAATATCCTGATCAAAAAAAAGGTATCTTTCTTGCGAATGATACCTATGCCAATATGTTTCTGAATTTAATTTTCCAAAAATACGGAACATTTCCTTCCACTTATGAGATTGTTGGATTTGACGATTCCCCGATTGCCAGCGAAGCAATCCTTCCAATCACAACCGTTGGTCAGCAGATTGATGTCATTGCCAAAACCGCCATGGATCTTCTGGTCCGGCAGATGGATGAGCAGAAAAAGCGTGCTCCCAAACCATTGGGCGAACCCATCCACAAACAAATTACACCTATATTGATTCGCCGTAATACAACACAATAGTTTATTTTCCTGATTAAGAACACTGTCTACTACCACCAGCACCATCCAATCGGTAAACTTTATTTCCCGTTCTTTTTCATATTTTCCCGCCTTTTATGTTTTGGTTTGTCTTTCCGACAACTCCACCTTATCAAAAGGCTTCCTGTCCAGACAGAAAAAGGGGCTGTCGCACTAGCAAATATTTTTTGCTGGGCGGCAGCCCTGCTTTATGCCCAAATGGGGGCGAAATCGGTTGTGATTTCGCCCCCATCCCTTATAAACACAGTTCATTCCCAGACATCCCTTTCGGCATGCCTGATTTCAAACTGTTTTGTTTTCAACCATTAAAATCTATGCTGTCTTTAATGAAAAAAGATGACTCCCCGTTCTTCCGGTCTGAATCTTGCAATGAAGCTTATTGATATTTCGTCCCATCGCCAAAAGGATGCTCTCTGCCAGTGCATTTGCTTTTCCTCGGTACAGATATCTTCGAAAATTCATGTCTTCCTTTACATCAACAAATGAACCTTCGGCCTGAATACTGCGATTCATACGGAGCGTCGTTCCATACTCACTTGTGATCCGTTCCAGATCTTCTGCACGTTTTTGACTCATCGTCTTCGAGACCATCAGCACTTTATTACGTTTTTCCATAGGTGTTTTGCAGTTGTTTCCCTTGATACATTCCGTTTTATAAGGACAGCCGGTACAGTCTGGACTTCTGTAATAAGTTTTTACACTGACAGATCCGCTGGCTGTTTTACTTCTGCGTTCATTTGTAACAGTCAGTTCCCTTCCATTCCGACAGATATAGCTGTCTCTGTCTGCGTGATACTCCATGTTTTCTCTTCTGCTGATGTCTTTTTTGTATTTTCGGGTTTTCGAAATCTCATAGTTCTGCGGCTTTATATAGGCGGTCTGTCCGTTTCCCTCAATGAAAAGATAGTTTTCTTCACTTTCATATCCGGCATCTGCAACGATTTCTGAATATTTAAATCCTAAGTGACTCTCCATATCTTTCAAAAAAGGGATCAGGGTGCATGTATCGGTTGGACGCAGGCTAATATCAATCCATGTGATGTATTCAGAGTCCACTCCGTGCTGGATGTTATAAGCAGGTTTTTACTGTCCATTCCGCATCGCATCTTCTTTCATTCTCAGGAAGGTCGCATCCGGGTCTGTTTTGGAATAACTGTTTCTATCTCCAAGCGTATACAGTTTTTTCGTATATTCCTTTCGTTTCTCCAGATATTGATCCAGCTGTTCCATGGATTTCTGCAACTGTGTTTTTCTACGTCCAATTCCATGCACGAACACAATTCCCTCCTGTACTTTGACGCGGCACAACTGCTTTTTTAACCGTTTTAATGTGTGGATGGATATCTGGTCATGGTATACGGTCCTGATTCCATAGAGTTCTTCGCATTCAGCCACAAAAGAAGTTAGTTTTGTGTATAACCGGGCCTGATTTTTCGTAATAGCCCGTTTCCATACAAAGGTATATTGATTGGCTGCCGATTCAATCTTGGTGCCATCAATAAAAATGGTCTTTCCCGAAATCTCACCAAGAAGATAGAGCAGATCTGACATTTGGGCAAGCAGAACCTTTGCGCAGGCAGAAAAATGTAGGGAGATAAAACGCGCAATCGTTGCATGATCAGGAGCAGGCATTCCTTCAAGGAGATACATAAAGTTGATATCCCGTTTACATGCTTTTCGGATATCTCGACTTGAGTAGATTCGATTCATTGCTGCATAGATAACGAGTTTCAGCATCTGACGCGGCGTTGCCTGATTTTTTCTGATCCTGCCATAAGTTTTATATAGTTCAGAAAGGTCCATTTCCTCCACAAAGGCACTTACCAGACGAACTGGATCATCAGATGGAATAGAAATCTCTAAATCCAGCGGAAGTTTGATTTGATAATCCAGCGAAAATGAGGTATAATCTCTTTGTATTATTTTGTTTAGTTGCATAAACTGATTATACCACGAACGCCGGGCTTTTCGAAGCTCGGCGTTTTGTGTTGGATATATAAAATGAGCTGCCGCACGTTAGTGCGACAGCCCCAGGAATAAATAAGACTTTTTTAACAACATTTATAGGTAGTGTTGTTCTCCATGTTTAGCATTTACAACTCCGATTCCTACGCTAACAAGCACAAGTGCTATGATATTTTTCACAGAAAAAACGGACTCACCGAGAAATATTCCCGACATTATCACGCCAAAAACCGGAATAGAAAACGCAAACATTGTAACCTTTCCCACCGGATTATATTTTAACAGCAGCGTCCATATACTGAAAGCTGCTGCAGATAGTGCTGCCAAATACAAAAGAAGACAGGCTGCCTTTAAGGAATATACCTGTACTCGTCCTCCCATGCAGATTCCTATTATTATCATTAGCAGACTTCCAAACAATATCTGATATGACGTAATTGCCATCGGCGATTCCTGTTTTACTATTTTTTTCAAATATACATTACTGATTCCATAAGATGCAGCAGCCGCCAGCATAAGTCCCTCACCCCTAAAGGAAAAACTACCATTTAATATTCCTGTTAAATTTATCAGAATCACTCCTGCTAATCCAGCAATACATCCAAAGATGGTTTCCCAGGATAGTCTTTCATTTTTAAGTAGAAAATGCGCTGCTATAACAGAAATAAACACATTTGAAGCATTTATAATTGCACTTTCTGATGATGAAATATACGCCAGACTAATGTGAAAACACGTATATTGAATCGTAGTCTGCAATAACCCCTGCCTGATAATCCCCGGAATCGACAGCTTCCTCACCCGTAAAATCTGTTTTTCCAAAATGCACCCGACAATAAAAGTAATTATTCCCGATATAAAAAAACGAACTCCTGCAAACAAAATCTGGCTACCCGTATCCGAAATTTTGAACAGTGGATATGCTATTTTCACACATGGGAATGCACTTCCCCACAGCACGCAGCAAAAAAGAGCTCCCAGGCTCAGCCACACCGGATTTTGCAGATTAATCTTTAATTTGGCCATACAATTCCTTTCCAGCATATGCTTTAATCCTTATTTATCGAATCGCCTGTAAATATCTTTTTGCTCTGTCTTCTATAATCTGAAATACTTCTTCATCACAATAGCTTGAAAACAAACCGGCATCTACAAGCTGCTTTCCGACTCCAAAACAGCTGACACCGGCACTTTGAAATGCAGGTATATCTTCCGGACGGATTCCACCCACAGCAGCAATAGGAATATAGTCAAGAGGAGCCTTTATCGCGCGGATATAAGCTTCTCCCAGATAATTTGCCGGAAATACTTTTACAATATCTGCACCTGCCTGATATGCCCTTATGATCTCACTTGGCGTAGCTGCTCCCGGTATAGAAACCAATCCCATTTCTTTAGTAGCACGCACTACCTCCTCGTTTAAATTCGGAGAAATAATGTACTCTCCTCCGATCTCTGCAACCCTTTTTACCTGTAGCTTATTTATTACTGTTCCGGCACCAATATGTATGGAATCCCCGTAATGCTTTCTTAAGCCTTCAATATTCCGGAGACTTTTTTCCATTGATAATTCCGATTCATTATCAATAGCCAGCTCAAAAAAGTGCATACCCATATTTTTCAGGATATCTACTGTAGCAATCAGCTTTTCTTCCGCCAACCCTCTGAGAATAACAATCAGCTTCTCTTCTAAAAGTCTATCCTTCAGGTCACTCATCATCCTACTCACCTTCCTTCCATTTATAATATAATTCTGCGAGACGAAATGCCCCTTTCGCCGCCATCAGTTCGTCCTCATCCAAAAGATGAACCTTCTTTTCCTGCATAATATCTGTTAATATATCATAAACAGCCTGTGCAATTATCCGCTTACCTGCAATAACAAACTGCACCTCTTCCAAAGCCTCTGTCTTCTTAAACTCACATATACTCAGGCAATCATAATACATCAATACCCCTAACAGGAAATTGGCTGCCTTCTTTTTATCTTTATGTACATATTTTTGATAAATACGTGTTTTAAAAACTGCACTTGTAAAGGAATTCTTCTGTGCCGTCCGAGCTCCATCTGACACCGCCTGATAATCATATTCCTCTTCACCGACAAAGAAATCCGGAAGTGAATCCTTTAATAACGTATGGAAAAACAAAGCATCAAGCAGTTCTCCACTCATGGTTGTCTTACAACGGCAGATAAACCCTTCTTCATTTGCATATATTATTTTAGTATGGGAGCCTGGTAAAACAAAAATCAGATCCTCGCCCTTGCCACGCTCCCTCAACAAAGCCACCGCCTCTGTTTCTTCTCCACGCATAACATCCATCTGCTCCAGCGTATCTATTCCGATATTCTCTACATGGTTCCTGACTCCCGGAATCATGTAAAAAGGTATTCTGGTAATATCATTAAAGAAGCGGCATTCTATTGCATTGCACAAAGCCCTTTCATCAACAGGTGCGCATAAATATGGAATTTCTTCAAGCCCCACATTAGAGGTTAACATCCCCGAGCAAAAAATCCCTTGAACCTGGCTTTCTTCTATATGACTTTCTTCTATCAGGCCATCAATACATCTTTTTACCGTTTCACGGATCACCTGATCAGATCCATCCATAGCGGTATTCCTGACACCTGCTCTTTCTTTTTTAGAAGAAACAAAGGAACCATCCTGTTTCCACAAATATGCCCGGGTATTCGTTGTACCACCATCAAGAGTAATGATATATTTCAATTCATGATTATATTCTTCCGAATTTTGCAAGCAATTCATCAACGGTTGCTCCTCTCAGAATTTCTTCTCTTGTTGCAATTTCAAGATCTGCCTGAGCGCGTGCCTTTTTATATACAGCTTCCAGCTCATTGTACGGAACTACCGCAACACCGATTTCATCCGCAACAATTAAATCTCCTGGATTTACAATAACACCTCCGCAACAGACAGGAACATTTACCGCAATAGGTTCCTTCCTTCCCGAATATGCTGTATGCGCTGCTCTAGGTCCTGACGCCTTGGCAGTTATCGGAAACTCCAGCATCTTCGCCTCATCTGTATCACGGCAGCTGCCATCAATCACAGCGCCTGCTATACCGGCATTTCTTGCAAGGCCAGACATAAGTCCTCCCCAAATTGAGGTTTCCGTTTCTCCAAATGCATCAATTACAATAACATCCCCAGGTCTGGCAATTTCAAATACACACAGGCAATCCACGATATCTCCTGCTGTCAGCTTTACAGTAATAGCCGGACCAATTATTTTTTTATTGATGGATTTGGGCTTCATATCATGTCGCATTACCTGCTCTCTCTCCATTGCGTCCCCTACAACGCAGGAAAGGGAATAAACATCTTCCATTTCTTTATATGGTTTGATCAGTTCCTCCTGGATATCCGGTCTCGGATTCATTATACATTTCATTATCTTTACACCTTTCTTTTAATTATTTGCCAATGCAGAACATTAGTCTGATTATCTTTGTAAGCATGCGATGCCTGAATCAGGAGCTTCTCATGGGATGTTCCTTTCCCAATGACCAAATTATTTGAATAAGCCCCTAATCCCTCTGTACGGACTTTTAAATATCTTCCTTCATCCCAGTGAATTCCATCCTCCGAGCAATATAAGACAAAATTTCCTGCTTGTTCGCCATTATTTCCGCTTCTGCCATGAAGAAAATACAAATGTTCAAAGCCTACAACCTGCGGGTTCCGGATTTTTTTTGCCACAAAGGTTGTACCTGCCTGTCCCCACGACATTCCTTTATCCTCACTTAACACATAGGACAGATTATATTCATCATCCAGATTATAATTGTACACAATCAGACGGCCATCCTCCAGAAACATCATGCTTCCATATCCATGATGCAGCGACGGAATTGGAATTCTGCTTCTTTCATAATAGTTTTCTCCACCATCTTCACTAACCACAAGTGAATAATAATGATCCGTGGTTTGACCTGTCCAATCAACCGTCGCATCATTGACAAATAAAAGCAGAAAAATTGTTCCCTCCTGATACATCGCATCATAAATACGTCCTCGACGTGTTCCTATCTGACGCAGATTGCTCCATGTGCTTCCTTTATCCCGGCTAATTGAATAAGATGGCACCATATAGGGTTGCCACTGTGGATCATTTGATATATCACATATTAATTGATATACAATAATATCTCCCTTTTCATTCACTATTGCCTTTTCACACATAGCGGAGTATTTCATCTCAGAATGTAGCAATTTTAATGACGGCTGAAAGATATAGGGCTGTGACCATGTTTCCCCATAATCCTCTGACCTTTTATATTCCATCCATCCTACCGCAGAATGTCCCTTTTCATCAAGTGAGCAATTAGGGTAAAAAGCTAAAATTTTTTCATTTTTTAACAGGCTATTTATCAAAAATCCCCGCACTTCATCTTTAAATTTAAATGCTGAAATGCGAGGATTTATTTTATTTATAATTTTCATCACAAAATCTGGCAGAACTCAAACTGTTCACCTGTTGGACTTGCTATCTTGAAGTACCGGATACCGTTGTCCCAAAATCCCGCAATACCTTCAATACCATCAGTAACGATCTTATATCCGTTCTTTACACAATATGCATAGTCCGACTCAATATCATCAGAAGCAAAACTATAATGATCAATTCTCCCGGAAACCTCATTCGGAAGCCGAGAATCTGATGGAAATATTTCAAAAATAACATCATCATTTTTCAAAAAATAAACAGTATCATTTCCATTTTGAAATTTGCCAGTCACTTCAAAGCCAAGCACATTTACATACCACTCCACATCTCTTGCAACATCATTGGTAGCAATACCAATATGTCCGATCCTTCTGTTTTTAATCATAAGAACACCTCTTTCTGTTATTCTTGATAAATAATTCCACATCATCCTTGCCCGGGATAGACGGCATGCCTCCTCTACTTTGTACACATAATGCTGCAACCGCATTGCCTGTCAGCGCACATTGACTGATTTCTTCCCATTCCAGCTTTTCTATTGCCTGATTATACGATAACAGCCTGCTTAGGAATCCACCCCAAAAGGAATCGCCTGCTCCCGTTGTATCAACCGTATTAACAGAGAACGCATCAAAAATTTCTCTTTGATCCTTTCTTGCCACTAATACCCCCTGCTTTCCCAGTGTAATTGCAACTAATTTTATTCCCATCTTCAGGAACTCATCTGATGCATCCTCATAATTGGACGCACCTGTCAAAAGCAGACTCTCTTCATCCGACACCTTCATTATATCCGCCAGCGATATCACTTTTTTCATTTCTTCTACAGCAGTACACTCACTTTTCCATAATGATGCCCGATAATTGGGATCATAAGAAATAATCACTCCTTCCTTTTTAGCGATCGATATCGCTTCCAACGTTGCACTCCTGGATGGCTCATTTGTTAAAGACAATGACCCAAAATGAAATATCTTACAATTTGAAAGTAATTTTTCATCCAATTCTTCTTTTCTAAGCATAGTATCCGCTCCCGGTTTCCTTGCAAAAGAAAAACTTCGCTCTCCTCTCTCATCCAGCTCCACGAACGCCATAGTAGTAAAATATTCTGTATCCTCTAATACTGCTCTTGTATCAATTCCTTCCTTTTTCAGTGTTTCTTTTAGAAAATGACCATGCATATCATTTCCCACTTTTCCAACAAATGCAGTACTGCACCCCATATGGCTTGCCGCTATCAGCAGATTCGCAGGTGCTCCTCCAGGATTCTGCTCAAATAGCTTCATTCCATTCTTGCTATATCCTGATTCTGTGAAATCTATAAGTAATTCTCCTAACGCAACAATATCTATCTCTTTACTCATTTTCATTTACTCGTATTTTTCCAATTCTATAATGTCAAAACCTGTTCTGATAAACCTCACAAACTTTTTAACCATCTATTGAGTCACTCTATTTTTTCAACCTTCGCTCTCAAAGGACACGACTCCATCTCTGGTCTGGTCCTATATCAGGACCCTGATGCATTGCTGGCAATAACAACCCTCCATCTACTCGTATCGTCTGTCCAGTAATATAAGATGCATCATCCGAGCAAAGAAAAGCCACCGTATTTCCAATATCTCTTGGCGTTCCCGTTCTTTCTATAGGAATATTACGTCCCATATTCTCATAAAATGGAACCATTTCTTTCAGTGGACTCACTTGAATACATCCTGGCTCAATGGCATTAACACGTATTCCATAGGGTCCTAGTTCCAAAGCCACTGATTGAGTAGCTCTTTCTAATCCTGCTTTTAAGCTTCCATAAATACAGTCAATCGGGAACGCCCGACTGGCTCTTACAGATCCAATATTCACCATACAGCCCCGTATTTCTTTTTCTATCATGTGATTTGCAGCATGCTTCATTAAAAGTAATGGTGTTCGCAAAAGCACAAAATACTCTTTGTCAATATCTTCTGATTTTGTATCTCTTAATTTTCCCTCTATTCCATATCCTGCATTATTCACCAGCACATGAATTTCTCCCATTTTTTCTACTGCGGTCTGGAATATTTTTTCCACATCCTCTTCTTTAGTAAAATCCGCTTCCTTACAAAAACACTTTACATTATATTCATTACAAATACTTTGAACTAATGCTTCTGCTTTTTCCATCTCATTACGAAACTGTTCTTCGCCATCATATATTCCACCCTTATAGGTGAAAAAAATATCGTATCCCCTCTCAGCTAAAACCCTACAAATACCTTCTCCAATCCCTCTGTTTCCACCTGTAACCAATGCTGTTTTCATCTTGAACACCTCCTATAATTCACCAATTTTATCACTTAGATATCACGAATTCCTTCACAATTTGTACTTCCAGCGCCCATATATCCTCTACTTTTTCCTCTTTCATCATCACTTACCCAAAAAGAAAAAACTTCTGCCTTCCTAATCCAAAATACAAATCTAATCGGCTTCCCTTCCAATTGTTTTAGACTGTTTCCACTACTCCATCGAACCATTACTTTTGTAGAATCAGTAATAACCGGTTCACATTCTTCTTTTCTAAAACCATTTATTGGTTCATCAGACGCTGTTCTTACTTCTACACGTACCTCTCCCAAGTCGCTGATTGTATTCAGCCACAAATATTCCCCTTTAAAAACCAGCACTCTAGTTTTTAAAAATCCTTCTTTTTCTGCTGCAACACTTGCAAATCCATCTCTCCGTAACGTAGCATAACCAGTAGCTCCACCTGCATACATATGTTTTCCATATTTGGGTGACTCCCCAGACCACGCAGAATAATAAAACCGCAACTGATCCTTTTCTACAATGCATAAGCCACCAGAGGCATGAATATAGCCATAATCCCATGTCCCCTTTTTCTCAGAACCCTTAAGAAAAGCTGTTCGATCTGGTCTGCAAAAATGGAAACCATCCCGGCTATAACCCAATGTAATATCACATTGTTTCGGAACTCCAAGTTCTTCTGCAATTCTATTATGAGGTCCTTTAAAAATCTCAAAAGCTCCTAGCAAAATACTTTCATAGGCTACACAATCAACACCATATAACTGTGTAGTACAATCGTATATCGCATGTTTTTTGTCTAAATCATCTGCTCCATACCAAAAAACAGGATCATTTCTTCCCCAATCTGCACCTTTCAAAAAATCTTCCGTTTCATAATACTGTCTATATCTATAGTGAAAATCCCCCTCTACATCTACTTTTCTAATGCTGAATACCCACTTTTTTCGAAAAGGATTATAAAAGAAGCTAGACGCATCACCACACGGTCCAGTTATTGTTGGCCCATTCCAATGAATTCCATCTGAGGAAATATAAAGTTCCCCTATCTCTTCGACCTCATTTTTTCTAAAAAAAACAAATAATTTATATCTGCTCTTTGGATCTTTTGTTTCATGATCAATCCATACCGTTGCACCATCCCGCTTATACCCCTTACGAAAAGGTAATACCATATTTGTTCCAGGTACAACATCCAAATCTGGTCTATACCAGTTTTGTCCGTCCAAACTCTCTGCATATGCAGTTCCATCAAACCACCCAGCCTGATACCACATTTTATAGAGTCCATCTTTTGAATCATAAAAAACACCGTCTGTAAAAGTAGCTGCCACTGGACAACATCCCTCATTTTTTTCAATTTTTGTCTGTGGTTTTAAAATCGGATTCCCCACATAGGGTTCAGGGTAATAATATTTACGTTGCAAGGTTGATGTGTCAATCAAAAAGTCATCTACAAATAATTGCCTTCCAACATGAATAGGAATTACCTTCGGAGGGTTTGATAGATAACAAATAGTTTCTGGTATTCTATCTATATTCTTTTTTAATGCCTGTTCCTTTTCTTTCATACGTGGTGGCCAAGGCTTCTGAATATTAATTCCATTATATAGTTCTTCTCTCACAGTCATTCTCCTTATTCTATAATTATAGCCGTAGGACTCGGAATGCGAACCATTTCCTTCCGTAGTCTTATAGTCCCAGTATTGTTATCTACATCATAAAAAACTACACAATCTGAATACTCTAAAGCCACACCCAAAATTTTTCCATCTTTTGAAATATTAAAATCACGAGGAAATTGCCCTGGTAGGTAATGACGTTCTAAAAACTCTAAGGTTCCATCCTTCTGGATCTTATAAATCACAATAGTATCTTCACCTCGATTTGTAGTGTAAAGATACTGTCGATCGGGTGATATACGTACTGCTGCCGCATAATTAATTTTGGCAAACCCTTTTTCCACCGTTGATATACGCTGCTGAAGTGTCAGTTTCCCATGTTCATAACTGATCACAACAATTTCACTACTCTTCTCCGCTACAAGATAGAGGTTTTGTTTCTCACTTTCCAAAATCCGAAAATTACTTCCTTTCAAATAAAAGCGGCATATCTCTCCTCCATCCCCATATATCAAAACACTATCCAGTCCCTTATCGCAGCATATAGCTTCATTCTTCAAAATTGAAAAAACGCTATGTGCATGAGGTTTTGCCTTATATCGACCTGCCTGATTAAAGATTATCCTGCTTTTTCTGAGAGCATCTCCCACTTCAAATATAGTAAAGGATCCATCTTCATAGTTAGATGCATAAAGCCACTTGTGATCCACCGACAAGGACACATGGCATGTTGTACTCCCTCCTGTCTCATATTTCCCCATAAATTTCGGTGCTTTTCGATTTTCAACATTGTAAACAGCCACTTCCCCAACTTCGTTTTCCAAAGCAGCATACAAACATTTTTTCTCGGAATCCAAACACAAATAGGAGGGATTTTTTTCTCCAATAACTGATATTACTCTTACTTGCTGCAAAATATCATCCATTTCCAACAAATAAATACCTTCACTACCTCTTTTGGTATAAGTTCCTATCATCATTTGATACATATTGATCTTCCTTTAAGCTATTTCAATTCTGTTATAGTAATACCTTCATCAAAATACTTTTGTGCACAAAAATATAGAAGAATAACAGGCAACATCATCATGACTGTAGCTGCCATCATCTGCCCATACTCTACACTCTTATCTCCAATTAACGAAAGTAGCCTTACTGAAATTGTTTGCCTTTCTGGTCTTCCAAGATAAATATTGGAATACCATACATCTTTCCATGCCCATATAAAATTCAAAAGCGCTGACACAATCAACGTTGGTTTTGACATAGGTCCAATGATATAAAAGAATATTTGCATAGTTCCACAACCGTCAATTTTAGCTGCTTCATCCACTTCTTTCGGTATTCCATTCATAAACTGGCGTATTAAAAAAATATGATATGGAACCCCTAAACAGTATGGTAAGAGCATTGGTAATATAGTATTGATCATATTCAGTTTTTTAAACATCAAAAATAAGGGAATCGTCATAATCTGTGTAGGCAGCATCATCGATAACAGCAGAATTACAAATAATACTTTCTTACCCGGAAATTTAAATCTTGAAAATCCATAAGCGGCTAACGCTGAACTAAATACCACAATTATGGTAAAAGTCAATGCAAATACCAAGGAATTTAAAATTGCTCTAAAAAAGCCGATGTTTACCCATGCATTTACAAAATTTTCAAAATGCATCGGAATAGGAAAATAAACTGGAGGATTAGAATAAAACTGCGTTTTATCTTTTAGGGAACTAGAAATCAACCAAAAGAATGGCACCAGCATAACTATTGCTAACATTAGCAATATAATCCACTTTAATACTCCTAAAATACTTTTTTTCATAACTACATTCCTTTCAGTCAAAAGATTGATAATCCAGTTTCAACTTCTTTATTAAGCCAAAGCCAGCCAATGTACAAAGTAAAACAATGATTAATAAAATTATACCTAATGCTGCCGCATATGCTATTTCAAAATCCTTGAACCCTTTCTCATAAATATGGATCAACAACACTCCCAATCCATAATCCCTTCCATATGGTTTGATCACATCTCCCTCCGCTTTCGTAAAAGGAATAATATGTTCATATACCTGCCATCCATTTATTATTCCCATTATAAAATTGAAGATAATAGACTGTGAAATCAGAGGTAAAGTAACTGAAAAAAATCTTCGAACTGCTCCTGCTCCATCAATCAATGCAGCTTCTTGGTAACTGGGGTTAATTCCCTTAATAGCCGCAAGAAAAATTATCATTGGCGTTCCGATATACCAGATACTGGAAACAATTGCCGTTGGCATAGCTAAAGTTGAATCACTAAACCATCCATGAGTTCCAAGTCCAAATAGATGATTCACAAAACCATTTGGACTCCCCGAGAATATAAATCCCAAAACCACACCAAATGCTACTGGTGGCAGTAAACAAGGAAAATAAAAAACAGTCCGAAAAAATTTGCCCCCTTTAACTTTTCCTGCTAACAAATTCGCTATTATCAAAGACACACTAAGCATAATAACATTAGAAAAAATAACCCACAGAAAAGTATTCTTCAAGCAAATCCAAAACACCTTATCCTCAAAGAATATTTTATAGTAATTTTTTAACCCTACAAATTTGCCCTCACCCCAGATTGTTTTATCTGTAAAGCTTAATCCAATATTGGAACATATAGGATACAAATAAAATATAAGGAATCCGACAAACCACGGCATTACAAGTAAGAAACCATGCAAAGCATTTTTATTTTCCTTTTTCTTGCTCATTTCAAGCCTCCCTATTTTATGCTTACCAGGATCATGTATATTTCTACATGATCCTGGCATTACTCACCCTATGTAATTATTACTGATACATCGCATCTAAGATCTCTTGACCCTCTCCGGTCATTGCTTCAATAAATCCATTCACATCAATCTTACCTTCCAGGAGATCTTTTATCTTATTCTCAATAAAAATATTCAATGAGTCATCTGGCATCATTGCTAATGGTTGAAAATGATCCAGCATATAACTGTATGCAGAAAGATCCACACCCTCTATCTGATTTGCAAAAGCCGGATCTGTACACAATTCTGAATAAATCGGTGTTCCCACTCCATTCTTAGCCACCTGAAGCTGACCGTCTCTACTAGAAAGCCATTTTAGTACCTGCCATGCTGCTTCTTTATTTTCACAGTTACTTGCCATCATAAAACCATTAATCAAACCTGTAACCGCCGATCCTTCAATGCCTTCTGGCATCGGTGCAACCCCAAAATCAACACCTGCTTTCTTAAAATCACCAAACATCCAGATACCAGATGTACACGTTGCTATTGCAGAATTTTGGAGGCCTCCATCCCAGCTTTTCCCCCATTCTGCAACAGGTGCAACAACATCTGCCATCTTTGCTATTGCCTCAACTCCCTTTCTACCTTCTGGGGTATCAATAGTAATTTTGGTTGGATTTACTGTCTGGTCAAACATGCTTCCCCCATACATTGGAAATAACCATTGCAGTCTAAATGCTGTACGGGCTTCATCAGCAAACCCTACCTGAGTATATGCATTTCCCTCAATTTTGGTCAGCTTCTTTGCCATTTCATAATATTCATCAAAAGTCAAGGGATTATCCGATGCCGGATATGCAATACCACTCTCATCCAACAATGCTTTATTGTAGCACAATGGATACAAAGATATATCATTAGGAAAGCCAAAAACTTTACCATCCATTGTAAATGCATCCATTACATTCTGTGCAAATTCTTCGGTTTTCACTTCATCTCTCTCAATATACGGAGCCAAATCTTCAAAAACACCTGGAATATAATATTTAGAACCTAGTTGTGTACTCACGCTTACAATATCAGGAAGCATACCACCAGACATATTAACATTAATCATATCCCAGTAGGTATCCCATGGTCTAAAGTCTAACTGGACGTCAATTTCTGGATGTGCCTTTTCAAATTCTGCAAATATGTTTTCAAATGCTTCCTTTTCACTATCTGTACCCCACCGGGCAACTGTAATAACTGTTTTTTCTCCACTTTCAGCTTGCTCCGTCTCTGAAGTATTTTTTTCATTTTCTACTGTTTGATCATTAGATGTGCACCCAGCTAAACATCCCATCACCATAAAACCTGCTAATATTACCGACAATAACTTTTTCTTCATAATCTTCTTTACCTCTTTTCTGCGCTATCCTTGGTTGTGCATATCAGGCTTACGTGCGTAGCGCTCACACATATAAGAGCATCTTCCTTCTCTTCCCGTATGATGCAAATCGCTAATGTCCTTTAAGCAATTACTTCAATTTTCTCTTTTTCTCTTTCTTTATTGTTCTCCCTTCTTCTTAAGAATATTTCAGTGCCCCCACCTTAGCTTATATATGTGTACGGGATAACTCCCGGAAACACCATTATCACACATTCATCATGTGTCTATATTCGATTGTGAAAATGATTTCATCTATTTTCTTTATTTTTGTCTATTTTCTTGTTTTGAACTATCATTTTCCACAAATCTATCACATAATCTTGGCAATTACAAGATATATTTCACATATTCCTACCCATTTCATGACATTTCACAATTTGAAATCGTTTTCATTTATGCACTACACACAAAACTTCAGAAACTAATAAATGTTTTCCATATTTGCTTGACAATTTAAAAAGTAAAATTCTATAATATTTTCAAAACAACGTAAGGAGCGTGGCTGTTTCAGGTACAAATTAAAGTAATTTTTACAATTGCATTACTTGTTATGTATCCAAACCGGCCCAAACACATCATATGAACCATGAAAAGGTTACCATTTCAGATATCGCCAAAGCGGCGGGAGTTTCTATCACTACTGTTTCCCGTTATATCAATGGGAAACAGGACTTGATCCAAAAGGATACCCGGGAACGGATCGAAACAGTTATTAAAATGACCAATTACCATCCAAATGTTATGGCGCAGTCTTTAAAGACAAATTTATCGCATCATATTGGAGTTATTGTATCGGATATATCAACGCCTTTCTGTGCTGCTCTGATCCAAGGCATCAGTGAAACACTCCTGAGCAGTAATTATATGCCATTATTTGTCAGCTGTAACAATAGTATCAAAGAAGAAGAGTCCTATATCAGATCCCTGATGAGCCGGCATGTAGACGGTCTGATCGTAAACACCTGTTCCAGCCAGAACCCTCTGCTTATACAGCAGGCCTGCACCGGACTTCCCATCGTTCTTTGTGACCGTACCATAGATGACTATAATTTCCAATTTGTGGGTTCCAATCACCGAGACCCTATTTTTGAACTTGTAAAGCACCTGAAGGAACAAGGCTATACACTTCCTGTCTTTTTTACAGAAAATTATTTTGCAAGTTCTGTCCGGTCCGAAAGGCGCAATTCCTTTTTGGACGCAGTGAAGCTCTATTATCCCGAGGTTGACCCAAACGAATTAACCTACGTCATTGACATTCACAATACCCAGAATGTCACCAGTCAGCTTCACCATTTAAAGGATATTTGTGGGAAAAAGGAACTTCCCGCCATATTCTGTGTCAACTCCATTACCGTACTGCATGTATTTAATGCAATCCGCTCTCTTGGAATACACATTCCAGATGAAATCGGACTCTGCGGTCCTGATGACTGGGGCTGGGAAGAGCAGAGCATCCTGCTCTCTCTGATGACGCCCCGCATTACCAACATTGTAGTCCAGCCACGTCTTATCGGGAATCTGGCTGCACAAAAACTGCTTGAATGCATTGCAGATCCTTCTGTTGCAAAGAAAGAAACCCGGTTGACCTGTCCTTTACAAATTGCAGGCTCAACTATTCTGAAACACTAAAAGCAAGCAGCAAGACGCCCCCGCTTATTTTGCTGTTCATGCATTATACAAATCCTTCTATTTTCAAAAGGATAATAACAGAAGTGCCCCCGCTTATGCTATTTATTCTATATTTAGGAGGTATCTTATGAACCCACTTGAACGATTTTCACGTGCCTGCATTGTTCCCGTTGTTGTACTGGACAATGCAGAAGATGCAGTGCCAACCGCAAAAGCGCTTCTTGCCGGTGGCATTGACGTTATGGAAATCACTTTTCGAACAGCTGCTGCAAAAGACAGCATTGCTGCTGTTGCATCCGCCTGCCCGGATATGCTGGTGGGAGCTGGCACAGTCATAAATCTCGAGCAGTGCAAAGCTGCTGTATCTGCCGGTGCAGGCTTTATTGTTTCTCCCGGCTTTGATGAAGAAATCATAAAATATTGCATCAAAGCAGGTATTACTGTAACCCCCGGCTGTGTCGCTCCATCAGAAATCATGTCTGCTGTAAAATTAGGACTTTCTGTTGTAAAGTTCTTTCCAGCGAATGTATACGGAGGACTTACTGCCTTAAAGTCGCTTTCTGCACCTTTTCCAGGAGTAAAGTTTCTGCCTACCGGTGGTATTAACAGCCATAACATTGGTGACTACATTGCGGCACCCTTTATCCACGCAGTAGGCGGCAGCTGGATTTGTACCCGCAAAGACATTGCAGATGGCAATTTTGATAAGATTACAGCTCTCTGCAGGGAAGCCCGTCAAAATGCGCTCGGCTTTGAATTTGCACATTTGGGAATCAACTGTGAAAATGTTGAATCCTCCACTGAGGTAAGTAATTTTTTCCAGACAGCTTTTGATTTCCCCCTCAAAGACGGCAGCAGCTCCGTATTTGCCTCTCCCAATATTGAAATTTTGAAATCCTCTAACTTGGGAGCGTACGGACACATTGCCATCAGAACCAACAATATTCTCTGTGCAGTTCCTGAGCTGGAAAGAGCTGGCTTTTATGCAGATACATCAACCGCAAAATACAAAGATGACCGATTGGTCGCTCTTTATCTAAAGCAGGAAATTGGCGGATTTGCCATCCATTTATTACAAAAATAAATAAAACGAGGAGTATTACACTATGAAAATATTAACTTTTGGCGAAATTTTGCTGCGTTTAAAACCGCCTGGCCTGGAACGTTTTTTCCAGTCTCCCATTATGGAAGCCTCCTTTGGCGGCGGTGAAGCCAATGTTGCTGTTTCACTCGCAAACTTTGGTATGGATGTGCAGTATTGCACTGTCTTACCAAATAATGTCATCGGCGATGAATGTATAAAAGAGCTTCGCCAGTTCGGTGTTGATGTTTCAAAAGTAAAACGCGGTGAAGGCCGTATGGGAATCTATTTTCTGGAAAGCGGTGCAAATCAGCTTCCCAGTAAGGTCACCTATGACCGCAGTGGTTCCTCTATCGCTATTGCACAACCGGAGCTTTTTAACTGGAATGAGATATTTGATGGTATAGACTGGTATCATATTACCGGTATCACCCCAGCGTTATCTGAAACCGCAATGGAGTTAAGCCTTGCAAGTGTAAAAGCAGCCAAAGAAAAGGGCATTACAGTTTCCTGTGATCTGAATTTTCGTAAAAATTTATGGAAATATGGCAAGAAAGCTTCTGAGGTCATGCGCGAACTGGCAAGCTACGTGGACATTGCCATCGCCAATGAAGAAGATGTACAGAAATCTCTGGAAATCACCGTTGACATAGATGTAGAATCCGGCAGCCTTGATCGCAGTAAATACAAAGCCCTTGGTGATAAGGTGCTTGCTTCCTATCCCAATATGAAGCTTATTGCTATTACATTACGGGAATCCAAGAGTGCAGATCATAATGATTGGGCAGCCTGCATCAACAACAGAGCTCATTTTTATGAATCAAAAAAATATCACATTACCGATATCGTAGACCGAGTAGGTGGTGGTGACAGCTTTGCAGGCGGACTTATTTACGGTCTGAATCACTATCAGGAACTATCAGCTGCACTGGAATTTGCTGTTGCAGCCTCCTGCCTGAAGCACAGCATTATCGGTGACTTTAACCGTGTCAGTGTTTCCGATGTAGAAAAACTGGCAAATGGAGATGGCTCTGGTCGCGTACAGCGTTAGATTTTTCCAGCTTTATTATTTATTTATCCATGAAATGAAATGAGAGCCGCATTTGCGGCTCTCATTCTATAATAATTCATTATATAAGATACCTCATGGGAGTATCCCAAAGTTTGTGTAAACCTCCAAACTGATGTAAGATAAAATTACTCAGTTTTGGAGGTTATTTTTATGGCAAGAAGAAAAGATAGCCCACAAAAAGCAGCAATGAGAGAAATGATGCGTGATTATCTGAAAAATAATGATATCAGCATCAAAGACGGCACCGATGTAAATGGCATCATGCGTGACATGATGTCTGTCCTATTGGAAGGTGCTTTGGACGAGGAACTGGATGAAGAATTAGGATATTCCAAGTATGATTATCGTAACAAAGAAACAGACAACAGCAGAAACGGTCATTCCAGCAAAACCATGCACACCAGTTATGGAGATATGGATGTGGCTGATTTACGCAGCCTGCTTCCACCCGCTCTTTCCTGCCTTACGCGCCATCCTCCAGAGCACGGTTGCAAGCCCGACCGCCATCGGCACATAAAACGACGCCGCCCTGCTGACGATCATCGACACAGGTAACGTCCCTCCGATGAAAATCTGTGCAAACGCGCTCCGATACACGAGCTCCGTAATTCCCTGCGCGCCGGGCACCGGAAGCATGTCCACTGCCAGCGTCACCGCCGCCTGTAAAAAGACGACGCTCCACAAATTTGTCCCGAAAAGCCCCATTCCGCAGTACACCAGCCAGGTAATCACAAATGCGCTGTTTCTCTGCACAAAGGTCAGTGAAAATGCTGCCGCAAGCCGCCCCGGATGCTCTTTTAAAAATAGGACTGCCCGATGATATTCCTGCACGAAGCACCGCACCTTTTCCTGTCTGCCTGCGCTTCCCGAAGCTTTCCACAAATGCAGTTTCACGAACAATCGGTCAAAAATATTTTCCCCTGCGATTATCCATTGCGGCAGGACAATCATTCCAGTCACGACGAACGTGATCGCCAGATTCAAAAACAGCCCCAGAAGATACAGACCGAAATATCCGCCAAGATATTGCCGCAGCATTTTCCCCTGAAAAATCAGCAGAAATGTACCGATACAAACTAACACCAGCTTATAGCACACCGCTGTGACCATCAGTACGACCGTACTGCTGCTGACGCTGTTTCCATCCTTCTTCATTTCATAGAGCTGCATCGGCTGTCCGCCGGTCGCGGACGGTGTGATTCCGGAATAAAAAAATCCGAGAAACGAATAGCTGATACATGTCAGAAGTCCGCTTTTTCCGCCTGCTGCCCCAAGCAGAATCCTTATGATCGTCCCTTCCATACAGACAAAGAAAAGGCCGAGTGCCACCGCCCCGGCCAGACTCATTCCCCGCATACTCTTTACCGCTGCCCAGATCTCCTGCGGCTTCTGCCCGCTAAAGCAAAACCGCAGCGTGAGTACCATCACCGCCAAAAACAGCAGTGTCTCCAAAAAATAATTTTTTCGTCCGCCTGCAGGCGTATCTTTTTTTCGAGCCTTCATATTCCTCTCCATTCTACAGGCACGCAGCACCCCAAAACATGTGCGCGCCATGACTGCGCTGCTGCGCATGCAGCACGAACATCCATCAATTCATCGCCGGACGCGGCCGCCAGTCACGACCCGTGCCAGCAAATTCCGATGCCGCTGCAGTTCCTACCGCGCAGCCCGCCTCCGAAGCCACGACCGCTGCGCTGCCCTCCACCAGCTCTGCCAGTGTCCCCTCGAATACAAGCGTTCCCACACAGCTGTCTTTTCCCAGCTGTTCATACACATCCCGCGGCGTGACAAGGGGAAACGGCTTTTGCCATTCCTGCAGGCCGACCTTCTGGGTTACACGCGCCAGCCACGACGAACAGGTGTCGTGATTTTTCTGGTCAAAGGCGATTCCAGCTAACAAAAACAAAAGCCCGATCACCATATAATGATGGGTAAAGCGTCGTTCCCATTCCGTCTTTGCCTCCTGCTGCAGCGCTTCCCTCTGTACTTTCGTACATGCCACGCGGCAGACCTGATAGCGCGCGGTCGGATATTTTTTCAGAATTTTTTCCCGATTTTCCCGTTCAAAACCTGCAAACAGCGGAACCGCCGGATTGCGCCTGCCAATGCTGTAGGCTTCTTTCAACTCCGGATCGAAGCCCAGCACGACGTGCACATAATTCTGCCCGATCACTCGGCGAATGATCGAAGCGAACAGACCAGGCGTGTCTACAAAGCCAACGTAGATTGCGGACTGCGCCGTAGCATTATCCTGCTTTTTCCTATTCTTCATCGCCGCACCCTCACTGAAACTGCCAGATCCGGCGCGCCATGCGGTATCCTCCGATCACCACCGCCGCCCCAGGCGCACCTGGCAGACAGGTCAGACCGCTGATGCTGCCAAGCCGCAGCCTTCGATAGAGCTTCGGATTCTCTTTTTTTAATGACTGCCAGAGCTTTTTTCTGCGCTGCCGCCCTTCTTTTCCGAGCATCAGCAGATGGATCGTGGAAATCGCCATCATAATCGAGCTGTTGCGGTAGAGATAGCGGCGCAGCTTCGGTTCAGTGTTCTGCACCGCGTCCGACCCGACGAACCGGTTGCCGAGCTGCGTCACGAGAATCTGCTGATCGATGCGCGACACGAGCACTTTTTCGTTAACCGACTGATCCTCGCGCCCCAGATAATAATGGTACAAATCCTCATTCAGATAATAAATCCGCTGCACGAACGGAAGCGGGCAATTTGCAAACAGGTTGTCCACATAAAACGTATGCTCCGGAAGCTTTAACCCACAGTCATACAGCACTCCCGTCCGAAAAATCAGCGCATGCATGACAAGATACTGTTCCGGCGAAAAACAGCCGATTTCGTCCCACCTGCAGATTTTTTGCTCGGGAAAAAGATTTCCGTAGCGGACTGCTTTCGTTTTTCCCTCTTCCAGATGATCGTATACATAGTTGCAGACAACCAGGTCGGGGCGTTTTTCCTCCTTTGTCCGGCACCAGAAACGCAGGACGCTCATCAGCTTATGAAATGCAGCCTCATCCAGCCAATCGTCCGAATCCACAACCTTGAAATAAATTCCGTTTGCAAGCATCAGCCCTGCGTTGACACCGGAACCGTGCCCGCCGTTTTTCTTGTGCACAACCCGAACCACATCCGGGTATGCACGCGCATACTGATCTGCAAGCTGTCCGGTTCTATCCGTCGACCCATCATCCACCAGAATAATTTCCAGCCCGTCGCGCTCTTTTAAAAGGGATTCCACACACCGTTCCAGATAGCTTTCCGAATTATAGCAGGGCACTGTCACCGTCAGGCACTTTCCTTCCTTTTCTCTATCGATATCCATAAAAAAACCTCCGCAGTCGTTTGTTTCATTTGCCCTTATCATAAAGGCAAATTCCAAACAGCCGCAGAGGCTTTTCCGAAATTTTTTCTAAACAAAAGCTTATTTTTCTGAAGGAATTTCTTAATTCTCCGTAAGAATTAACCCGCCATATGGAAGAACTCGATCAAAAACAGCCAGCTCAAGCCGTAGTAGGACACTACCGCAACAAGGTCGTTGATGGTCGTAATCAAAGGACCGGAAGCAACTGCCGGATCGACCTTGATCTTTTTGAAAAACAGCGGAATACACGTACCAACCGCGCTGGAGATCAGCATTGCCAGAAGCAGGGCGACACCGATGCATGCAGATACCGCATAGGAAAAGACGAGGGTCTTTCCTTTGATTGCAAAAATATAGAGTCCGATCAGTACAAAGGACATCAGTCCCAACAAACCACCGTTGCATAAGCCTATCCTCATTTCCTTAAAGACAAGCTCTGCCTTCTGCTTGCCTGTCAGGGATTCGTCCATCAATACCCGGATCGTCACAGCCAGGGACTGTGTACCGACGTTACCTGCCATATCCAGAATCAGGGACTGGAAGCACATGATGATCGGCAGCTGCGTCACAACTGTCTCAAACATGCCTACAACCGACGAAACAACCATGCCGAGAGCAAGCAGGATCAACAGCCACGGCATTCTTTTTTTCATGCTTTCCTTTAACGGCTCCTTGAGATCCTCTTCTGCCGTCAAACCAGCCAGCTTTGCGTAATCCTCGCCCATTTCGTCATCAACCAGCTCGATGATGCTGCTGGATGTGATGACGCCCAACAGGCGGTTATCGTTATCCAGGACAGGAACCGAATCCTCAGAATAATCCTTCAGGCGTTCGATACACTCGTCGATCTCTTCCTCCGCATATACATACGGATAAGAGGTTACAACCAGCTCCTCAAGCGGATGATCCTGCCTTGCAATAATCAGGTCTTTTAAGTCGATGGCACCGAAAAATTTCTGCTGGCTGCTTACGACAAAAATTGTAGAAATATTATCGTTTTTGGCTGCCTGACAGATCAGGCTGCTCATTGCTTCCTTCACGGTAACATTTTTCTGGATGATAATACAGTTAGTGGTCATCCTGCTGCCGATCTCATCCTCATCGAAGGATGCGATCACTTCGATATCGTGGCGGACATCGTCATCCAGCAGATCGATCAACAGACGCTTTTTGCCTTTATCGAGCATGCGCAGTACTTCTGCCAGCGAGTCTGTCTCCATTCCTGAAAGGATCGCCGCAGCCTTACGCGGTTCCATTTCTTTTAAGTACTCTGCTGCTTCATCTGCTTCCGTATATTCTAAAATATCCGAAAGCATATCCTTATCCAGAATCCGGTACAGCTTGCAGCGTTCCTGTACCGTCAGCTTTTTGAGAACTTCCGCAAGGTCATTGGCATGGTAATCCTCCAGTCGGCTGCTCATCACCGCCGGGGAGGTATTGCTCCGGATAATGTCAATGATTTCTTGAGTATAGTCCTTTGTCTCCATCTCTCCCGTCTCCTTTCTTCTCCAAACTTGCACACAGAGACACCATCTTCTGCATAAATCACGCAACAAAAAGAAGCCCCTTTGCGTTGATCCACGCCTGCGGCATCTTCTGCAACCTGCTTTTCACCTGACTTGTCGTGCTATTGGGATTCCATAGGACAGGAACAATAGAAACTCTATCGCCATGAAGAAGAAAGAACTGAACAGAAAAAAGGCTCAGAACGAAACGGATCTGCTGCGTCTCTGTGCTTTTTCTGCTTCCCATCCTATGCAGCGACTTCGCCCGTGAGCATCGCAGCTATCCATTTCATTCACCTGCCTTTGTCTTTGAATTTCTAAACACTATAAATTATTATAAACATCAAATTTTGAAAAAGCAATGGCATTTTGCCACTTTTATTCCTGACAATAGAATGCTCGCAGAGCGTGCATTCTATTGTTGCATCCCTTTTTCAGGCCTCTGTCACCTCATAGTCCATGCACACGCGGCATTTCACGTTCGGGCGCACCTTGCCGTCCGCAACCGCCACATGGGCCGGATGTACGGAATAGCCTTTCAGGGAAGCTGCATCTGCAAAGCAGGAATCCAGCATCAGATCCGCATTGGAAGAAGAAAGCCCTTCTGTATGTACCTGAATGGAAAGCAGACCGGGAATCTGCCCTGCAAGCCCTTCCAGACCAGCTTTAATGCCCGCCTTGATTTCCGTTTTTTCTTCTTCTGTAAAAGAATCCTTTAACTGCCATAAAATCACATGCTTTACCATTTTTCTCCTCATTTCTGCGCACGCTTTTTGCGCATGCCGAGTTTGTGTCAAGTGCGCGCAGACACAAATCTCGCGATTGAAAAATTTTATTTTTCAATCTTTCTCCTTTGTGTTTCTTTTCAAACAATTCCATTTTCATAGAATTATACCCGTTTTTTCTTTTTCTGTACACAATCTGATAAAGGATTTCGTATATTTTTCTTCTCCCGTTTCATACTAATCCGGAAACAAAACGCTGTGTGTCGAACGCTCTGCAATTTGAGGCCATTTGGCGTACAGCGTTTCAGAAAAAAGAAAAGGAAGATGCTTATGTCAGATATGTTCTGTTTTCAGTGTCAGCAGACTGCCGGAAATACCGGCTGCATCAAAACGGGCGTCTGCGGCAAGCAGCCGTCCACAGCGCTTTTGCAGGATCTGCTCGTCGAAGAACTGATCCGCCTTTCGCATGCCGCCATGGAGGCAGGGGTGCAGACAGATTCCTGCACCGCCCTTTTGGCCGATGGTCTTTTTACCACCCTTACCAATGTCAACTTCGATGACGCTTCCATCAAGCGCTTTACCGACCGCGTCCGGGCAATGCGCAGGCGCCTTGACAGCCCCGGATCGGAGAGAAAGGAACGCTTCATCGCCCCTCTCTGGGAGGGCGACACCGACACCGTTTCCTTGCGCTCCACGCTTCTGTTCGGCTTAAAGGGCATGGCTGCCTACGCGCATCACGCAGCTCGTCTCGGCTTTCATGACCCGGAGGTGGACGGCTGGTTTTACCGCGGGCTCACCGAGCTGACCAAAACGCATTCCGCCGAAGAATGGCTTTCCCTGATTATGGAGTTCGGCAGGGTCAACTATCGCTGCATGAAGCTTTTGGATACCGCCAACACGACCGCGTTCGGCAATCCCGTTCCGACACGAGTGCACACGGACATCAAAAAAGGTCCCTTCATCGTTGTTTCCGGGCACGATCTGGAAGACCTGCACCAGCTTCTCGAACAGACGAAAGGAACCGGCATCAATGTTTATACCCATAGCGAAATGCTTCCTGCCCACGGCTATCCCGGTCTGAACCAATATCCGCACCTTGCAGGAAACTTCGGCACCGCCTGGCAGAGCCAACAGCAGGAATTCCAGGACATCCCCGCCCCGGTGCTGTTTACGACCAACTGCCTGATGCCGCAGCGTCCCAGCTATCAGGATCGGATTTATACGACCTCCGTCGTTGGTTATGAGGGACTGACTCATATTGAAGCTGACGAACACGGGCATAAGGATTTTTCCCCGGTCATCCGTCATGCCCTGCGCCTTGGCGGCTATGAACGCGACCAGAGCATGAGCGGCATCAACGGCGGGCACATGCTGACGACCGGCTTTGCTCACGCTGCCGTCCTCTCCTGCGCCCCGCAGCTTGTCGAAGCAATCAAAACCGGCGCGATCCGACACATTTTCCTCGTCGGCGGCTGCGACGGCGCACATCCCGGCAGAAATTACTACACGGAATTTGTCAAACAAGCACCGATGGATTCCATCGTCCTGACCCTTGCCTGCGGCAAATACCGCTTCAACGACCTCGACCTCGGAGAAATCAACGGCATCCCGCGCATTCTCGACATGGGGCAGTGCAACGATGCCTACAGTGCGATCTACGTTGCGCAGGCCCTCGCCGAAATCTTTGGCTGCGGCATCAACGAACTGCCTCTGACACTCGTGCTTTCCTGGTATGAACAGAAGGCGGTCTGCATCCTGCTCACCCTGCTTGCCCTTGGTGTCAAAAATATATACCTCGGTCCGACCCTGCCCGCCTTTTTGTCCGAATCTGTCGTGCAGCTTCTCGTCCACCGCTACTCACTGACGCCAATCACCGCTGCGCCACAGGATCTCGACGCGATCCTCGGGCGGGGATAATGTACGCTACAGTGGTCTCCCGTCCGGAGGGCTTTTGTATCACAGGACACACGTTTCTGTGATAAACAATAGAATGCACGCTCTGCGAGCATTCTATTGTCATGAAAAAAACGTGCAGCCTTTCTCCTATCCGGAGACAAGCTGCACGCTGTTTTTCAGGCTTTCTTTCCCTTTTCTTTTGCAAACTGCATGCCCAGCACCAGCGCCAGTCCGATGATGCCGGCAATCCAATGAAAGCTGGAGAAAGTCAGCGGAGCCTGCGCTTCTTCCAGCGTTGTCGGTCCCATCACGATTGCATAGAAGGAGCCCACCATCATGCCGACGATGCAGTACAGCGTCTGGGGGCGGAAGCGCTCCAGGCAAACCTTGATAATCTTTACAACACTACATGCTCCTGCTACGATACCAAGTCCAAAGAAGATCAGGTTCGGTACATAGGAAAGCTGCAGCCCCAGCGCTGCGCGGATCGCAGAAATCACCGGAATGTATACACCGAAGATCAAAAGCAGGGTGGAACCGGAAATACCGGGTAAAAACATCGCAGAAATCGCAATCATTCCGATAAAGAACAGTTTAATCGCATTTCCGAGCTGGAAGTGGCTCAGATCCATCGAAGAGGTTCCGGCTCTGCCGTTTAACCAGGTGATCCCAGCCACCAACACAATACCTAGGATCAGGAATAAAATGCCCTTGCCAAACTGCTTGAAGCCATCCCTTTCTTCCCGGATGATCAGCGGAATCGCGCCCGCAATAAATCCGATAAACAGAGAGCTTACCACATAAATATGACTTTCGAACAGCGCTGACAGGATGACAACCGCAAGCCCCATGCCGATGATCCATCCGATACCCAGTTTGATCAGATAGGCGATTGCTTTTTTCTTATCTTCCATCTTGCCAAAGGCAAGGTCATGGACCGAACCGATAAACTGGTCATAAAACCCCATAATAAAGGCCACCGTACCGCCGGATACACCGGGAACGCTGTCCGCCAGCGCCATACAAAAGCCTCCAATTGCTTCTTTAATCATGAATATCCTCCTAAAATTTTCGTTTTTCCAATTACATCTTTCCCAGAATACCTTAACTACTGGCTCCTGTCAACCGCTGGCAGCTCTGCGCAGATATTCTTTACGCAATCTTTACGCAGCTTCCCAAAGCACAATAAAATACTGTATCATCAGCATACAGGAACGGACTGCAGCTTGCTGCGTCACTGTTTTCTAAGGAAACAGCTTTTTCATCAGCTCTGTCTGGGATGCCATTGCATTTTTCTGAAAAATATCGATTCGATGGATTTCTGTACTGCGGTCAGAAAAGGCAGGGAACAAAAAGCCCCACTCCGGTTCACCAGGCTCGTATTCGCCCTCCAGCGGACTGATCGTGCACACTAAAAAATCGTACACCTCTTCAGACTCCCACAGACTTTCCTTGTCGGACGCTTTGAGCGGGACGTCATAGGTTCCGTGAAACAAAAAGACCGCGTAATCTTTTCCAACGCTCTGATAATGCTCACCGACCAGTTCATAAAACGTTTCGTTCAGGGCGTCATTTTTGAGCCTCGCCTCCCGCATCGCCATCAACAGCTGCCACAGGCTTCCGGGCCTTTCCTGTGTCGGTGAAAATTCGTATTCTTTTAGCTGTTCATTTGTCTTCGAAAAAGGAACCGCCTTTGCAAGCGCGAGGTTCTTCGCCTTTTCTTCCCCGGAAAGCTTCAGAAAATGTATGTTAAAGCTTCCGTCCAGAAAGCCGTCCTCATCCATATATCCGCCCGCGATCCGATTCATGCAGGTGCGGCTCGGTGTCATCCGTCTGGTCAGTTCCAGCATATCTTCCCTGTTGATCATTCTGAGTTCCCCATTCCTCAAAAAATTTCCGGTTGCTTCCAAAGTCTGTTTTGCCCGGCAATCCGTTCACCCGCGCCATTCATGCGCGCCCGTCCGTTCACCCGCTTCCTGTAAAAAGCCACGAGTGAGCTTGTAATCCATAGTGTACCAGAATCTCTTTTTTCTGACAACTTTTCTTGCTTTTTAAATGGGCTTATTATATGATGAAACTATCTTGATACAGGTCTGTTTTCCTGTACTGACACGGATTTTATTGAACGGAGGCTTCCTTATGAAAATGCACAAACATTTCGGGCTTGTTTTAACAGCCTGTCTGGTTCTGTCCCTGCTCTTTACACCGGCTTTTCTGCTTCCTGCGCAAGCAGCTAATACAGTTACCGTGCAGGGTAAAGTCATGTCCGGCACCACCGGCAGCCTTTTGCTGCTGGATACCCCCCAGGGCAAAATGGAGATTAAGATCGATAATGCCACTGACACCACTGCCGGTAAAATCCTGCTGCCCGATCAGGCAATTTCCGTCACCGTTACCGGCGGCAACGACGGCTATCTGCATGCAACTAAAATTTCCACCGGCAATCAGATCGGCAATGTCATTGTAGATACCAACAACACAGTTGACGTCACCGGAACCCTCAACAAAAATACAAAGGACAACGATCTGCATCTGGATACTCCTCAGGGTGAGATGATCATCCGGCTGGATCCTTCTACCGAGATGGGCAGCTGTGCCTTCCTTGTTTTAAACGGCAAATACCGCATTACCTGCGGACGCGGCTCTGACGCATATCTCCACGCTGTAAAAATCGCGGACGCTTCTTCTGCAGCCAATACCTCTGCATCTGTAAACGGCGATAACTCTGCTTATCCGTTCATAAACGGCACGGTAGATTCCAAAACGACCAACAACCTGCTCTATCTCTCCACCACCGGAGGCACGATGCAGTTTGTAATCGACAACAATGCAAACACCTTAAAGGGTCTGATGATGACAAGTGGACGTTCCCTGACCGTTTATTATTACCACGGCAATGATGGCTATCTACACGCCGTTACCACAGTCGGCGCAAGAAGCAGCTCCTCGGCTTCTGTCAATACCGCTTCCACGCTGACCGCCACCGGCACGGTAAACGGGAACTCAACCGAAAATATGCTTTTCCTCGATACACCTCAGGGACAGATGGAAATCAAGCTCGATTCCGTCAACGCAATCAACGGCTGCAGGGTTCTGGTCACCAACCAGCGCATTTCCGTTACCTGTGCGTCTGGCTCCGACGCCTATCTGCACGCGGTTACGATCACTGCAATACGATAGAATGCACGCTCTGCGAGCATTCTATTGTCATGAATAATAAAAGTTACAGTTCACTCTGCGAACCTTCTATTGTCAAACATAAACCGGCTGTACAATTCCGGGACACGCTATTTACAGCCTGTCCCGGTTTTCTTTTTATCGTACACAAAAATCCGTTTATGTGCGTCCAGAATGCTGTTTCTCTGCATCCTGCTTTCGTTTCCATGACCGCATTGCGACATTATTTTTATACATCCTAAGGAGGTTTTTCATGGACATAGAATTTTACAACAAACTGAATCAGGCTCTACATGGAGATGCGGGAAAATTGACCGGGTTATGCGTTTTCGCTATCTCAACGAGTTCGTCAAACCCGGACAGATCCTGTTTGCAGGCTCCAGCCTGATGGAACAGTTTCCCATCCAGGAATTTATCGCGGATTTTGACCTTCCGCTGACCATCTATAACCGCGGTGTCGGCGGCTTTACCACATCGGAAATGCTCGCCTGCATGCAGGACTGCGTTTATGCGCTCCGTCCCGCCTACATTTTTATCAACATCGGAACCAACGACTTAAACGATCCCGCCTGCACGCCAGACGTTCTGCACAACCGCTATCGCACCATTCTTTCCGGCATCCGCGAACATCTTCCACAGGCAAAGCTGTTTCTGCTCGCCTATTATCCGGTCAATCCGGAGGTCGCCGCCGCAGGCATGAAAGAAGTGTTAAAAGTCCGCAACAATGACTGTATCTGCCGCGCCAACGAGATGGTAAAAGAGCTCGCCGCCGAGGTCGGTGCAGCCTACATAGACGCCAACGATGACATCAAGGATGAAAAGGGACAGTTAAAAGCAGAATATACCGTAGAAGGGATGCACATGTACGCAAACGGCTACAAAGCGGTGCTCGACCGGCTGCTTCCGCACCTTTTAACGTTAAAGTAATAAAAATACACTTTAGAATGGAGCCTTCAACCAATGTACACAAATACGACACAATATTTACGTGCTCTCGCCTCCGATCTTGTCCATGGCTGCCGCCGCACAGCTGCAGACGGCACTGTGATTTATACCCCGGACGGCACTGCCAGCTATGACGGACTGTGGCTCCGCGATTTTTCCTATATGGTGGAATACGCAGGCTTCGCCATTCCGGATCAGGATATTGTAAACTGCATCCGCTATGCGGTCCGTCACCGCCGTGCCGACGGATGGATGCCAGACCGGGTGACGACAGACGGTCTGGCTGTTTACGCCGCCGGAATC
Organism: Gallintestinimicrobium propionicum; assembly: GCF_025567525.1. Taxonomy (NCBI): domain Bacteria; kingdom Bacillati; phylum Bacillota; class Clostridia; order Lachnospirales; family Lachnospiraceae; genus Gallintestinimicrobium; species Gallintestinimicrobium propionicum. Next base: position 12,113 of record NZ_JAOQJY010000011.1, on the reverse strand, counting down.
GCTGCAGCTCCCGTCGGAGAAGCGAATCTCGACAATACACCGTTTTTGATTTTCACCGTAGACAGCCTTTCCAGACGGATGGATCCGGAAGCCTTTCTGCCTCTGTTTACCGAATGGGAGGCCGATCTCGAGCAGGGATTGTTCCTGCTGCCCATCGACGAAAACGGTCTGGTCTACAATGACGTTCAGAAACCCCATTCTCCTTACGGCTTCACCGATACCATCGGCAAAACCGGCACGCTTTACATGGAATCCCTGCTCTACTGGCGCGCCTGCCGCATGATGGAACACATGTGCAAAACCTACGGTGTCGGAAATCCGGACCACTTCGCAGAAGCTGCCGAATCTGTCGAGCGCTCCCTTTCCCTGCTGTTTGATCCTGCTGCCGGCGCTTTTTATGCCGCAACAAAAGACTGCCATCAGTACGACATCTGGGGCATGGCGTACATGCTTTACATCGGCTTTCCCTGCTCTACGGACGAAAAACAGGCGGTTCTCTCTTTTCTGGGAAAAAATTATGATGCCTGCGTCTACCGCGGTCAGGTTCGCCACCTCTTAAAAGGACAATACTGGGAGCGCCTGCTGATCGATGTCGAACCTGAGACCTACCAGAACGGTGCTTACTGGGCAACTGCCTCCGGCTGGATGATCTGGTGTCTTGCACAGCAAAATCCCGCTCTCGCCGTCCGCACCTTAGAAGACGTGGTTTCCTGTTTCAAAACCGACGGCTCCTTCGAGTGCATAAACGAGGGCTATGAAAAGCTGCCTCTTTTCGTCGTCAGCGCAACCAACGTCTGCGGAGGATTCGAACGCACGATTTCGGATTTCCCTGAATTTGGTGCCGGAAAGATTGACTAAGCCTGCAGCACCAGACTTTCAAAAACCTGACCATCCTGCAAAACGTTTTTTATCCTATAGAAGCCGGATTTTCTTTGCGATAAAAAAGCTGTCCTGTGATCCGTTTTTCATCACAGGACAGCTTTTCTTTTTTCATTCATGACAATAGAATGCTCGCAGAGCGTGCATTCTATTGTTGTGCCTCACAAGATTGCCAGGGACAAACGCGGCGTTTCAAATAAATATTCGAAAACATAACAGCATGCTCCCAATGCATAGTCATCCTCTAAAAGCTGTGCCTCTCTCAGCTCCAGCTTCGTTTCCATCTCGTTGATGTGATATTTTTTTATGGTTTCTTCCATGATATTCCAATATGTTGTCCCCTTTAACGGCTCACAGCTTGCAATCAGCACCATTTTGGGTTCCAGTATCTTGATCAGGTTCGAAATCGTGATCCCGAGATAAAAAGCAGCATCCTTTAAAATTTTCTGGCTGACTGCATCCCCATTTCGGGACAGCTTCATAAAATCCCGCATTGTATAATACGACTCGTTTTCACTATTTGTCAGTTCCTGATACCTGCGATTCAATGCCAGTTCTCCTGCATAGGCATCCAGACACCCGCGATTGCCGCAGACACACATCGAACCTTCTGCATTCAATACAGTATGCCCGATATAACCGGCATTGCCCTGTACCCCATCCATCAGTTTATTCTGATACATGTATGCACTGCCTATGCCGGAACGGATTCCAATATAAACAAAATCCGAATTGTCCTCCCGCATATACTTCTTCTTTTCTACAAGCGCCAGTAAATGCACGTCATTATTTACATAAACCGGAAGATGAAATTTTTCCTGCAGAATCCGCTGCAATTCAACATGCTCCCAGCCCCGGATTCTCGTGATGTGCAGGGATCTGCCTTCTGTCTTTCGAATCGTTCCGCAAATCCCGACACCGATCCCGACGATCCTGGGCCGCACAGAGGAAAATTCTTCCAGCAGATGCTCAAGCTCCCTGAGCATCCGCGCCAAAACCTCTTCCGCCTGCGTATCTATCTTAAACAGGATTTTCCGTCTGCCCACAATTTCCCGTTTCGCATTTGCAAGCGCGATCCGGATTGTCGGAAATTCAAAATCAATTCCAATCGCATACGCAGAATCTCCATTTATGCACAGCAACTGCGGAGGCCGTCCTCCTGTCGATTCCCGAAAACCGCCGTTTACTACAATTCCTTCTTCTTTAAAAGAATTGATGATCTCCAGGATCGTAGGACGACTCAGCAGTGTCTTTTCCGCAATTTTTTCCAGCGTAACAGGCTCAAAGGCCTGTATGCACTGCATTACCAGATATTTGTTCGCTTCTTTGATCACTTTCGTTGTATTTTTTTTCATTCGCTGGTTGGTCCCCCCGTTTTTGTCACTCTTAAACCAGTATTATTGTAACATTATTTTTTCCGCACTTCCACAACTATATCAGCAAACCAAACGAAAAATATTCTAAATTCGTTCATATTTTCTGGACAATGCAGTGTCTGACATTTGGGGGAACCACATGACATTTTATTTCTGTTTCAATATTCAGTGCTTTGCAGGATAGCGCATCGGCACGAGTCTGGCTTTCATCAGCGCAAATACGATACTCGGAACCAAAACAAGCTGAATCACCAGACCGGGCAGACAGGTTACAAAATATCCGGTTGCCCATGCTGCCAGGGAATAGCTTCCCGGCGAAAAGATCAGTGCTCTAAAGAGACCGGCGATCACACGACCGATCAACAGACCACAAACAAGGCTGATGTACAGATCCGCATAAATTTTTCCGGTGCGCACAAATTTCATGAACAGACCGCAAAGCAGGCCATACGCGCCAAGCTCCACCATCATGCAGGGCAGATAACCCATCGCAGGCATACCGGTCAGCAGGCTGGATAACAGCGGACCTGCCAGGCCGCACAGCAGACCATAAGGCCAGCCCACCAGCAGACCGCAAAGCAGTACCGGAATATGCATCGGGCAAAAAATCGCCCCTGCATTCTGAATGGAATGGAACGCCATCGGCAGCACCACACACAGCGCAATACATACAGCCGTAATCATTGCGCGTTTTACCTGAGACATTTGAGACATAACATTTCTCCTCCTTGAAAAAAATATCTATTACACACGACGCAGTCCCTCATCTTTTTTCAGACTGCGCTGCGGTAATTTTTCATTTCGATTTCATCCCTCTGATTTGCATTTCATCATGGGATTTTTCATGCATTATTTTCTATTTTTGCAGGAATACCTGCATAATCAAAAAAATCGCACTCGCGGCAATCGCCACATTCCCGTTGCGGTTTGGCAGTGATTTTTTCTTCTTTGTTCGCCGCCCCGGCCCGCGATAACCTCTCGCCTCCATCGCACACGCCAGTTCATCCGCCCGACGAAACGCTGCCAGAAACACCGGAATGACCAACGGCAGAAAGCTCGCCGCACGCTCTGTCAGCTTTTTGCTTTCAAACCGAGCCCCTCGTGCAGTCTGCGCCATCCGGATTGTCTCCGCTTCCTCTCCCAGCACCGGGATAAACTGCATTGCAACCCCCAGAATCATCGCGATTTCTTCCGTCGGAACACCGACCTTCGAAAGCGGTGAAAGCAGCTCCTCCAGCCCATGCGTGATTTCCATCGGCTCTGTCGTGATCGTCAGCACCATGCAGAAAACTAAAATCAATACCAGGTGAACGACCACCATCGCCCCCTGCCGGATTCCCTCCCGGCTCAGCCGGAAAATCCACCAGCCCCAGATGCAATGCTCCCCGCTGTAAAAAAACGCATTCATCAAAAAGATCACTGCTAAAAACCGACACATCCCTTTTTGTTGTTTTATCTGCTCCCGCAGGGATATCCCTGCCAGATACGATACCGTCAGAGCCGCTGCCGCCGCGGCGATACAGCCAAACAGCCCTTTGGACACGATCACCGCTGCAATCACCAGGCACAGCCCCAGCAGCTTTCCCTTCGCATCCGCCCGATGAAAAAATGTATTTCCGGGGCGATACTGCCCCATCGGCATCTGCATCATCTGTTTTCTCCTTTTTCCCCAGTCAACGCACCGATAATCTCGTCCCGCAGCGCCTCATAAGTAACGGGAAGCCCGCTGCCCGGCAGCACACCGTTTGCCCGCAAAAGCTCCGCGGTCTGCGCTGCTTCGCTGCCGAGCAGTCCGATCGTCCGAAGCGCCCTGCTGTCTCCCAATACCTCCTGACAGCTTCCATCCATTACAATTTTGCCCTGCTTCATTCCAATGATCCGTGCAGCATGCTGTGCCAGTGCGTCTACATTGTGGGACACCATTACAACTGATACGCCCTGCCCTGTCAGTCCTTCCAGAAATTCCAGAAACATCTCCCGCGCCATCGGATCCAGTCCGGCAAGCGGCTCATCCAGCATCAGAAGCTCCGGCTTTGTCGCCAGAACACCGGCGATCGCCACTCTGCGCTTTTCTCCGCCGGATAAAGAAAGCGGCGACTGATCTTTGATTTCTTCATAGGAAAATCCCATCTGCTCCAGCGCCCATCTGACGCGTTCCTGTTTTTCCTCCCGGCTAAGTCTGCTGTATTTCAGTCCGAAGCCCACATCCTTCTCCAAGGTCTGTGCAAAAAGCTGATATTCCGGATACTGAAATACCATTCCTACTTTTCTGCGCAGAACTGCCCGATCGAATCGTCTGGAAAAAATATTTTCCCCGTCCAGCAGAATTTCTCCGTCCTGCACCTCCAACAGTCCAGCCATCGCCTTTAACAGCGTGGTTTTGCCGCAGCCGGTGCACCCGACGATCCCGACAAACTCTCCTGCCCCGATTTGCAGGCTGACCTGATCCAGCACCCAGGCTGCTCCATATCCAACTGTTAATTTTCTGACTTCCATCTGCATAGCGCTTCTGCCAGCTCCTCTTTCGTCAGCGGGCATCGGTTCAGTTCAATTCCCGCCAGTTTTAAATCTTCATACATCCGAACTGCCATGGGCGGTACAATTCCCGCCTGTATCAACAGTCTGCTGTCCGTCAGAATTTCCCGCACACTCCCCTGTGCAAGGACGGTATTCGGATCCTTCTGTCCATTGGGACGTCCCATCAAAATCACCTGATCTGCCAACACAGCCTCTTCCACATCATGGGTGATCATAACAACTGTTTTTCCACAATCGCGCAGCTTTTTCATCTCTGCCAGTACTTCCCGGCGTCCTTTCGGGTCCAGCATGGAAGTCGCCTCGTCAAAGATCAGGATCTCCGGGTTCAACGCCAGCACCCCCGCCAGCGCAGCCCGCTGTTTCTGCCCACCGGACAAGCTCGACGGAGAACGCTTTTCATACCCTTCCAGCCCGACCAGTTCCAGCGCAGCTTTCACTTTCGATGTAACCTCCCGTTCCGGAACCTGAGCGTTTTCCAGACCAAAAGCGATATCCTCTTCCAACACAGAAGAAACAAACTGATTATCCGGATTCTGGAATACCATGCCACATATCTTGCACAGTTCCCATTTATTTGCAGGATTTCCTGCATTTATACCGTTTACAGAAAGATTACCGTTCTGAAGCGGCAGCAATCCATTCATCAGACGCACAAGCGTGGACTTTCCGCAGCCGTTGCATCCAAGGATCGCCGTCCATTCGCCCTCTTTCAGCTCTATATTCGCTTGTTCAAATACCGGAATGCTCTCCCCGTCCCAGAAATAGGAAAATCCCAGTCTACTCCCCTTTATCATCACTTTATTCCTGTCTGCAATCTATTCTGATGTCAAAAACTGCCGTACCGCCGCTGCACCGGTTTCGTTCAACTGCACCTGCTCTATCGTCGAAATTTCGCACAACAAAAGGGAACCTGTCTTTTTGAAAGACAAATTCCCTTCCTGGCAATTCTTTTCTTCATGATCCGGATCGTCCTGTGACCACCATGGTTTATCCCTATTCTGATAAGGATCATCACGATAATTGTTACGATCGTTTCCGTCTTTCTGCCGCCCGGCTCCCTTCGGAGAGACTTACCTGTCTTCTTCAAAAGACACCGGCAGATTTTCCGGCTGTATTACTTTCTTACAGCAAATTTTGTTTACCTGATATCGTTAGTATTGTAACAAATTTCATTCCAAAAGGCAAAGACTTTTTGCCTGCAAATCTTTCTGCGAATGTTCCCTTTGTTTAATTTTTAACTTTCGCTTTTTATCTTGAACCATTTCAATTTTATGTTATAATTCAATTCAACAGTATCCGGTTTTTATGGATCATTCCGTATTCTGTTTTTTTGAACTTTTATTCAATTTAAATTGCTTTTCATTTTTAAACTTATATTCACAATTTGAACTCTATGTTCAAGTATCATTCATGACAATAGAATGCTCGCAGAGCGTGCATTCTATTGTTTGTAGGAAAGGAGCCTTCTATGTCAAACATAGCCTATGAACTTTTTGCATCCCGTTTAAAAGAATCCATGAATCAGCAGCAAATGAAACCGATTGATCTTTTACATCTCGCGGAAGAACAGAATTTAAAGCTCGGCAAAAGCCACATCAGCCAGTATGTCAACGGCAAAACCATGCCCCGCGCTGAGATCCTGCAGTTTCTTGCAGATGCCCTCCAGGTCGATGCAGACTGGCTGGCAGGGCGCACCGGTTCTGCACAGGATTTCAGTTCAGAAAAATTGAACTCAGGCGGTACGAAGCTTTCGAGCGAGTTCAATTTTTGTCCTCATCCAGACACGGTCAACGGTTCCTCCGCCGCAGGTTCAGTTCAATCTTCTGCATTCTCCAAACGTTCCGATTCGGTTCAGAAGAAATCTTCTTCCCGTCAGGACGGTTCAGACTTTTCCGTTCCGTCTGCTTCCCAGCCGACGCTGTTTAAAAAGTCTTCCAAATTGAACAATGTTCTTTACGATGTCCGCGGTCCGGTTGTCGATGAAGCGGAACGGATGGAATCCTCCGGCGTTCAGATTTTAAAATTGAACATCGGCAATCCCGCCCCCTTCGGCTTCCGCACTCCCGATGAAGTCATTTACGACATGCGCCAGCAGCTGACGGAATGCGAAGGCTATTCTCCCGCTAAGGGACTGTTTGCAGCCCGCAAAGCAATCATGCAGTATGCACAGCTAAAAAATATCCCCAACGTCACCATCGAGGATATCTACACGGGAAACGGTGTCAGCGAGCTGATCAATTTAAGCATGTCCGCCCTGCTGGACGACGGGGATGAAATCCTGATCCCTTCCCCCGACTACCCGCTCTGGACTGCCTGCGCAACGCTTGCAGGCGGCAAAGCCGTCCATTATCTCTGCGACGAGCAGGCAGACTGGTATCCTGACCTTGCCGACATTCGAAAAAAGATCACGCGCCACACGAAAGCGATCGTCATCATCAATCCCAACAATCCGACCGGCGCGCTTTATCCGAAGGAAGTTCTGGAAGGAATCGTGGAAATCGCGCGTCAGCACCATCTGATCATCTTTTCCGATGAAATTTATGACCGACTGGTCATGGACGGCGGCGAGCATATTTCCATCGCATCCCTGGCTCCCGATCTGTTCTGTGTCACCTTCAGCGGTCTGTCCAAGTCCCACATGATCGCAGGCTTTCGAATTGGATGGATGATTTTAAGCGGCAACAAAGCCATCGCGCAGGACTATATCGAAGGCATCCGCATGCTCTCTAATATGCGCCTGTGCTCCAATGTTCCCGCGCAGTCCATCGTCCAGACTGCCCTCGGCGGCTACCAGAGCGTCAGCAATTATTTAACGCCTGGCGGACGGATTTATGAGCAGCGTGAGTGCATTTATCAGGCATTAAAGGACATTCCCGGACTGAGCGTTGTAAAACCGAAAGCAGCCTTTTACATGTTCCCGAAGCTCGACGTCAAAAAGTTCCATATCACCAACGACGAACAGTTTGCCCTCGATCTTCTGCGCGACAAAAAAATCCTGCTCATCCATGGCGGAGGCTTCCACTGGGAGCAGCCTGACCACTTCCGGGTCGTATATCTGCCCCGGATCGAGGTACTTAAGGAATCTGCGGACAAAATTGCGGACTTCTTAAGCTACTACCAGCAGAACCGATGCTGAAAAAAACCAGCCCTGCGGCACAGGAGCTTCCTGTCAGAACCTCCCGCCGTAGGGCTGGTTTTTCTCTTTCTCAGAACTTCAAACTGCGCTTTGAACATCACCTTGGTCCGATCTGCCCGAAAGCAGCTTTTTTCGCATATAAAGGTATCCCGGAATCAGCACAAGATCGGCGCCCATCCATGCCAGCACCTCTGCGAATAAAATTCCATTTTCTCCAAAAAGCACTGGTAAAATCAGCGTCGCACCGGTTCTCATGATAAATTCAAAAATTCCGGATACAAGCGGAATCACGGTATTTCCCATTCCCTGGATCACGCTGCGGACGATATGTAAAATATACAGTACCCATAAGAAGCTGCTCATAATCCGCAAAAAGCGCCATGCAACCACCGCAGCCTGACTGCCCTGGGCTGCATCTGAAGAGATGAAAAGTCCCAGAATATTTCGTCCGAACAGAAACATCAGTCCGGTAATGACAAAGGAAGTCAGCACACCGATCAAAACACCGATTCTGGTTCCCTCCTTGATCCTGTCTGTTTTTCCCGCACCGAGGTTCTGACCCGTGTAGGTAACCATTGCAAAGCCATAGGAGGTCGCTGCCACCTCAAGGATACCATAAAGCTTGCACGTCGCCGTGTAGCCTGCGATAAATGCAACGCCGAAGCTGTTTACCACAGTCTGCACGATCATGCCTCCAATGGCGATCACAAGGTTCTGAAATGCCATCGGTAGTCCAAGATAGATCAGTTTCCCGCAAAGTCCGGCATGAAGTCTCCATTTGGCGGCCTTCCTTTTTTCTGCAAGCACCTCGATCCGGCACAGCTTCCACAGACAATATGCAGAAGCAAGGGTCTGGGCGATCACGGTTGCAAGCGCTGCACCCTTTACGCCCCAGCCAAGCTCCAGGATAAAATATAAATCCAGCGCAATATTAAACAGCGCTGCGATAACACATGCTGTCAGAGGTGTTTTACTGTCTCCAAACGCCCGCAGCATAGCCGCAGTAAAATTATAGAGCATCATCAGCGGAATACCACCAAAGAGCACATACAAATAGTCCAGACAGATCGGGCGGATATCAACAGGAACCTGTAAAATCCCGACCAAACCAGGTAATCCGATCAGAATACCAACGGTAAATAAAATCGCCGCCACTACTGCCAGAAAAGACGCATGAAAAATGGTTTCCTGAAGCGCCTCCTCTTTTTTGGCACCAAACTGCTGGGAAACAAGGATGCCAAAGCCCTGGGTGATTCCCTGAATGGTCCCCAGAACCAGCCAGTTTATCGACTCTACTGTGCCGAGTGCTGCCAACGCATCCACTCCAAGTATTTTTCCCACAATGGCCGTATCAGCCACCGTATAAAACTGTTGAAATACATTTCCCAACATCAACGGCAATGCAAAGCTTAAGATCAGCATCGCCATATTTCCCTGCGTCATATCCATAACACCGGATTTGCCTTTTGTTTTCATCCTGTTTTCTACCCTTCTTTTTTATTTCACAATTTTCTGTGATATCCCACAGTACTTTCCACACTTCCCATATTGACTTTTTTCCGCCATTCATTTTATGATGAAGAAAAAAATTGGAGGATTTCCATATGCAGCTTACAATTAAGCATCCTTTTCTCTGTCTTCCGGTTGTATCCCACCCGAAAGATACCAGGGTCCTGAAACTTTTTGACGGCGAAAAGCTTCTTTTATGTGTTTATTTTCCTTTCGGAGAAGCCGCTGCAGACAACGGAACCTATTCCTACGAATATCTTTCCCCTCTGCCGGTTTCTGAATGGATGGGACGCACGCTGACCCTGTCTGCAGAGTTTCCTGCAGGTTTTGAAGACGCAGTTACTCAGACTGACGAGCTTCCTGTCTCCAGCGAAGTGCATCCGGCTGTCCACTTTACAGCCAACGCAGGCTGGATCAACGATCCAAATGGTCTTGTTTACGACAATGGAACCTATCACTTATATTATCAGCACAATCCCTTCGGTGTCAATTGGAACAATATGAGCTGGGGACATGCCACCAGTACAGACCTGCTCCACTGGACACGGCTTCCTGTTGCCATGCTTCCGGATGAAGAGGGAACCATCTTCTCCGGCTGCGGTCTGACAAACGAGCACAGGGATGAAATTCAGGCAGTTGCTGACAGCAACCTCTATCGAAGCCTTCCCAAGGATGCACTCCTGTTCTTCTATACCGCAGCCGGCGGCAGCCATGACAGCGCCTGTAGCGAGGGAAAAGACTACACCCAGCACACAGCATACAGCACCGATCATGGTCTCACTCTGCAGAAGCTTCCGGGAGCAGTTGTTCCGTTTCTCAAAACAGACAACCGTGACCCCAAGGTTTACTGGCACGAAAAATCCAAAGCATTTATCATGTCCCTTTACTTAAAAGGCACGGAATATGCCATCCTTCGTTCCACAGATATGCTCCACTGGGAGATCACTCAGCAACTGACTTTTGAAACTGCCAACGAATGCCCCGATCTGCGCCCGATTTCTACGCCGGACGGCACTGAAAAATGGATTTTCTATACTGCTTCCAGTGAATACTTTATCGGCGATTTTGACGGCTTCCGCTTTACCAACTACAGCGCCGGCAAACGTGCTTCCTATACAGAAATCGCTTATGCCGGACAAACCTATAATAACGCACCTGACCGCATCGTACTGATTCAGTGGCTGCGCACCCAGAATCCGGAACGTCTCTATACCGGCATGCTGACGTTGCCCCGTGAACTTGAGCTGATCAAGCAGGATGGTGAATGGATTCTTGCACAGCATCCTGTTCATGAATGGTTTGATGCAAAAAAAACAGCGAACACACTCTTCCACGCAGCTGACACCACATCCTGCCAGGCAGAGCTGACTTCTCCTGCAGCAGTTGGCATTGACGTATCCCTTGGCAGCACCGGCAAAGTTTCCTTCTCCATTTTAGGAAATGTCTGCGCCTATGATGCAGCAACCGGTATCTTTACATGTGCAGATAAAGCCACCCAGCTTCCTGCCGGCTTAACAGAGCTTCATCTGATCGCTGACCGCGGCATTCTGGAGCTTTCTGCTAAACAGGATACCGTCATTGCCTACTGGGAGCTGCCTGATGACCGTCCCTGTGGAACCATTACTGTCAATGCTGATACACCGATCTGTGCAGAAGCATGGACGGTTCAGTAAAAGCAGCTTGTATGAATTACAGGCATTTTCATAACAGATATCATTAATATAAAAAGCCGTCTGAGCAGAAACTATTTTCTTTCGGACGGCTTTTTGATCTTCCTGTGACAGACAATAGAATGCACGCTCTGCGAGCATTCTATTGTCATGAATAAAAAGTGAAACAAACGCTCCTTTGCTCCACTCAAAAATGCTATATTTTATAAAACAACAAAAAAATCCAATCTCAGCATATGCCAAAATCAGACCTTACAGAAAAGTGCTGGTAGCCGGACTTGAACCGGCACGGAGTTGCCCCCGAGGGATTTTAAGTCCCTTGCGTCTGCCTATTCCGCCATACCAGCATATAAAATTATAATTTCTTTTAAAAGAAACGACCCAGACGGGACTCGAACCCGTGACCTCCGCCGTGACAGGGCGGCGCTCTAACCAACTGAGCCACTAGGCCAAATAACTAACTAATTTCAAAAATGGACCTTCGGGGACTCGAACCCAGGACCGACCGGTTATGAGCCGGTTGCTCTAACCAACTGAGCTAAAGGTCCAAAACCCTTACGGGTACCTAATCAAACAACTTATGTTGTCAGAAATGACTCCGACGGGAATCGAACCCGTGTTACCGCCGTGAAAGGGCGATGTCTTAACCGCTTGACCACGGAGCCAGGTGATTACTGTAAAAGCAGACATACCTCTCACTGGATTTGCATTCCCAGAAGAAAACACAGGTCTTTTCGATCTGTGCTGCTTTTTAACTCCCCCTGTTGGACTCGAACCAACGACACTGCGGTTAACAGCCGCATGCTCTACCGACTGAGCTAAGGAGGAATAGACCCTTCGCTTGGGTCCTACCTGAAAGTATTTGTCCAGTTCCCTGTTTCATACCTTCAAAACTGAACACTGAAATCCTCTTTTGTATCTTTTACATCCATTCCCAACCTGTCAGGATAAGCCCTCGACCGATTAGTATTTGTCAGCTCCATGCATTACTGCACTTCCACCTCA